>JAJZET010000123.1 GCA_021805685.1 Pseudomonadota bacterium
GCTTCGCTTCCGATGCGGGGTTGGTCTCAGGCGAAGTCACTGCCGGTCAGCAGGGCCGGATGATCCCATCCCTCCTTGGGCGTGAACCGCGCGCCGTGGCGTTGCGCCAGTTGTTCCAGCTTCGCCTTGACCACGGCCGCGCCCTCGCTGCGCAGGTACTGGATCGGGCCGCCGCGGAACGGGGCGAAGCCGGTGCCGAAGATGACGCCGGCGTCGAGCAGGTCGGCATCGTCCACCACGCCGTCGGCGAGGCAGGCCACGGCCTCGTTCACCATGGCGAGGATCATGCGGTCGGCGAGATCAGGCGCGGGCTGGTAATCGGGATCGACTTCCGGCTTGACCGGCTTGCCGTCCTGCCACACGTACAGGCCCTGACCGTCCTTCTTGCCGCGCTTGCCGGCATCGAGCTTTTCCTCCAGGCCGGGCGGCAGCTCCAGGCCGAGGAAGGGCGACAATTCCTTGCCGACCGACGCGCATACATCCAGGCCCACGGTGTCGGCCAGTTCGATCGGGCCCATCGGCATGCCGAACTTCCTCGCTTCCTTGTCCAGCACCGGGCCGGGCACGCCCTCGTTGTACAGCCGCAGTGCTTCCAGCAGGTAGGGCATCAGGATGCGGTTGACCAGGAAACCGGGCGTACCCTTCACCGCCACCGGCAGCTTGCCGATGGCCTTGCAGAAGGCCAGCGCGCGCTTCTCGATGGCCGAGTCGAGCTGCTCGTGGCGCACCACCTCGACCAGCGGCATCTGCGCCACCGGGTTGAAGAAGTGCAGGCCGAGGAAGCGCTGCGGCGCCCTGAGGTTCTTGCGCAGTTCGTTCAGCGGAATGCTGGAGGTGTTGCTGGCGAGGATTTCGTCGCCCTGGAATTGCGGCTCGATGGTGGCGTACAACGCCTCCTTGGCCTCGGCGTTCTCGTAGATCGCCTCGATGGCGAGATCGGCGCTTTTCACGCCGGCTCCCTCCACGTCGGCGCGCAGGCGACGCGTGGCGGCTTCGATCCTCTCTGGCGTCTTGAGCTTCTTTTCGTACAGCTTGCGGGCGCGATCCAGCGCGGGCTGCACGAACTTCATCTCGCGATCCTGCAGGGTCACCTCGAAACCCTTGAGCGCGGCCCACGCGGCGATGTCGCCACCCATCACGCCGGCACCTACCACGTGCACGTGCTCGATACCGTGTTCGGTGCCGGCGCCCTGGTTCTTCAGCCGCTCCTGCAGGAAGAAGATGCGGATCAGGTTGTGCGCGGTCGAGGTCTGGGCGAGCTTCGCTACCGAACGTGCCTCCAGTTTCAACCGTTGCCGGATGTCGCCGCCGCCGCGTTGCCATGTGTCGATCAGCGCGAAAGGCGCGGGGTAGTGTTCCTTGCGTACCTTGGCAGCGGTCTGCTTGACCACCATCGGGGCGAGGATCTGTCGTGCCGGCCAGCAGTTGGTGAGCCACGCCTTGGCACGCCGGGTGAACGGCCGTGGCTGCGGGCGCCGCAGCAGTGCGCGCGCTTCGGCCAGCAATTCGTCGGCCGGCGCCACACGGTCGACCACGCCCAGCGCGAGCGCACGCCTGGCCGATAATGCCTTGCCGGTGAGCATCAGCGGCAGGGCCTCGGGCGCGCCGATCAGCCGCGGCAGTCGCGCGGTGCCGCCCCAGCCGGGGTGGATGCCCAGCATCACTTCGGGCAGGGCGATCCGGGTTTTGTCGTCGTCCGCGGCGATGCGCTGGCGGCAGGCCAGCACCAGTTCGGTACCGCCCCCCATGCAGGCGCCGTGGATCGCAGCGACCGTGGGGCAGGGCAGCCGGGCCAGTGTCTCATACACGCGCTGGCCGTTTTCGATGTTCTCCAGCACGCTGCCTTGCCTGGCATATGCCACGAACTCCTTGATGTCCGCGCCCACCGCGAAGCCGGCAGGCTTGGCCGAATGCAGGATCACTCCGGCCGGCTTTTCGATGGCCAGCCGCTCGACGATCTGGCCCAGTTCGTCCAGTACGCCGCGATTGATCGCATTGACGCTGCTGCCGGCACGATCCAGGCTGAGGGTGACGATGCCGCGTTCGTCCAGGCTCGTTTTCCAGTGGTTGAAGCGCAGTCCTTCGAACATGGCGGGGAATCATGGTGGAGGAGATCCAAACCATACCGTCCCGTCTGGAGGAATGCGAGCTATCACCCCGAATGTGAAGCGGTTCGCCATCCGGTCGCGGTATGCCCTCCCCGGAACGGCTTGAAAACGTGGAGAATGGGCGCCGTGCCGCGGTCGCATGGCCGTCGCACAAGATGGTGCCAAATCACCTGGGGAGTTTTGATGTCGCCCATGATGGCCATGCCCTTGCCGTCCTCCGGCCATGACGTGTTCGAACGCATCCTGGCCGCCCCCGCCGGGGTGGTGGCTGTGCGCAGCGAGGACGGCGAGGCGTTGCTGGAGCAGTTTCGCGGCATCGCCAGGCACAGCGGGCAGGCGGTGTACCTGTGGCGACCGGGGCAGGGCCTGTCCAGCCTGCGCGACGCCTATGCACGCGTGCCCGACGCGCAGCGCCTGGGCCAGGCCCTGCGTTACATGCAGCAAAGCATGCATTTCGGCGTCTACCTGCTGCAGGAGCTGGAATTGCCGCTCGCCGCGACCGATCTCACCCTGCTGCGGCAACTGGCGCGTGCCACCACCGGACACCTGCGCCGCGTGGTGTTGCTCAATGCGCCAAAGGCGTTGGTGGAGCAACTGGGCGACCTGATCGCCAATATCGACAGCGAGCCGGAACGCCGGCAACGGCTGCGACTCCGCGATGGCCGCTGGCTGAGCGGCCAGGCATGAGCGAGGGCATCCTCGTCGTGGCCCAGCGGCGGGACCTGCGCCGCCGTCTGTTCGACGTATTCGATCAGGCGGGTTGCCGGCACATCCATTGTGCCCGCGATGCACAGCATGCGGCGATCCTGCTCGAAGGGCGCCAGCCGCTGGACCTGGTGGTGGCGGTGCTGGGTGACGACGCGTCGCAAGCGCGCCATTGCGCCGAGCAATTGCACGCGCTGAAGGCCTGCGACGGCGTGCGACTGCTGGCGGTACTCGACGAGGAGGCCATCCTGCAGCCCGCGCAATTGCCCGGGGATATTGCCGGCTGGTTGCCCGCCGCGCAGATCGAAACCGAATTGCTCGCCCTCTGGAAGCAACCATCGCCTGCGGTGGCGCCCGCCACGCCCGCGCCGCCGGCTGGCGCGGCGGAGAAGGCGCTGGCGCTGCTGGCGCGCATCTTTGCCAGCAGCGGCGGCAGCGCCACCCGCGACGCCACGGCGCGGCTGCTGTTCGACGAGATGGCGCTGGATTATTTCGCGGTGTGGCCGCTGCGCAAGGACGGCGGGGAATTCCACGTGCCGCTGTTGCAGTTGTGGAGCGGGGCGGAGCCGGCGTGGCCGGCGCTGGAGTCGCAGGAGTTGCTGCAGCGCGTGCTGGACGGCGAGGTGGTGCTCTATGGCGACGACGCGCAGCAGCGAGCGCCCGAGGATGCGCTGCTGCCATTGCTGGAGCTCTCCGGCTTCGTCGGGCTGCCCCTGCTGGACGAGCGCCGCGTGGTGCTGGGCGCCATGCTGGCCGGTACCCGGCGGGGCTTCGACGGCATGGCCATTGTGGAGCCGTTGTTGCGCTGCGCCGCGGCGCGTTTCGCGCAGGGGCTGGAGCTGGGACTGACCCGCGAGCAGGGGCGAGCGGAGGGTCTTATCGATGCGCTTACCGGCTTGCCGAACCGCTTGCTGTTCGGCGACCGGCTGGAATCCATCCTGCGCGAAGCGGTGCGCAACGGCGAATGCTTCGCCGTGCTGTTCGTCGACCTCGACCACTTCAAGGCGATCAACGACACCTATGGCCACGCTGCCGGCGACCAGGTGCTGCAGGAAGTCACCCGACGCCTGCGCGGCAGCGTGCGAGCCTCCGATACCGTCGCCCGTTACGCCGGCGACGAATTCACCGTGGTGCTTCGCCACATCGTGAAGAACGACGACGTGCACAAGGTCGCCGAGAAGATCCTGCAGGTGGTGGCCGAGCCGCTGGTACTGGAAGACGGTACGCGGCTGGAACTGGGCGTGTCCATCGGCGTGAGCTTCTTCCCGGATGATGCGCCCGACGCGGAAACCCTGCTCAAGCATGCCGACGAAGCGATGTACGCGGCCAAGCGCGAGGGGCGCAACACCTGGCGGATCTACGAAGTCAGCCCGGAATACGC
Organism: Pseudomonadota bacterium; assembly: GCA_021805685.1. GTDB lineage: Bacteria > Pseudomonadota > Gammaproteobacteria > Xanthomonadales > Rhodanobacteraceae > Rhodanobacter_A. The sequence continues at coordinate 4,195 of JAJZET010000123.1, forward strand.
GCGCGAGCACGGCATGGCGCTGCGCTCGCGCCTGCGCCACGCGCTGGGCAACGGCGAGCTGCGCCTGGTCTACCAGCCGCAGGTGGACACCCACAGCGAAGACATCGTCGGCATGGAGGCGCTGCTGCGCTGGGAGCATCCCGAGCTGGGACCGGTCAGCCCCGCGGTGTTCGTGCCGCTGGCCGAGGAAACCGGGCTGATCGTGCCGATCGGCGAATGGGTGCTGCGCACTGCTTGCCGCCAGGCCCACGAATGGGAACAGCGCTACGGCCTGCGCTTGCGCCTGGGCGTGAACCTGTCGGCGCTGCAGCTGATGGAGCCCAAGCTGCCGGCCACGGTGTTCCGCGCGTTGCAGGAAACCGGGCTGGATCCGGCCCTGCTGGAGCTGGAAGTCACCGAAAGCATCAGCATCAAGGCTGCGCCGAACCTGGTGGAAAACCTGCAGGCGTTGCACCGCATGGGCTGCGGCATCGCCATCGACGACTTCGGCACCGGCGCCGCCTCGCTGGACTACCTGCGCAAGCTGCCGGCCGACCGTATCAAGGTCGACCAGAGCTTCGTACGCAACATCGGGGTGGACCCCGACGACGAGGCCATCGTGCGCGCCACCATCGAGATGGCGCACCGGCTCAAGCGTACCGTGGTCGCCGAAGGTGTGGAAACCGAGGCGCACCTCGCCTTCCTGCGCGAGCACGCCTGCGACGAACTGCAGGGCTACCTGTTCTGCCGTCCGCTGCCGGTGGTGTCGTTCGAACGCCTGCTGTCCGAGCGCCAGCAACTGCTGGGCCTGGCGGCCGACGCGACGGCTTGAGCGGGGTGCCCGGCATCCCCATGCTGATCAGGCGCCGCTAGACTTGGCGACGGTGCTGAACTTGTGCGTGCAACTCGTGTCTGAGCTGCGCGCTTGATCTGGCAAGGGCCCGCAGCGGAAGACGGCATTGACGACGGAAACGGCCCGCACGGGCGAAAACGAACTGGATCGGGCCTTGGTCGAACGCGTCCAGGGCGGCGACAAGCGAGCCTTCGACCTGCTGGTGCGCAAGTACCAGCACAAGGTGGTGGGGCTGGTCTCGCGTTACGTGAAAAGTTACGCCGAGAGCGAGGACATCGCGCAGGAAACCTTCATCCGTGCCTGGCGGGCGATCGGCTCGTTCCGCGGGGACAGCGCGTTCTACACCTGGCTCTACAAGATCGCGGTGAATACCGCCAAGAACCACCTGGTGGCGATGGGGCGGCGTCCGCCCACCGACGACATCGACGCGGAGGATGCGGTATTCCTGACCGGCGCCGAGCGCATGCAGGACAGCGCCACCCCCGAGCGGGAATTGATGCGGCAGGAAATTGAACATTCGGTGTTTTCCACTGTCCAAGCCCTGCCCGAGGAACTGCGGGTGGCCATCACGCTGCGCGAGGTGGACGGCCTGAGCTACGAGGAGATCGCCGAGCAGATGGGATGCCCGATAGGTACAGTGCGTTCGCGCATCTTCCGGGCGCGCGAGGCGATCGACGAAAAACTGCGCCCCCTGTTGACCGGGCGCGAGGAAACGACATGAACCAGCCAGACCTGCATGTGCGTGAACACCTCTCGGCCGCCATCGACGGTGAACTGTCGCAGGAGGAGCTACGTTTCCTGTTGCGCCGTCTCGACCACGACGCCGGGTTGCAGCATGCATGGGCGAGCTACCACGTGGCCCGTGACGGTCTCCGGCGGCAGTTGCCGCCGCTGGTCGGCAGTGGCTTTTCGGCACGGGTGATGCTGGCCATCGAGCAGCAGGAAAGCGCGGCGGTTGCCGTGGCCGCGCCGCGCCAGCATCGCTGGCTGCGCTGGTCTGCCGGCGGCGCCATCGCCGCCAGCGTGGCCGCCGCAGCGCTGATGGTTTCCCAGCCCGCCGGCAACCATTCCGAAAGCCCAGCCGCGCCGCTTACCGCGCAGGCTACCGGCACGCCAATCCGCAATGCACCCGCCGCTGCCATGCAGTCCTCGCCGGAAGTGGCGGTGGTGCCGCCGTGGCTGAGCGGCAAGCCGCCTGGCCTGCTCAGCCAACCTGCCTCGGCCACGCTGGGGGCGCCGGCCGGTGCCGGTTTCTCGCCCTATGCCCGCGGCCTTTCGTCATTCCAGGCGCAGCGCTACCGCACCCTGGACAACCATGACGGCAGTTACCTGATCCTGCTCGACCCCTCCCGGCAGCAGGTGCCTGACGCGCCGAGCCAGGGCGCTGCCGGCGCGCAGTGATGCCAGACCGCGTGCGTGTTCCGCGGCTCGCTGCAATTCACTCTCCATCATTCCGCACGCGGCCCGACCGGGCCGCTGGCGTGTTGTGCCCATTCCTCGTTTGAGCCAAAAGGAGGCGTCATGAAACCAACCATCCTGCGTAGTCCGCGCCTGGGCCTGTTCGTGTGCTGCGCGCTGGCCTGCACGCTGTTCGCCGTACCCGGCGCGCAAGCCCAGCCCGCGCCCGCCGCGGCCTCGTTGCCGGATTTCACCGGCATCGTGCAGAAGAATGCACCCGCCGTGGTGCAGGTGGAGGCGAAATACGACGGCGGCGACAAACCGCAGCTGCACGGCCAGCCGGGTGGCATGCCGAACGATCCGCAGGCCGAACTGTTCCGCCGATTCTTCGGCATGCCGATGATGCCGTCGCCGGCCGAGCAGGCGCATACCTCGCTGGGTTCGGGCTTCATCATTTCCGCCGACGGCTACATCCTCACCAACAACCACGTGGTGGCGAATGCGGACAAGGTGATCGTGCGCCTGCAGGACCGGCGCATCCTCGACGCCAAGGTGGTGGGTACCGACCCGACCTACGACATCGCCCTGCTGAAGGTGAGTGCGGGCGGCAGCCTGCCCACGGTGCAGATCGGCGATTCGAGCATGCTCAAGCCGGGCCAGTGGGTGCTGGCGATCGGTTCGCCGTTCGACTTCGACTACACCGTGACCCAGGGCATCGTCAGCGCGGTGGGCCGCAACCTTGGCAACCAGGACCAGCCCTATACCGCCTTCATCCAGACCGACGTGCCGATCAACCCCGGCAATTCCGGCGGTCCGCTGTTCAACCTGCAAGGGCAGGTGGTGGGCATCAACTCGCAGATCTATTCGGGCACCGGCGGCTATCAGGGCGTGTCGTTTTCCATCCCCATCGACCTTGCGATGAACGCGGTGGAGCAGCTCAAGACCAAGGGCTACGTCACACGCGGTCAGCTCGGCGTACTGGTGCAAGCCGTGGACGACGACATGGAGAAGGCCTACAAGCTGCCGGACGCCTCTGGTGCGGCGGTTGCGCAGGTGACTTCAGGCAGCGGAGCCGAGAAAGCCGGCATCGAGCTGGGCGACATCATCCTCAGCTATGACGGCCACGCCATCCACGGCCCTGCCGACCTGCCGCCGCTGGTCGGTATGACCAAGCCCGGCACACGCGTGCCGGTGGTGATCCTGCGCAACGGCAAGAAGCAGACCGTGCAGGTCACCATCGGGGCGATGCCGCGTGACCAGAACGCAGTGGACAACGGTGGCACGATGCCGGGCGCAAGCAGCGGAAGCGCCGCGCTGGGCCTTACCGTGAAGCCGCTGGACAACGCGACCCGCAGCCAGATGGGCCTGAAGCCGGGGCAGGGCGTGCTGATCGGCGACATCACCGGCAACGTCGCGGCCCAGGCGGGCCTGCAGCCGGGTGACGTGATCCTGATGGTCAACCAGCAGGCGGTAGGCAGCGTCGAGGCGTTCCGCGCCGCCACGAAGGACGTCAAGGCCGGTTCGACCGTGCTGCTGCTGGTGCGGCGCAATGGCCAGAACCGCTTCTTCGGCCTGACCGTGCCGAACGGCAAATGAGGGTTGCGGGTACGGCGACCGAGGCGGTCGCCGTACCC
>JAJZET010000197.1 GCA_021805685.1 Pseudomonadota bacterium
ATGAGCCGCGACCAGGCAAAGGAAAAACTCGAAGCGCTGGGCGCGAAAGTCGCCGGCAGCGTGTCGAAGAAGACCAGCTTCGTGGTAGCCGGCGCGGAGGCCGGCTCCAAGCTCGACAAGGCCAACGAGCTTGGCGTGCCGGTGTGGGACGAGGCGCAGTTGCTTGAGCTGCTGGGCAGGCACGGAGCCGCATCGTGACCAGGCCGGACCTGCACGAAGCGCTGCACCTGCGCGCCCGCCTGTATGCACTGGTCCGCGCCTTCTTCGCCGGGCGCCAGGTGCTGGAGGTAGAGACGCCGATCCTCTCGGCGGCCGGCAACACCGAGCCGAACATCGAGAGCTTCAGCACGCAGTTCAGTGGCCATGCCGACGCCGGCGCGCGCGAGCGCTGGCTGCGCACCTCGCCCGAGCATGCGCTGAAGCGCATGCTCGCGGCCGGCGTGGGCGACTGCTACGAGCTGGGGCGGGTTTTCCGCAACGGCGAGGCGGGCGGGCGGCACAATCCCGAGTTCAGCATGCTGGAGTGGTACCGGGTCGGCTGGGATCACCGCCGGCTGATGCACGAGACCATCGAACTGGTGGAGGCCGCGCTGGCGATGCTGGGTCGCCGCGCCGAGGTGTTGATCGAGGGCTACCGCCAGCTGTTCATCGACGAACTGGGGCTGGACCCGGCGCATGCGCCGATTGACGCGCTTCGCGCGCCGCTGGCGGAGCAGGGCATCGACCCCGCGGGATTGACCCGCGACGACTGGCTGGACCTGCTGCTCACCCACAAGCTGCAGCCGGCGTTTCCGCGCGACCGCATCACGGTGATCCACGACTACCCGGCCAGCCAGTGTGCGCTGGCGAAGGTGCGCCCCGGCGATCCGCCGCTGGCCGAACGCTTCGAGCTGTACCTGGGGCCGTACGAGCTGGCCAACGGCTACCACGAGCTCAATGACGCGGCGGAGCAGCGCGCACGCTTCGAGCGCGACAATGCGCGTCGTCGCGAGCGCAGCCAGCGCGAGCTGCCGCTGGACAGGCACTTGCTCGCCGTGCTGGACGCCATGCCCGACTGCGCCGGCGTGGCGCTGGGCCTGGAGCGCCTGCTGATGTGCCTGGCCGGCACGGACGCGATCGCCGATGTATTGGCGTTTCCCTTCGCGGAGGCCTGACCATGCCGGAGCCACTGCTGCGCGGCATCCACCATGTCGCCCTGATCTGCTCGGACTATCCGCGCTCGAAGGCGTTCTACAGCGAGTTGCTGGGCTTGCGCGTCGTGCACGAGGTGTACCGCGAGGCCCGCGATTCCTGGAAGTGCGACCTGGAAGTCAGCCCCGGCGTGCAGCTGGAACTGTTCTCCTTTCCCGGTGCGCCGCCGCGCCCCTCCTGGCCGGAGGCGCAGGGGTTGCGCCACCTGGCTTTCGCGGTGGCGGACGTGGATGCCGCGGTGGCGGCGTTGACGGCGCACGGGGTGGTCTGTGAGGCGGTGCGCGTGGACGAATACACCGGCAGGCGCTTCGTCTTTTTCGCCGACCCGGATGGCCTGCCGATCGAGCTCTACGAGAGCTAGGGGCGTAGTTGTCCAGGGGCGTTGCCGCGACACGCGGCGTGCAGGCCGCGTGTCGCGGGCTGTTCCCTCAGGCCAGGTCGCCCTTGATATCGGGCAGGGCGGGCCGGTCGCTCCACAAGTAGCGGTAGATCAGGCCGCCGATGACGCCGCCGACGATCGGCATCACCCAGAAGAACCACAGCTGCTGCACCGCCCAGCCACCCTGGAAGAAGGCCACGGCGGTGGAGCGCGCCGGGTTCACCGAGGTGTTGGTGACCGGGATGCTGATCAGGTGGATCAGGGTCAGCGCCAGGCCGATCGCGACGCCGGCGAAGCCGGCCGGTGCGCTCTTGTGGGTGGCCCCCATGATGATGAACAGGAAGAAGGCGGTCATCACGATCTCGCACACCGCGGCGGCGGCCATCGAATAGCCGCCCGGCGAATGCGCGCCGTAGCCGTTCGAGGCGAAGCCGCCGCCGACGGGATCGAAGCCAGCCTTGCCCGAGGCGATCACGTACAGCACCGCGCCGGCCACCAGGCCGCCGACCACCTGGGCGACGATGTAGGGAATCACTTCCTTCAGCGGAAAGCGGCCGCCGGCGGCGAGTCCGCAGGTCACCGCGGGGTTGATGTGGCAGCCGGAAATGTGGCCGATGGCGTAGCACATCGTCAGCAGGGTGAGGCCGAAGGCCAGCGCCACGCCGGCGAAGCCGATGCCCAGCTCGGGGAATCCCGCAGCCAGCACGGCGCTGCCGCAGCCCCCCAGCACCAGCCAGAACGTGCCGAAAAATTCGGCGGTCATGCGTTTGCCCAGATTCATCGGAAGCCCCTCTCGATTGCGCGGGTGAGCGTCGGCATCTCTGCTGCGCGATGCCTGCCGGTTGGCTGGCCGGAGGCCGGGGTTGAACGTCGTCTGCACATCCCCGGCAAGCGACTCCAGTCCGCCCGAGCATAGAGGAAAACGGTTGCACCAGGCACCGCATGCTGGGTTATGTTGCCGGCTCCTTTTCCGCAGGCCGCGATTCCCCCATGAGCGAAGCCACTCCCTTGCCGGCGGCACGCCCGCTGGATCGCCGCGATGCGCGCACCTTGCTGCTGTCTGCCCTGGGCGGCGCGCTGGAGTTCTACGACTTCGTGGTGTTCGTGTTCCTCACGCAACAGTTGGGAGAGCTGTTCTTTCCGCAGGGCACCGCGCCTTGGCTGGCGCAGGTCAAGGTCTACAGCATCTTCGCAGCGGGCTACCTGGCGCGGCCGCTGGGCGGCATCGTGATGGCGCATTTCGGCGACCGCTCCGGGCGCAAGCGGATGTTCACGCTGAGCGTGTTCCTGATGGCGCTGCCCACGCTGGCGATCGGACTGCTGCCCACCTATGCACACATCGGCATGCTGGCGCCGCTGCTGTTGCTGCTGCTGCGAATCGTGCAGGGCATCGCGGTGGGCGGCGAGGTGCCGGGGGCGTGGGTGTTCGTGGCCGAGCACGCGCCGGCCACGCGAACGGGTTTAGCTTGCGGCAGCCTGACCGCGGGACTCACCGCGGGCATCCTGATCGGTTCGCTGTTGGCGGCCTGGCTCAATGCGCGGCTGGCTCCGGCACAATTGCTGGACTGGGGTTGGCGCGTGCCGTTCCTGCTCGGCGGCGTGTTCGGTTTCGCCGCGGTGTGGCTGCGCCGCTGGCTCAGCGAGACGCCGGTGTTCGCGGAGATGCGCGAGCGCCAGCAGCTCAGCCGCGAACTGCCATTGCGCGTGGTGCTGGCCGGGCACCGGCGCAGCGTGGTGGTGTCGATGCTGGTGACCTGGATGCTCACCGCTGCCATCGTGGTGCTGATCCTGATGCTGCCGACGCTGGCGCCGAAAGGCTTCGGCATCCCGCCGAGGCTGGCCTTCTTCGGCAACGCGCTGGCCGCCTGCGCGCTCACCGTCGGTTGCATCGCCTACGGCTGGCTGGCCGACCGCTGCGGCGCCTTGCGGATCCTGCTGTTCGGCTCGCTGCTGCTGGTCGCTGGCACGTGGGCGCTGTTCGCCGACCTGGCCGCGGGCGGCGCGCATTTCCTGGGGTTGTACGCGCTGGTCGGTCTGCTGGTGGGCGTGGTCGGCGTGGTGCCGGTGGTGATGGTGCAGGCGTTTCCGCCGCCGGTGCGCTTCTCCGGCCTGTCGTTTTCGTACAACGTGGCCTATGCCGTGTTCGGCGCCGGCACCGCCGCGATGATCGGCTGGCTCGCCGTGCACGCCGGGCGTATGGCGCCGGCGTGGTACGTGGTGATCACGGCGGTGGTGGGCGCGGGCGTGAGCGCCTCGCTGCTGCTGCGTCGCGAGGCCGGTTAGAACTCCAGCTCCTGCGTGGCGCAGAGGTAATCCACCATCGGTGCCACACGCTTGAAGCAGGCCACCGTCCACGGCAGCAGTTCGCTGGAGCAGGCCATGGCTTCGTCGAAGCCTTCGCCGGCGGCGAAGTCCTTGCGCTTCAGGTCCTCGATCAACGCGTGGTTGGGGTCGTAGCCGTGCGGCGGACGCTTCAGCGATTCGCCCCAGAACGCCAGGTGCTCGCGGAACGCCTTGCTTTGCGTGGCCTGCTTCCACGCGGCCGGGTTGTCGGCGATGAAGGCGCGGATCTTCTTCAGCGCGTCGGGCTCCGGGTGCCACATGCCGCCGCCGGCGAAGCAATCGCCGGGCTGGATATGCAGGTAGAACGCGGGCGCGGGGATTTCGTGGCGGCGCTCGTGGAAGAAGCGCGAACCCTGCCATGGCTTGTACGGCAGCTTGTCGTTGGAGAAGCGCGTGTCGCGGAAGATGCGGTACAGCGAGCCGCCGTTCTTGCGCGGGTCGGCGCGGTAATGCGCGCTGATCTTTGCCAGCGGCGCCTGCATGTCGGTGATGAGCTGCAGGAAGGGTTCGCGCACGTGACGTTCGTAGTCGGCCTTGTGCGCGGCGAACCACTCGCGGTTGTTGTTGCGGGCCAGTGCGCGCAGGAACTTGAACGTGGCGGGGCTGAAGTAGGCGTGGGGCATGGCGTCTCGGTCAGTTCGATGTGTCAGGTCATTTCGGTTGCGAGCGTTTCGCCCCAGGCCTGCAACTGATCCAGCAAGGGCAGCTTGTCTTGCCGGGATGGATCGGCGCGCAAGGCGGCGAGCGCGGCGAAATAGTCGTCCAGGGTGAGCGTGGTGAGCGGCGTCGGGCGGGTGAGGCGCTGGCGTCGGAAGTTTTGCCAGCGTTCGCGTTCGCCGGCATTCAGGGTCTCGGGCCAGTTGCGGGCGCGGTAGCGGAACAGCAGTTCCGCATAACGCTGATCGCGGAACGCGAAAGTGCGCAAGCCAAGTTGTTCGGGCGGCGTGGCGCGCACCTCGCGCAGCAGGCGCTTGTCGGCGTCGGGCAGGAAGCCGCCGTACAGCGCGAGCTCGGGGTCTTCCGCCGGCGGCAGTTCGGCGGCGCGGGCGAACACCCTCGACACCTTGGCGGCGAGGCCGTCGGCAGCCGCCAAGGCATCGCGATGCGCCAGGCAGCGGTCGGGATCGAGCTGCAGCCGCACCAGGTCCACGCCCTTCAGCGTGGAGACCGGCGCCAGCGCGGGCGCGCGGTTCGCGCGCACGGTGCGCAGCGGGATGCGTTCGACATCCTCGGGCAGGTCGGCACGCGCAGTGAACACGCGGTCGGCGATGGCGTCCTCGTCCAGTGCCAGCAGTTCGGCGGGATCGGTGGCGAGGTCGTAGACGATGACTTCGCCGGGGCGCGACGGATGCAGCGCCAGCGGAGCGATCAGCGCGAGGCAATGGCGGCTGGACGGATAGCGCGAGGAAACATGCACCAGCGGTGTCATGGCCGCCACGTCGAGCAACTCGAACACGCGCTGCTTGCGGCGCAGCGCGTAGAACCAGTCCCACAGCCGGGGCTGGCGCACGCGAAGCAGCCGGGCCAGGTCGATCAGTGCATGCACGTCGGAGAGCGCGTCGTGCGCGCGTTCCTGCTGCAGGTGGTTGGCGGTGGCCAGGTGTTCCAGCTTGAAGCTGGGCGTGCCGTCCTCGCGCGTGGGCCACACGATGCCCTCGGGCCGCAGCGCCTCGCACATGCGCACCAGGTCGATCAGGTCCCAACGCGAGTTGCCGTTCTCCCACTCGCGTCCGTAGGGCTCGTAGAAGTTGCGGTAGAGCAGCTGCCGCGTCACTTCGTCGTCGAAGCGCAGCGAGTTGTAGCCCACACCGCAGGTGCCGGGTGCGGCGAGCTGCTCATGCACTTGGGCCGCGAACGCCGCCTCGCACACGCCCTCGCGTTCGGCCTGCTGGGGCGTGATGCCGGTGATCAGGCAGGCCTCGGGCTGGGGCAGGCTGTCGTGCGGTGGCCGGCAGAAGAACATCACCGGGTCGCCGACGATTTCCAGTTCCATCGTGGTGCGGATGCCAGCGAACTGCACCGGACGATCGCGGCGGGTATCGGCGCCGAAGGTCTCGTAGTCGTGCCAGAGGAAGGTCTGCATCGAACGATGATCGCACGCGGATGGTCTGAACGGCCCCAGTCTCGAGCCCGGGCGAGGGGCGGCTGCGCCGGGGCCAATCCGGGCGTCCCTTGATAGACTGCGCTGCGAAGGAGAGCCCATGAGCCAAGCCAACGACGACAACCTGATCTGGATCGACCTGGAGATGACCGGCCTCGACACCGACGCCGATTCGATCCTGGAAATCGCCACCATCGTCACCGACAAGGAGTTGAACGTGCTGGCCGAAGGCCCGGTGTTCGCGGTTCGCCACGAACTGGACCGGCTGGAGGCGATGGACGCGTGGAACCGCAACCAGCACGGCAAGTCCGGCCTGTGGCAGCAGGTGCTCGATTCCACCGTAGGCCACGCCGAGGCGGAGCAGGCCACGCTGGATTTCCTGCGCGAATGGGTGCCGGCGGGCAAGTCGCCGATGTGCGGCAACTCGATCTGCCAGGATCGCCGTTTCCTGCATCGGCAGATGCCGCGGCTGGAGCGCTACTTCCATTACCGCAACCTGGACGTGTCCACGCTGAAGGAGCTGTCGCGCCGCTGGTCGCCGGCGATCGCCAAGGGCCTGTGCAAGGATTCCGCGCACACCGCCCTGTCGGATATCCGCGACTCTATCGAGGAGCTGCGCTACTACCGCCGCCACATGGGGGCGCTGGGCGGGCAGGAGCCGGCATGAACGCGCTGGACGCGTTGTTCGCACCGGTGCTCGATTGCGCTGGTCGCAAGCTGGTGTTGGACCGTCCGCGCGTGGCCGGCATCCTCAATGTCACGCCCGATTCGTTCTCCGATGGTGGCCAGTTCGCCGACACCGACGCAGCGGTAGCCCACGGCCTGGCCCTGGCGGAGCAGGGCGCCGACCTGCTCGACGTGGGCGGCGAATCCACCCGTCCCGGCGCGGCCGACGTCTCCATCGAGGAAGAACTGCGCCGGGTGATCCCGGTGATCGAGCAACTGGCGAAGCGCACGTCGTTGCCCATCGCCATCGACACCTCCAAGCCCGAGGTGATGCGCGCCGCGGTGGCTGCTGGCGCGGGCATGGTCAACGACGTCCATGCGCTGCGCCGCGACGGCGCATTGGAAGCGGCGGCCGAACTCGGCGTGCCGGTCTGCCTGATGCACATGCAGGGCGAGCCACGCAGCATGCAGGATGCCCCGCACTACGACGACGTGGTGGGCGAGGTGCATCGCTTCCTCACCGATCGCCTGTTCGCCTGCGAGCTCGCCGGCATCGACCGGCACAAGGTGATGGTCGACCCCGGCTTCGGCTTCGGCAAGAACCTCGAACACAACCTGGCCCTGCTGCGCGCGCTGGAGCGCTTTGCGGACCTGGGCAGCGGCGTCTATGCAGGCCTGTCGCGCAAGGCCATGATCGGTGAACTGACCGGTCGCAAGCTGCCGGCCGAACGCGCTGCAGGCTCCGCCGCCGCCGCGCTGATCGCGGTGCAGCGCGGCGCACGGCTGGTGCGCGTACACGACGTGGCGGCCACGGTGGATGCGCTGGCGGTATGGCAGGGCGTGCACGCGGGTGACATTGCGCCACGCCGCGATCCCAGGCCCGCCGCTCCGCGCTGGCCGGACGACGACTGACAGCGACTGACAACGACAAGGCCGCACCAGCGGCTGGCAAAGACACGCACGGCATTTCGGGAGATTGGCATGAGCCAACGCAAGTATTTCGGCCATGAGCCAACGCAAGTATTTCGGCACCGACGGCATCCGCGGCCGCGTCGGCGAGTGGCCGATCAACGCCGAGTTCATGCTGCGCCTCGGTCGCGCGCTGGGCGCGGTACTCAATCGGCAGGGCGGCGCCCGGCGCACCGTGCTGATCGGCAAGGACACCCGTGTGTCCGGCTACATGTTCGAGGCCGCGCTGGAGGCTGGCCTGGTTTCCGCCGGCGT
>JAJZET010000241.1 GCA_021805685.1 Pseudomonadota bacterium
CGTTCGTCCACACTGGCGTCGTCGGGCGATACGTAGAGCCCGGGCTCGACCGTCACCACCATGCCCGGCTCGAGCACGCGCGAGGCGCCGTCGATGCGGTAATCGCCGGCGTCGTGCACATCCAGGCCCAGCCAGTGCCCGGTCTTGCCGGGGAAGAAGCGCTTGTAGCTGCCTTCGCCAATGGCCGTGTCGGCGTCGCCCCGGAGCAGGCCCAGCGCGCACAGGCCCTCGGCGACCACGCGCACCGCGGCATGGTGCGCGGCGTCGAACGGCTGGCCGGGGCGCACTTCGTCGATGGCGGCGAGCTGGGCGGCCAGCACCACTTCGTACAGCGCGCGCTGCTCGCGGCTGTAGCGGCCATTGACCGGGATGGTGCGGCTGATGTCGCTGGCGTAGCAGTCCAGTTCGGCACCGGCATCGATCAGCAGCAGGTCGCCGTCGCCCAGTCGGGCGCGGTTGTGCTGGTAGTGCATCACGCAGGCATTGCCGCCGGCGGCGACAATGGGCGTGAAGGCGGGCACCGCGCCGCGGCTGCGCATGGCGTGCAGCAGCTCGGCTTCCACCTCGTATTCGTGGCGCCCCGGCAAGGCGCGCCGCCATGCGGTAAGGTGCGCCTCGCCGGCGATGCCGGCAGCGGCGCGCATCAGCCGGAGTTCGGCGCGCGACTTGTAAAGCCGCAGGTCGTGCAGCAGATGGCCCAGCGCCACGAACTCCTTGGGCACTACGCCGCCGCCGCGCAACTGGCGCAGGCGGCGCATCCAGCCCAGCAACTGCGCGTCGAACGCGGGCTCACGGCCGAAGTGGCAGTACACGCGCGCCCTGCCCTCGATCATGCCGGGCAGGATGTCGTCGATATCGTCGATGGGAAACGCGTCGTCCATGCCGTAGTCGGCCACCGCGCGTTCGGTACCGACCGACGGGCCGTGCCAGCGTGCCTGCTCGGCGTCGCGCTCGCGGCAGAACAGCACCACCTCGCCGTGCAACCGGCCCGGCAGCAGCGCCAGCACGGCGTCGGGTTCGGGGAAACCGGCGAGGTAGTGGAAATCCGAATCCTGCCGGTACGGCCAGGCCGCATCGGCGTTGCGCAGGCGCTCGGGCGCGGCAGCCACCAGCAGCACCGCGTCCTCGCCGGCCATCTCCATCAACTGGCGGCGGCGGCGGGCGAACTCCTCGCCTGCGATCGCCGGAACCGCGATGCGTTCGAGCGCAGCGTTCAATGCAGGCGGTCGCTGCCGGAGCGGCCGCGGCCGGCGGACTCGGTGTACAGCAGCAGCGCGCCCACGCGCAGGAACTCCTGCACCTCGATCAGCGCGTCCTCGTCCTCGGCGGCGTCGCCGAAATCGAAGGCCGAGGCGGCCACGGTGCCGAAGTCACGCAGCACTTCCTGCGCGTCGTCCGACAGCTGGCCGTGTGCCTCGGTGCCGGCCAGGCCAAAGCCGCCGAGGAAGCCGCGGCACCAGTCCACCACCGCTTCGGCACGCTCGTCCAGCGGACGGTCGGCGTCCGGCAGCAGCGGCTCGAAGCCGAGATCGGGATCGGCCAGCGCGTCGCGGCATTGCCGCAACAGGGTGTCCAGCGCGGCCTGGTCGGCCGGCGTGGGCTTGACCTCCTCGGCGCCCTCCAATTCCAGTGCGGCGAGCAGCCTGCCGCCGTTCGGGGTCGCGCCGGCGGCCAGGTAGCCGCACAGCGAGCCGTGCAGCTCGCTGGCATCCACGCCCAGGCGCAGGCGCACGATCAGCGCGTCCAACTGGTCGTGGCTGAGCGGTTCGTTGGCCGGCATGGGGGGACTCCTGGGGGCGGCCGCCCATTCTACGCCAGCCGCGCCGCCGCCCCGTTTCGCGCGGCGGCGTACTGTTATAGTTCCGTGCATGAACCCAGCCGAATCCACGCCGCCCGATCCCGTCCAGGTCGAACTGGAAGCGCTTGGCCGCCAGGTCGATCGCCTGCTGGACACCGTGCGCCGGCTCAGCGAGGAAAACCGCAGCCTGCGGCACAGCCAGGAGCAGTTGTCGGGCGAACGCGCCAGCCTGCTTGCGCGCAACGAACAGGCGCGCAGCCGGGTCGAGGCGATGATCCAGCGGCTGAAGTCGCTCGAAGGCAATGGTTGAACCGATGAGTGACACGAACAGCAACAACCCGGTCGCGCTGCGGCTGATCGACCGCGAATTCCTGATCGCCTGCGCGCCGGAAGAGCGCGAAGGCCTGGTGGAAGCGGCCGCCCTGCTCGACCGCAAGATGCGCGAGCTGCGCGCCAATGCGCGCGCGCCCAGCTTCGAGCGGCTGGCCGTGCTCGCCGCGGTCAGCATGACCCATGAGCTGCTGGCGCTGCGCAAGCAGCAGGGCGGCAGCGGCCAGCAGACCGCGCATCGCCTCGCCGCGCTGCGCCAGCGGCTGGAGTTCGCACTGGAAAACACCGACGCGCAACAACGCGTGGCGGTAGCGGATTTGTTCCCGAAAGCCTAAAATCGGCCTCGGCGTTTTCTGCGGTGTGCGCCGGCACACTCTTACATTTGCCTTGTTCCTAAATACGGCCCCGGGTCGGCTCTTCATCGGTTGTTGTGCATGTCCGCCACGTGCGGAAAGCCTCGAGACCATGTCGCCCTCCCACCTGATCCATCGTGGATCAAGGTCGTTTGGTGGGCAGCGGCATCGCGGTTGACGCCACCTCATTCCGCGCCCCGTCCGTCGCACGACTGACGGGGCGTTTTTCGATGGAGACAGCAAGCCCGTGGACGCCGCCGATCGCCACGAACTGCGCCAGCTGATGGCCGAACGCCGTCGCGCGCTGCCGCCGCCGGCCCGCATGGCCGCCGCGCTGGGTTTGCGCCGCTCGCTGGAGCAATTGCCCGAATACCACACTGACGTGCGCGTGGCCGGCTACTGGGCCACCGGCGGCGAACTGCCGTTGAACCTGGTCATTCCGCCGCTGGCCACGCGCGGCCAGCGTTTCCTGCTGCCGCTGCTGGCCCGCAACAAGGAATTGCACTTCGCGCCATGGCGCGATGGCGACGCCGTGGCGCCGAATCGCTATGGCATCCCCGAGCCGGTGGCACCGCGCGAGTGGTTCGCGCCGTTCCAGCTCGACCTGGTGCTGGTGCCGCTGCTCGCCTTCGACCGCCGCGGCCGTCGGCTGGGCCACGGCGGCGGCTACTACGACCGCAGCTTCGCCTTCCTCAAGGACCAGGCGCGTCCCACTGAACCGTTGCTGGTGGGGGTGGCCTACGATTTCCAGGAAGTCGAGCAGCTTGATGAGCAACCGTGGGACGTGCCGCTGGACTACGTCGCCACCGACCGCGAACTGATCGACTGCCGCGCCGCGGAGCACGCCGCATGAAGAACCACTGGCTGATGAAGTCCGAACCGGACGCCTTCTCCATCGACGATCTCAAGCGCAAGAAGCGGGAAGCCTGGGACGGCGTGCGCAACTACCAGGCGCGCAACTACATGCGCGACGGCATGCGCGTGGGCGACAAGGTGTTCTTCTACCACTCCAACTGCGCCGAGCCCGGCATCGTCGGCATCGCCGAGGTGGCCACCGACGGCTACCCCGACCCCAGCCAGTTCGATCCCAAGAGCAAGTACTTCGACGCCGGCAGCTCGCGCGACAACCCGCGCTGGATGCTGGTGGACGTGAAGTTCGTGAAGAAGCTCAAGCGCACCATCACGCTGAAGGAATTGCAGGCCGATCCCGCGCTGGACGGCATGGTGCTGCTGCGCAAGGGCAGCCGGCTGTCGGTGCAGCCGGTGGAAGCGGCGCATTGGGAGCATATCCTCGGGCTGGAGTGAGGATTGCGCGCGGCGCTTTGGCGCCTACGGCGATTCGCTGTCTTGGTGGCGCTCAGCAAACGCCTGACGGCTCATGCACGGCGAGGGGATTTCGGACGGTTGCTGCTGTGACGAAGCGATTTCGGTCGCCTGCCGGCGCCCGAGTCCCTTCTCTTTGCTGGCCCACGCCACCGCAGGAGCGGTGGCGAACGGCGTAGCCGGCCCGTAAGGCGGAGGGCAGGATGCCCCGAGTCAAGAAAAGTAACCCAGAGAAATGGCCTGTTCAATCCGCCGAACCTACGAGCAGGTTGTGTCGAGGGTTTTGGAATGACTTCCACCGACACGAGCTTCACAGTGGCCACACCGCGCCGTATCTGGACACTGCGGAGGCAAAGCCTCGCGGCGCTCCGCGCCGCATTGGCTTTGGCATTGCCGGCACCTTGCTTTGCCTTTGGGCTTCTGCGCGCCAGGAGCGCGCTGCTCTTCGGGGCCCCTGGAGGTGGTGAGGTGGGGACAAGAAGGCCGCGCAGCGGGCGAGACCAAGGACGGTCTCGCCTTTTCGACCGGGCAGGAGCCCGGCCGAAAAGCCCGGCACCGCCTCGCGCACTCGCAGGGCAGGAGGCCCGGAGAGCGCCACCTCGGGGTGCTCTTTCTCTTTGGCTACTTTCTCTTTGAGCACGCAAAGAGAAAGTAGCTCGGCCACCGGCAGGTGGACGAAACCGCTTTAGCCGCCCCCTGACGTCTGCTGGAACACCCGCTGCAGCACGAAATCCCCCGTGACCTCCTCACCCGACAGCAGCATCGCCATCAGCTCGCCGCCCAGCACCTGCGGCGCGATCACCACGTCCGGCTGCACCAGCCTGACCCGGCCGAGGTGGCTGGCGTCGTTCACCGCGGCCACGGTACGCGCGCTGCCGGCGAGCTCCTTCACCGCCAGCACTACGAAGGCGTTCTCGGAGTCGTCCGCCATCATCGCCAGCACGGCCTCGGCCTTGTGCGCGCCGGCCTGGCGCAGCGCGTCGAGATTGCTGGGGTCGCCCACCACCACGTCGACGCCGGCCAGCTCGCCGTCGGACGGCGCCTCGCGTAGCAGGCGGGTGACCGGCCGGCCGCGTCGCGCCAGTTCGCGCCAGGTATTGATGGCCAGCGAGGAATTGCCGATCACCACGAAGTGGTTTTCCCGTTTCATGCCCGAACCCTTGCGGTTGACGATGCGTTGCAGGCTGCGGCTCACCATCGGCGCGATCACCGCGGTCAGCGAGGTGGCGAACACCGCCACGCCGAGCACGATCACCGACACCGCGAACAGCCTGGCCTCGGGCGTCATCGGCACGATGTCGCCGTAACCCACCGTGCTCATGGTGACCATCGCGTAGTACAGCGCGGTGCTGAGGTCGGTGATCGCCGGCCGGAAGTCGGCGCCCAGGTAATAGCTGCCGAAGGTGGCGTAGGTCAGCAGCATCGCCACCGAGGTCAGCGCGAACAGCGTGCTGGCCGCCACGCTGGAACGGCTGAACTGCCGCCATGACGCCAGCAGCGCCGCCAGCAGCAGCAGGAAGTAGGCGAACAGCACGTGGCCGTGGTGCGCACCGAGCAGCAGGTTCACCAAGGCAGTGGCGGCGAGCAGCAGCGCCATCGTCCAGGCCAGCCGTGAACGCAGCAGCAGGCCGATCGCCATGGTCAGCAGGCCCAGTCCGATCAGCAGCGGCGGCAGCACGCTGGGCTTGAAATCGAACTGGCCGGCGGCGAGGCGGCCGAGGTAGTGCTGCCAGTCCGCACCCAGGTCCTGCCGCAACAGCGCCAGCGCACCCAGGCCCAGCAGCAGCGCCAGTGGAACGTGCGGGAACCAGTACGGCATGCGCAGCGTCCGCTGCACGCGCTGCAGGCTGGCGCGCCAGCGTTGTCGCGTCGTCCTAAGCCACACGATGCGTCGTCCCCGAATCTCCGGCGGACGATTACCGTAACACGCGACGTGCGATGCCAACACGACGCGTGCGGCGCACGCGCAAATCGGAGATCATGGCGCCCTTTCCAGCCTCCGGTGACACCATGAGCCAACCCAACGAAAAGAAACTCGCCGGCGAAGCCGCGCTGCGCTACGTCGAGGACGGCGCCATCGTCGGCGTAGGCACCGGCAGCACGGTGGCGTACTTCATCGACGCACTGGCCGGCATGAAGGACCGCATCAACGGCGCGGTGTCCAGCTCCGAGCAATCCACCGCGCAGCTGAAGAAGCACGGCATCGAGGTGCTGGACCTGAACTCCACCGGGCCGCTGTCGATCTACATCGACGGTGCCGACGAATGCGACCCGCACAAGCGGCTGATCAAGGGCGGCGGTGCTGCGCTCACGCGCGAGAAGATCGTGGCGGCGGCGGCGCAGAAGTTCGTCTGCATCATCGACTCCAGCAAGCGCGTCGACGTGCTGGGCCGGTTCCCGTTGCCGATCGAGGTGATCCCGATGGCGCGCAGCCTGGTCAGCCGCGAGATCGTGAAGCTGGGCGGCCAGCCGGTGTGGCGCGACGGCGTAACCACCGACAACGGCAACTGGATCATCGACGTGCACGGCTGGCGCATCGCCGACCCGGTGGCGCTCGAGCAGCAGCTCAACCAGCTCGCCGGCGTGGTCACCGTCGGCCTGTTCGCGCAGCGTCCGGCCGACGTGGTGCTGGTGGGCGACCGGGAAATCTGATCCGGCATCTCCCATGCACGCAACGTGCAGAACGTCCGCAGGAGCGATCTAAGCAGGTCATCCAGCGGCCGCAGGGCTTGAGCGAGCGTGATCGCCGCGGGATCCCGGCCTGTGCCGGGATGACGGACAGGAGCCTCTCTCTCTCGGTGAGAGAGGGCTCGATGGCCCACCGTCAGAATCCCCGTCGGCGGCCTGCCCTGGGCACCCTCGAACCTGATGTGCAACAAGCGGAAGTGGTTCTGGTTCCGCCACCCTGACTGCAGAAAAAGCCGGGCATGCATGACGTTGGCCGTGGCGCGCCGGCCCGCGGCGCGTCAGTGCATCCCCGCAGCGTTCGGCTCCATGGCGCGCAACGCCCTCTCGATCAGCTGCCGTGCGCGCTGCTCCAGCGAATGCGTGGACGCACCCCAGGTGAAGGTTGCCACGCTTTCGGGCGGCATGGTGTAGTCGAACGACAGCTTGCCCTGCGCCACGCTGACGCGGCACGGCTGCCGCTTGCCGTTGGTCACCACCAGCACGATCGAGCCGTCGTCGGCGTTGCGGAACGCCACGTTGTGGATGTCCGGGCCGGTGTCGGTGGACCACACGCGCACGGCGCCAGGCAGCACGAAGCGGCTGAAGTGGGCGAAGGCGTAGTACTCGTCGTTGCGGTGGATGGCTCCGGTCTTCGAATCGATCACCACCATGCCCTTGCAACTGTCGCAGCCGCCCGAATGCGGGCCGTGCTTCTCGTCCAGCGCAAGGTTCCAGTAGATCGCGCCGCGCGCCCAGTTGCGCAGGCTCACCAGCAGGATGTCGCGCGCAAACAGCAGCAACTCGCCGTTCCTGGCGGAGGGCCAGTCGCCGCCCGAGCACTCGGTGAGGTAGGCGTCCTTGTCCGGGTAGGCACGGTGCACGCGGGTCTGCGCTGCCGGGCTGCCGGCGTAGCAGTGCCAGGCGACGCCGTCGACGTAGCGGCGAGCGTCGGGATCGGCCAGCACCGCCAGCGGCTGTTCCGGCGCATCCCAGTTGTGGTCCCAGTCGAGGATCAGCGTGCGCGGCTGGCGTTTGGCCAGCGCCGGCCCGAGGTATTGCCCGATGATGCGCGCGCGCGCGTCGGCGGGCAGCAGCATGCCCGGATAGGTGAGCGGCTCGTAGCCAGGCTCGTTCTGCACGGTCAGCGCCCAGATCGGCACGCCTTGCCCGCTCATCGCGTCGACGTAACGCAACAGGTATTGCGCATAGACGGGCTCGTACTGCGGCAGCAACGTACCGCCGATCAGGCTGTCGCCGCTCTTCATCCACGCCGGCGCACTCCACGGCGAGGCGACGATGTGCAGCTGCGGGTTGATCACCAGCGCTTCGCGCAGGGCCGGCAGGGTGTCCTGCCGGGCGGC
>JAJZET010000273.1 GCA_021805685.1 Pseudomonadota bacterium
CGCTAGCCACCTTCTCGCGCTCCTCCAGCTCCACCAGGTACTGGTCGGCGTGGGTCGACAGACGGCGCAGTTCGTCGAGTTCCGCGTCGTAGCCGTCGGCGATGACCCCGCCGTCGCGTTGCAGCACGGGGGGATGCTCGACGACGGCACCCTTGAGCAGCGCGGCGGTTTCGGCGTGGTCGCCGATGCGTTCCACCAAGGATTGCAGCAACGAAGCCGGCTCTTGTTGAAGAGTGTGGCCATGGATGGCCGCTTCTTGATCTTTGCGCTCATGGATGAGCGCACCAATAACGGGCGCCGCAAGCAGCCCATCGCGCAGCGTGGAAAGATCGCGTGGCCGCGCCGAGCGCAGCGCCACGCGGGCCAGGATGCGTTCCAGGTCGCCGATGCCCCGCAGCTTTTCGCGCAGCGCCTCGTAGCGGCGGTTGTCGATCAACGCGCCGATGGCCTGGTGACGGGCGCGCAGCACTTCGCGCGAGCGCAGCGGCCGGTTCAGCCAGCGGCGCAGCAGGCGCGCACCCATCGGCGTCACGGTTTCGTCCAGTACGCCGAGGAGGGTGTGTTCGGTGCGGCCGCTGGGATGGGTGTCGAGTTCCAGGTTGCGGCGCGTGGCGGCATCCAGCGCGATGGTTTCGCCGGCCGATTCCACCGCCATGCCGCTCAGGTGCGGCAGCGCGCTCTTCTGGGTTTCCTCGACGTAGCCGAGCAGGCAGCCGGCAGCGCCGATCGCCAGCGGCAGCTGGTCCACGCCGAAACCCCCAAGGTCGCGTGTGCCGAAGAAGCGGTTAAGCTCGCGCCGCGCCGCATCGGTCTCGAAATGCCACGGCGGCCGCTTGCGCAGGCCGGGCAGGGCGGCGACCAGCTTCGGCCAGGCCACGCTTTCGTCCACCAGGGTTTCGGCCGGTTGCAGGCGTGCCAGTTCTGCGGCCAGTGCCTCGGCGTTGGGCACCTCGCTGAGCAGGAAGCGGCCGCTGGAAAGGTCTACCCAGGCCAGGCCGTAGCCGTCCTTCGCACCGGCCGCGATCGCCAGCAGCAAGTTGTCGCGGCGCTCCTCCAGCAGCGCTGCGTCGGTCACCGTGCCCGGCGTGACCACGCGCACTACCTTGCGTTCGACGATGCCCTTGGCCAGCGCCGGATCGCCGATCTGCTCGCAGATCGCCACCGACTCGCCGAGGCGCACCAGCTTCGCCAGGTAGTTTTCCACCGCGTGGTAGGGCACGCCGGCCATCGGGATCGGCTGTCCGGCGGACTGGCCGCGCTGGGTCAGCGTGATGTCCAGCAAACGCGCTGCCTTGCGTGCGTCGTCGTAGAACAGCTCGTAGAAATCGCCCATGCGGAAGAACAGCAGCACGTCGGGGTGCGCCGCTTTCGCCGTGAGGTACTGGCGCATCAGCGGGGTGTGCAGGGAGAGATCGTCGTGGCTCATGCGTGACTGCGCGTGGGTGGAACAGGGCGACCGATCCGCGTTAACGTGCCGGTCTTGAAGTCCGGGAGTCTCGCATGGAGTTGTCGTCTGTTCCTACCGATGCCGAATTGCGCGAGCTGGCGCAAGCGGTGGCGGACGAGACGCTGCGCCAGCGGCTTATGCTGGTCACCGCGGAGTCGTGCACCGGCGGCTGGGTCGCCAAGACGCTGACCGACCTGCCGGGCAGTTCGGCCTGGTTCGACGCTGGCGTGGTCGCCTACAGCTACGAGGCCAAACAGGCGCTGCTTGGCGTCGATCCGCGCATCCTGGAGCGTGTGGGCGCGGTGAGCGAGGAGATTGCGCTCGAAATGGTGTCCGGAGCGCTGGCGCGCTTCGGCGCGGGCGTGGCGGTGGCTGTTACCGGCATCGCGGGTCCCGGCGGCGGCACGGTGGATAAGCCGGTAGGTACGGTATGGATCGCTTGGAAGCGCCGCGGCGGTTATGCGCATGCGCAGTTGTTCCGTTTCGACGGCGACCGCGAAGCGGTGCGCCGGCAGACCGTGGCCGCCGCGCTCGGCGGATTGCGGAAAACCCTGACGGAATGACGCGCCGCCCACCGGCTGGCCGGCTTGACCGGTGTGGGATACTGCTTGTTCGCCAAGATCGCAGTCCATGAGACGCGAACCCGGCATGATGCGTCCCAACCACAGCCCAACCGGAACCAAGACGATGGATGACAACAAGCGCAAGGCGCTCGCCTCCGCCCTCGGCCAGATCGAAAAACAGTTCGGCAAGGGCGCCGTCATGCGCCTGGGCGACCGCACCGACGACAACATCGAGACCGTGTCCACCGGTTCGCTGGGCCTGGATATCGCGCTGGGCGTGGGCGGCCTGCCGCGCGGCCGCGTGATCGAGATCTACGGCCCGGAATCTTCGGGCAAGACCACGCTGACCCTGCAGGTGATCGCCAACTGCCAGAAGAACGGCGGCACCGCGGCCTTCGTCGACGCCGAGCATGCGCTGGATCCAAGCTACGCCGCCAAGCTGGGCGTGAACGTGGACGACCTGCTGGTCTCCCAGCCCGACACCGGCGAACAGGCGCTGGAAATTGCCGACATGCTGGTGCGCTCGGGTGCGGTGGACGTGGTGGTGGTCGACTCGGTCGCCGCACTCACGCCCAAGGCGGAAATCGAAGGCGAGATGGGTGATTCCCACGTCGGCCTGCACGCCCGCCTGATGAGCCAGGCGCTGCGCAAGCTCACCGCCAACATCAAGAAGTCCAATTGCCTGGTCGTCTTCATCAACCAGATCCGCATGAAGATCGGCGTGATGTTCGGCAGCCCGGAAACCACCACCGGCGGCAACGCGCTGAAGTTCTACGCCTCGGTGCGCCTGGACATCCGCCGCATCGGCGCGGTGAAGAAGGGCGAGGAGGTCATCGGTTCGGAAACCCGCGTCAAGGTGGTGAAGAACAAGGTGGCGCCCCCGTTCCGTCAGGCCGAGTTCGAGATCCTCTACGGCGAGGGCACTTCGCGCGAAGGCGAGATCATTGAGCTGGGCGTGGCGCAGAACCTGATCGACAAGTCCGGCGCCTGGTACAGCTACAAGGGCGACCGCATCGGCCAGGGCAAGGAAAACGTGCGCCAGTTCCTGCGCGACAATCCGGCCATTGCCAATGAGATCGACGGCGAGCTGCGCGCCCGGCTGCTGGTCAGCGGCACCGGCAAGGCCTCGGCCTCCGAGGAAGCGCTGGAAGAAGCCTGATCGCGCTGCGCCTCCCACGCGGAGGCGCTTCCTCAGTTCTCAGATACGGCGCGGCGTGGCCGCCGTGAAAAACGTGTCGCCGAGCGTGGTTCCGAATCCCTCGGCACCGCCTGTTCGTAGTCCCGGCGGATTGAACCAGGCCATTTCTCTTGGTTCCTTCTCTATTGCGCCAGCAAAGAAAAGGAACTCGGGCGCCGGCAGGCGAGCCAGCGTGCGGCAAACGCCAAGTCTGGCAACAGGGCAAGCTTCCATGAAGCGCAAGCAGGGCGACAACACGGACAAACCGCGCCTCTCCGCCTACGACAAGGCCCTGGGCCTGCTGGCTCGCCGCGAGCAGTCGAGACGCGAGCTGCGCCGCAAGCTCGACCAGGGCGGCTACGCCAGCGAGGAATCCGACGCGGCGCTGGCCAGGCTCGGCGAGCAGCGCTATCAGGACGACGAACGCTTCGCTGCCATGCTCCTGCGCAATCGTGCTTCGCAGGGCTATGGTCCCGCGCGCATCCGCATGGAACTCAAGACCCACGGTCTCACGGATGCGGCGATCCGCCTTCTGCTGGACGAGTCCGAGGTGGACTGGCAGGCCAATGCCGTAGCCCAATTGCGTCGCCGCTTCGGCGGCAAGCCTGCCGCGGATCGTGCGGAGCAGGGCAAGCGGGCGCAATTCCTGTTGCGGCGCGGTTTCGCCGCCGCCACGGTAAGATACGCAACCCACGCCGAAGTGGACGAGGCCGACGAGGAAAGTTGATCGCGGCGGAGTAGCGGCGTGCCTCCCGCAGCCATTGCCGCCACGCATGAAAACCGCCGATATCCGCTCCGCCTTCCTCGACTTCTTCCGCGCGAAGGGTCACACCATCGTGCCGTCAGCATCGTTGGTGCCGGCCAGCGACCCGACCCTGCTGTTCACCAACTCGGGCATGGTGCCGTTCAAGAACGTGTTCCTGGGCAGCGAGAAGCTGCCCTACGTGCGCGCGGCCGACGTGCAGCGCTGCCTGCGCGCGGGCGGCAAGCACAACGACCTGGATGCGGTGGGCTACACCGCGCGCCACCACACCTTCTTTGAGATGCTGGGCAACTGGTCGTTCGGTGACTACTTCAAGCGCGAGGCCATCACCTGGGCGTGGGAGCTTCTGACCGGCGTGTTCAAGCTGCCGGCCGAAAGGCTGTGGGTCACCGTCTACCACACCGATGACGAGGCCTACGACATCTGGCACAGGGAAGTCGGCGTGCCCGCGGAGCGCATCGTGCGCATCGGCGACAACAAGGGCGCGCCGTTCGCCTCCGACAATTTCTGGCAGATGGCCGATACCGGTCCCTGCGGTCCGTGCACCGAGATTTTCTACGACCACGGCGCGGACGTGGCCGGCGGTCCGCCCGGTTCGCCGGACGAAGATGGCGACCGCTACATCGAGATCTGGAACCTGGTGTTCATGCAGTTCGACCGCGCGCCCGACGGCACGCTGTCGAAGCTGCCGGCGCCCTGCGTGGACACCGGCATGGGCCTGGAGCGCCTCGCCGCCGTGCTGCAGCACGTGCATTCCAACTACGAGATCGACCTGTTCCAGCACCTGATCAAGGTGGCGGCGGAACTCACCGCCACGACGGACCTCGCCAACCAGTCGCTGCGCGTGATCGCCGACCACGTGCGCGCCTGTTCGTTCCTCATCGTGGATGGCGTGCTGCCGTCCAACGAGGGCCGCGGCTACGTGCTCCGCCGCATCATCCGTCGCGCGCTGCGCCATGGCTGGATGCTGGGCGTGCGCGGCGACTTCTTCTGGAAGATGGTGCAGCCGTTGGTCGAGGAGATGGGCGAGGCCTATCCCGAGCTGAAGCAGAGGCAGGCCTTCGTGGAGGATGCCCTGCGTACGGAAGAGCAGCGCTTCGGCGAGACGTTGGAACACGGCATGCGTGTGTTCGACGAGGTGGCCGGCAAGCTTGCCGGCAAGACGATCGCTGGGGCGGATGCATTCCGTCTCTACGATACCTATGGTTTTCCTGTCGACCTCACCGCCGACATCGCGCGCGAGCGAGGCCTCGACGTCGACATGACCGGCTTCGAGCTGGCGATGAACGAGCAGCGCGAGCGTGCCCGTGCCGCAGGCAAGTTCGAGGCCAAGGGCCAGATGCCGGCGGAACTCGCCAGCCAGCTCGCGCCCACCGCCTTCCTCGGCTACGAGGCGTTGGCTGCGCAGGGCTGCAAGGTGCTGGGCATCGTGCGCGACGGTCGTCAGGTCGGGCAGCTTGGCGCGGGCGAGCATGGCTTCGTGATACTCGATCGCACGCCGTTCTACGCCGAGTCCGGTGGCCAGGTGGGCGACACGGGCGTGCTGTCCAGCGGTGACGGCCGCTTCGAGGTGGCCGACACGCTGAAGATGGGCGGCGTGTTCTTCGGTCATGCCGGTACCTGGCATGGTGCGCGGCCGCTGAAGTCCGGTGACGTGGTGGATGCGCAGGTCGACGCCGCGCGCCGCGAGGCCATCGTGCTCAACCATTCCGCCACCCACCTGTTGCACGCTGCGCTGCGCAAGGTGCTGGGTACCCACGTCACCCAGAAGGGGTCGTTGGTGGCGCCCGATCGCCTGCGCTTCGACTTCGCCC
This sequence comes from Pseudomonadota bacterium, assembly GCA_021805685.1. Taxonomy (GTDB): domain Bacteria; phylum Pseudomonadota; class Gammaproteobacteria; order Xanthomonadales; family Rhodanobacteraceae; genus Rhodanobacter_A. The sequence continues at coordinate 5,765 of JAJZET010000273.1, forward strand.
ACCACAAACCGCTGGGCCGCGAGGAGCTGGCCGAAGTGGAGTCGCTGGTCAACGCGGAAGTGCGCCGCAACGCCGCGGCCGAGGTGCGCCACATGGCGTACGACGACGCCATCGCGTTCGGCGCCATGGCGCTGTTCGGCGAGAAGTACGGCGACGAAGTGCGCGTGCTGAGGATGGGCGAGTTCTCTACCGAGCTGTGCGGCGGCACCCACGTGTCGCGTGCCGGCGACATCGGCCTGTTCAAGATCGTGTCCGAGTCCGGCGTGGCCTCTGGCGTGCGCCGCATCGAGGCGGTGACAGGTGCCGGCGCGCTGGCCTACGTGGCCGACGAGGAGCGTCGCCTCGGCGAGCTCTCGCACCTGCTATCCAGCGCCGGTGACGACGCTATCGACAAGCTGCGCCAGTTGTTCGACAAGCAGAAAAAGCTCGAGCGCGAGCTGGAATCGCTGCGCGCCAAGGCCGCCGGTTCCGCCACCGCCGAACTGGCGGGCGCTGCGCAGGAGGTCGACGGCATCAAGGTGGTGGCCGCGCGGCTGGAAGGGCTGGACGCCAAGGCGCTGCGCGACAGCGTGGATCAGCTCAAGCAGCAGCTGGGCGACTGCGTGATCCTGCTGGCGGGTGCGGCAGATGGTCGCGTCTCGCTGATCGCCGGCGTGCACGGTCGCGCGCTGGGCCGCGTCAAGGCGGGCGACGTGGTGTCGCAGGTGGCGAAGCAGATCGACGGCAAAGGCGGTGGCCGGCCTGACATGGCACAGGGCGGCGGTTTGGATGTGCCCGGGCTGGCGACGATCCTTGCGGGCTTGCCGTCGTGGGTCTCGACGCAGCTGTCGTCCTGAGCAAGGCGTCGCGGGCAAGGTCTGCGCATTGCGCGGCGGATACTTGATCGCTAGTATCGTACGAACGCCGATTGCGGCAGCCACGCGCTACAAAGTGGCTGCCGTGTCAGTCAGTTGGATGGAAAGCCGGGAAGGCGGTAGGGCCTTCGACGGACCGAACGTCAAACTGCGGTGATGGAGGCTCAGGGGTGAGGCGCCATCGATCGCAGGTCTGGAACCAGGAATAATGGAGCAACAACCATGTTGATTCTGACCCGCAGGGTTGGCGAGACCCTGATGATCGGTGACGAGGTGACCGTCACCGTGTTGGGCGTGAAAGGCAACCAGGTACGCATCGGCATCAACGCGCCGAAGGATGTTGCCGTGCACCGCGAAGAAATCTATCAGCGCATCAAGGGCGAGCACGACGCCGGGAACGCGAACGGCGGCGAAAACCACTGATCGCAGCCTTCGGGCTTTACCTCGAACCAGCCACCCGGTATTCTTGCCGGCTCTTAGCGACACCAAAACCCGGAGAGATGCCCGAGTGGCCGAAGGGGCTCCCCTGCTAAGGGAGTATAGGGTCAAAAGCCTTATCGAGGGTTCGAATCCCTCTCTCTCCGCCAGATACATCAAAGCCCTGATTTTTCGGGGCTTTTTTGTGTCCTGAAGAAAGGCGCTTGGTCATGTCGATTGGTCAAATCGACATGCGGCTCGCACATCATTTGCTGCGTCATTCGTCGGGTGTTCGGCACTTTCGCCTGATTGTTGCCGCCGATCTTCAGCCGCTACTTGGGCGGCGCGTCATCTGAAATCATGTGCAGTATTCGCGCGCGGGTTCTGTTGACCGTCGCTTGCCCGATGCCCGATGCGCGGGCATCATGCCTACCTTCCAATAGGTAGGTAAACGATCATGCAGCTCCGTTCCGACTGGTCCCGGCGGGAAGTCGTCGACGCCTCTGCGCTGGACTGGGTCCCGTCGCCTTCGGCCGGCGTCGAGCGCAAGATGCTTGAGCGCGATGGCGACGAGGTGGC
>JAJZET010000126.1 GCA_021805685.1 Pseudomonadota bacterium
GAACGCCTCGGACATCAGGTAGCCGATCTCGTCCTGCGTCGCCGCCGTTCGTAAAGGCACCCAGTCGGTAAGTACAAAGTGCCCCTTGTTCAACATGGCAATGATGGCCTTCAGCCCCGTGGACAGCCGCTCGACGTAAGCCCGCAATTCATCGATTCCGGTGGCAGGATCGGCAAACCAGCGCTTGACCAGGTTGACGGCATCCGCGCCCTTGCTGCCAGCCTTTCCGAGCAGCGCTTTCTGCGCGCTGACGAGCACGAGGCCGGTTCTCTGGCACCATGCCATCGCCTGCTGTGCCGACACCGCAAGATACTTCTTCTGCTCCTCGGTAAAGATCTCCGTATCGCTGCGCAGCAGCATGCGCAACGCGATCTGCGTAGCGGCACGGTTGTGGATGTCGTCCGATGGCCACTCCAATAGCTCGTTCGGCAAGGACACCACCCACACCTTGCGGCTGCCGGAACGGTTGAGCAGGTAGGTATGGCTGAGCAACTTGAGCGCCGCCACACGCATCTTCTGTTCTTCGGTGGGCGTGAGCGCGCCATCGTCCGACCACCCCTGCACTGCTTCGAGCATCCCGCGGTCGCAGCTGACCTTCTCGTGCCCGAGCAATCGCGCCTTTCCCTGCACGGACCGTTTGCGCAACTCGGACAGCGCGCTGGCGCGCGAGGCATCGAACCCATCCGCCGACATCAGGCGCTGCAGCTCGCGGATCAGCGGCTGCCAGTCCTTCGCGAACTGGCTGTCGCGCTGCAGCCACGACCTGGCGTAGTCGTACTCGCTTTTGAATGTCTTGTTCCAATCCACCATACCGGCAACCTGGCGCACGTCCGAAAAAGCAGTCAAACGCCCAATGCTGCGCCCCTTGGGTCGGCTCTGGGCCCGCGCCACGCGCATGGCCCTTCCAACCTCCAGTGCGCAATCAACCGGCTTTTCCTGTCATGCGTCACCTTGTCCGGCCGGCGGGCCATCCGCGCAGACCAAGCTCAGGAGCGGTGCTGCACCCAGAACTCGTGGCGCCGGTAGCCACGTGGTGTTTGAGGGTTGCGGGAAAATCAAGGAAATAAAAGTAAGCCAGACCCCACTCTTGAAGATTTAATTACCTCCGTCCCCTTATGCTATGCAGCACGCGCAGGTCCAGCACTTCGCGGTACAGCCGCTCCGCGGTATCGAGCTCGTCGGCCTGATGCGCTTGCATAGCTTGCTGCAACACGGTGCGCCACGCCGGTGCCGCCACCGTTGCGGTCGGCGCGCGAACCAGAACCGAAGCCGCATTCCGCTTCACGCGTTTACTCATGCAATCAACACCGTGAAACAGCCCAGCACGATGGTGCCGCCGTGCGCGCAGGAGTCACCCAGCCGCGCCGCCGGCTGGCCACCAATCAATACCGTGGGCGAGCCCATGACAATGCTGTCCGGCGGCCCCACGCACACTGCCATGTCGCCCAGCCGCGCGGCCGGCAGGCCGCCGATCAGCACGGTGGGCGCGCCGGGCGCGGAAATCGGTCCGCCGACATGGGGCACCACCCCGGTGACCATGGGGCAGACGTGCATATCGGTGAGGCGGGCGGCAGGTTGCATTAGGGAATCCTCCTCTTTGAAATGCGCAATCGGCCAGCGATTCGTGTCATGCATCACCTGTTTTGCAGGCCGACACTGCCGACTCTGGGCTCGCTCAGTCTCTTTACACGACGCGTTCCGTCCGTGCTTGTCCGGTCACAGCCCCTATTTGCAACCTCCGTGATCCCGTCAGCGCACTTCGCCGTCGACAAGATCGAAACGATAGGTCCGACCTATCTCAACTTCGAGCGCAAGTACCCTCTCTCGAGATGGCTCTCGCCGGAGCTCTCAGTCCAGTACAGACAGAGCCCGCCGGGCAACACTGCTCAGACTGCTATAGAGCAGGTCGAGTACCCAACGAATGAATGCCATGGTCATTGACACACCGACCATTACCGTACGGCCGAGAAATCGGAAGATCGCGGCGATGATGGTACCAACGTAGGCGGATGCCTCTATCGACACTTGCGCCGCCTCGCTGATCATCCAAGCAAGTTCGTCGAGTACGGTCATGCCCACAGTGAACGCTATGCCGACCGCACCCAGAAGCACGTCGCGAACCTGGCGTAGCAGCCAGACCAGGGCACACCCGATCATCTGCAGGGTACGGGCTCCGAACGGGAGGATGCCTCCCCCGCCAGCGGCCACCTCATCTAGCCAAGATCGGGTATGCGCGTCGCTGGCGGCACCCTGACCGCGCCGCGCGAGCGCCGCCCAGCTCAACTCATCGACGCCTGGCAGGTAACTGTTGACCATCGAGTGCGCTTTCTTGCTGATCAGCCCCGAATGCAACCCGGTTAGCTCGTAAGTGCCTCCCAGTCCAGGCGCATGCTGGAACGGAAACAGGGGGGTCATCGGAACGATGTCCGAACGATGGTGCACCCGGTACATTCTCTCTGCGCCCACCCGACGCGTCAGTGAGCGCCCGAACGGAGCCATTCCGGCGCGCGGAGCGCCAAAGGTGTAGAGGCGCACACTACCCACACCTAGGCTGCTCAGGTAGTCCGCGTTTAGGTTGGCTAGGGCACCGCCCAAACTGTGGCCCACGCAATGAATCACCGAGGGATTTCGACCCCGCAAGAACTCCGCGATATCGGCGGAGAAAGATTTCCACACCTCGTGAAAACCGGCGTGCACTAAGTGACCGCCTGGCCCTATCTGCACGCCGATATTGAAGTTGCTGAGCCAGTCCAGAAGCATGTCGGTGCCGCGCGTGGCGATAAGTACTTCGCCCTGGCGCCGTCCCACGCCGGCTGCGATGTATCCAAAGCCGGTGAGCCGCTTGCATACGATCAGGCCACCCGAACGAGCAACGAAGCGCGAACGATCGTCAACCGCGAACATGCCCTCCGATCCGAGGTCCATATGCTTTCGTGCCAGCTCCGAAGCGGTCTCGTCGCGGAGGCCATATACCCCCCTGGCGATACGGGCTGCCTCAGTCGGTGTGAAGTCCGTCATGTCGTTATCCAGTCCTTTTGGTGATCAGAGCAGCTCGCAAATGCCAAAAATGTCGTGCTCGATGTGGTTTTCCTTCAAGCGGTGCTTGATTGGCTCGCTCTCAAGCGGACAGCGCAACTCGATCGAGCGCCCGAAAATCTCGTCGTCTTCTTGGTAGGAGCCCTTCATGAAGCTCCAGGCAACGTAGCTCTTTCCGCCGTATTCGATGGATATCTGCTGCTCCACCACTGGCTCATGTGGCAGCAACGAGCCGAATAGCGAACTGCGCCATATCGCAGGAAGTTCAAAATGTCCCTGCGCGTCTGTCACGGTTTGATCCGAGCCACGCTCACTCTTCCAGTGCCAGAAGAAGCTACGCTTGATTACCGCGCCCGGAACCGGCTTGCCGTGCTCGGTCACTACACCCTGCACCGCGGAAAACATGCACATCTTTCCCATCGCCTGCACCTCTCCCGTCGCAGCGAGTGCCAGCAACGCCAGCCATACCGGCGACCATCGCCGGGGTCCCCGCCTAACTGCCAATTCTCCCATCATTCGGCCCTCCCGATCCGCTGTGTCGCACGCTGTCTGCGCGACGCGGCCCGTGCTATGCCATCGAGTGGCCGGTGAACGAAACACTGTCCAACTCGACGATCCACGACCGCTGCGCGGTGTCGGCGACCGGATGAAAAAACGGGGCAACACCCCTATAGCCGTTCATGCCAAGGTCCTCGAGCCAGCCCTGAATGCCCCCGCCGAAATACAGTACTGGCATATTCCACATCAGCTGGTCGCCGGCCTTGGCGAGATCGCCCAGTGCGGTGTATTCGGGGCAACTGAGAGGCGTGAATGGCACGGGTTTTCCAGCATCGTTAGTTCGGGTTTATGTCGTCGCGCCGGTGTACGCGGATTTCATCAGCATCATTTGCCTCCTTGCACCTACTCATGCCAAGTTGGCATTCAACTGAATGATCTCTTCCCTAGATAGACGGTTGAGATTGAAGATCGTCTCCCCTTTGTCCTTATTGGCGAAGTCGATCATGATGAAATTCGGCAGGTAAAGCTTGAAGTCGGTTGCACGTGACTCAAGGCCAAATGCGCGCGGCACATTATCCCGCATATAATCGTAACCACCATCAGCCCACAACTGCTTGAGACGCGCCTTCGATCCCGTCGTCCAAGCCTTTTCGTCGCGCCCCTTGATGCTTCTCACCATGCCGGTTTGCGTCCAGTACATCATGCGCAACACGTCACGCGAGAGGTTCTGAGTGTTGGCATCGCCCAGAATCCGCGACTGTTTGTCGATGTTCTGCAGGAACTTTCCCTGGACTGGCGCACTGAACGCATATTTCTTGGGTTGAACGATTGAGGTTCCGCCTTTGCCGAAGTAAACCAGTCCATTGATCGAGTCAGGCATCTGTCCGTGGGGGTAAAGATTCACGATCTGCGCCGCACCGTCGGCGATGCCCTTGCCCGCCCTCTGCAGCTCCGCAAAGCCGTCCGGCATGAAAGCGCAGACAACCGTACCCGCCATATGGCTCAGCGTGTGATCCGCGATATTGCCCGTCTTCGTGTACAGCGAAGTCCCAAGCTTGGTCTGGCAGGCCTCGAGGATCATTTCGTAGTTCGACGACTTGTCGAACTTCAGTATCAGGAACTCGGTCGTGAATCTCGTCACAAAGCGCTTGGCACTGGACAGGATCTCATCCAGATCCATCCCCCAATCGCCCAGGACCATGCGGGTCACATCGATGTTCCTCTGGACACCGCCCACCTTCTTGCTGACGGTGGAGGGCGTATTTTGTCCATGGAAGGCCGAAAGCTTGGCGCCGGACAAACCGACACGCTGCCCAGCGATGCGGATGTCGAAGATCCGCACCCCGCGATACGCTTGCGCGTAGATCGAACGCTCCTGGGTCTGCACCCTGGCGCCGCCGGACGTGATGGCCGCGTCGTGACTGCCCGCCATCACGATCTCATTGACCTTCTTTGTTCCGCCAAGCGAACTGTACTGAATAGCAGGCATTTGGAATTACCTCCGGATGGTGCACGTTTCCAGAAAAATGTGCGGCCTGGCCACACTATCGGCCCGCCAAATTTCGCCGCGATGGCGGAATAAGCTCAGTCAGCGGGGGCAGGTTCAGTTACTTCCGACCAGTCAGGAAGCACTCAAGACATAAGTGACCCTGACCCCGTTTATAGGCACCGTCACTGGTCAAACAGCCAGCCCACGTCCATCGCCTCGTCCGTCGGCGAAGCGTCCGGATAGGCAAACGGCTTGTAGGCAACCCCGTAGTTCTTGGCCATGTCCATGACCTCGTGAAATCGGTGAACGCCTGAAAAACTGGTGAAATAATCTTGGTTCCAGAAGGCAAAAATACCCCACGCCATCGCAGTTATTTCGTCGACCGTGCCACCCGCCCAAGAAGACATCTGCATCAGCCTTCCCGTCGTATAGGACGGACCGCAGGACAGCGGCATTTTTTTCTTCCTGGCGGACGAAATGACACCACTGTCTTCGAGCAACGTGCCGTCGTCGCCACGCCGGAAGCCGAGTGTGGGTCCGAGATTGTTTTGCTGAACGTTGTAATAAGTGTGTCCCCCGACATGATTGGGCACCAGGATGCTGCACATGTCCCTACCCCCCGGAACGACGGTGGCAGCCAAGGGCCCGTGGTCCTTGAGCACGTCCATGATGTCGTGCAGCACGGCCACCTTCAGGGTCACGTTGCCGTCCGCCGCTGGATTGGCAAGCAGGGTTTCAAAGTTATAGGTCTTGTATCCGATGGGCCAGTAAGCACCCCGATGCCAGGCCAGGTTCGGGCACGGCGAACGCCAGCCGACAGGGTTAGCGACTTTTTGGTGAATCTTTTTGATTAATCCGCACAGGTCGCGGTCAATAGAACCATTGGATTTGGCGTCAAGCGCGAGGTCACGCTCCTTGAGAAGGTTGGGCCTCGACTTGGCCTCGCCAACCACCGCCTTGGCGATGCCAAGATAACTGGTATACGTCTTTGATTCGCGCGCCTGACCCGACAAGAGACGAATAAGAAAGTAATCACTCGACGCCACCCAATCTTGCAGCACCTGGCGAATGATTTCACTGTGCTTGACCCATTTTGCATGCCATTTTACGGCCATCGCCGAGGTTGCCGCATTGGCAATATTCGTGGAGGCCGCCAGGCCGTCATTAATATCCTTGTATGCCTCGCCGGCCGTCTGATACACCTTCTCGGCGGCAGCCACATCTCCTATGCGAAGTTTCAACATTCCTGACTCTCCTCACCGAAAATAACCGAAGGTGCCGGCAGCATCCGTGACACCCCGCAAGAATTCGCACACCCAAACATGACCAGGTTCGGAACGAAGCGGTAAAGCAGGGATCAGATTGCTCCGTTTTTATATACGTTCACAGAACGCTACCGATAGAAAAACACTCACAGACGACACGACAGAAGCTTAGGCAAAAGGCCAGAAATTGAGCCACGGCTGATTGCTCGTGCTCCAAAAATTACTGGTAAACCAGTTGCCCAAGACGCGCTCGGACGCCAGATACAGAGTCGACGCACCATTGTGCAACGTACCTTTGAAATATTCGCAACGATTGGCATTGGCAAGGCCTATATTCATACTGTGCGCATCATCTCGATGCATACTCGTCAACCTGGGGGAAGTGGTGTTCAGGAACCGCCGCAGCTCAGCCCACTGACCTCGCTGCAGCAAGTCAGCATAGGTACCTTGCTGTCGATCGTCCCAATCCATGACCGCTTGGTTCAGGCGCCCCGCATCTGAAGTTACGTTGTTATAGATAAGCGCACCAACCGGAAGCCTTCGAAAAACAACCAAAAACAAATCATCGCCACTCGCAACGAAATGTACTGCGACGTTTCTGCCTGCCGGAGGATTTTGCCACCAGACATCCCAATCACCATTGGATGGAGCTATCGAAATGCCCGGACCATATTTTTCAGCGTAAGGATGCACATGAAAATCGCCAATATAGTCCGCTCGAAGACGCTCTAGGCCAATCTGCAGATCAACCGAGTTTCCGCCAGCCTCGCCTATGAAGTTGGCCGGACTCGGCACCAGGCACTCCACGCCAACGCCGCCTTGCCAATACATACTTCGACCATATTCACGCACCTGATGATCGGCAACCCTGCGCAACAAGTGAAATAGCACGCCAAGCGCATGAGGAACGCGTAACGAAGTCGGCGTATAGAATCCGTTCGGATCTAGTATCAGAGAACGCAGGTATGCATTGACGTTCAACATGGCACGACGGGGTCCGAAAGCGTGATCCGATTCATTTTAAACCTGGCACCTAAATTAAACTCGCATTATTAAAATGGAGCGAAGAAAATTACAGGAAAAGTGAATCAGGCTCACTTATAAATCGCCACCTCAAGCAAACGCATACGAAAATCCAGCATCGCTGGCACCAACCTTTACCCCGGTTACCGGTACGCTCGCGATCATCCGATTGAGGAACTCCCGCGAAATATCCGGCAACATGGTGTTGGTCAGGATCGCGTCGATCATGCGTCCACCCGACTCGCTCTCGGTGCAACGGCTCACCACCAGCTTCACCACTTCGTCGTCGTAGTCGAACGGGATCTTGTAGCGCGCTTCGACGCGCTTCTTGATGCGGCCCAACTGCAGCTTGACGATTTCGCCCAGCATCTCCGGGCTTAGCGGGTAGTACGGAATCGTCACCAGGCGGCCGAGCAGCGCCGGCGGGAACACTTTCAGCAGCGGCTCGCGCAGCGCCTTGGCGATGCCCTCGGGCTCCGGCATCAGCTCCGGATCCTTGCACAGGCCGGCGATCATGTCGGTGCCGGCGTTGGTGGTGAGCAGGATCAGGGTGTTCTTGAAATCGATCCGGCGGCCTTCGCCGTCCTCCATCACGCCCTTGTCGAACACCTGGAAGAAGATCTCGTGCACGTCGGGGTGGGCCTTCTCCACCTCGTCCAGCAGCACCACCGAATACGGCTTGCGGCGCACCGCCTCGGTGAGCACGCCGCCTTCGCCGTAACCCACGTAGCCGGGAGGCGCGCCCTTGAGCGTGGAGACGGTGTGCGCCTCCTGGAACTCGCTCATGTTGATGGTGATGACGTTCTGCTCGCCGCCGTACAGCGCCTCGGCCAACGCCAGTGCGGTTTCGGTCTTGCCCACGCCGGAGGTGCCGGCCAGCATGAACACGCCGATCGGCTTGTTGGGGTTGTCCAGGCCGGCGCGGCTGGTCTGGATGCGCTTGGCGATCATCTCCATCGCGTGGTCCTGGCCGATCACGCGCTGCCCCATCAGGCGGGCCAGGTTCATCACGGTCTCGAGCTCGCTCTTGACCATGCGGCCGACCGGGATACCGGTCCAGTCGGACACCACCGACCCCACCGCCACGTAGTCGACGGTGGGCAGGATCAGCGGGCTCTCGCCCTGTAGCTCGGCCAGTTGCGCCTGCAGGCCCTTGAGTTGCTCAAGCGTGCCGGCGCGCTCTTCGTCGCTCAGGCCGGCGGGCACTTCCGGGGCGACCTCGGCTTCGGCCTTGGCGTTGGCGGCCGCCTCCAGCTTGCTGCCGGTGCCTTCCACCGGAGCGATGTCGCCACGCAGCTTCGCGCGCAGGGCGAGGATCTGCTCGACCAGTACTTTCTCGGCCTGCCAGTCGGCTTCCAGTTTTTCCAGCCGGGCCTTCTGCGTGGCCAGCTTCTCGCTGGCGGAAGCCTCGCGCTCGGCCACCTCCACGCCCACGGTCTTCTCGCGATGGATGATCGCCAGTTCGGTTTCCAGCGCCTCGATGCGCTTGCGCGTGTCGTCCACTTCCGGCGGCACCGCATGCTGGCTCACCGCCACCCGGGCGCAGGCGGTATCGAGCAGGCTCACCGCCTTGTCCGGCAGCTGGCGCGCGGGAATGTAGCGGTGCGACAGCTTCACTGCGGCCTCCAGCGCCTCGTCGAGGATCTGCACGCGATGGTGCTTTTCCATCGTGCTCGCCACGCCACGCATCATCAGGATGCCCTTCTCCTCGCTGGGCTCGTCGACCTGCACGGTCTGGAAGCGGCGGGTGAGCGCGGGATCCTTCTCGATGTGCTTCTTGTATTCGGCGAAGGTGGTGGCGCCGATGGTGCGCAGGGTGCCGCGCGCCAAAGCGGGCTTCAGCAGGTTGGCGGCGTCGCCGGTGCCGGCCGCGCCGCCGGCGCCGACCAGGGTATGGGTTTCGTCGACGAACAGGATGATCGGCTTCGGGCTGGCCTGCACTTCCTCGATCACCGAGCGCAGGCGCTGCTCGAATTCGCCCTTCATGCTGGCGCCGGCCTGCAGCAGGCCCACGTCGAGCGTGCGCAGCTCCACCTCCTTCAGCGAGGGCGGCACGTCGCCGCGCACGATGCGCTGGGCGAAGCCTTCCACCACCGCGGTCTTGCCCACGCCGGCCTCGCCGACCAGGATCGGGTTGTTCTGCCGGCGGCGCATGAGGATGTCGACCACCTGGCGGATCTCGTCGTCGCGGCCGACGATGGGATCGAGCTTGCCGCTGCGCGCCTGCTCGGTGAGGTCCACCGTGAACTGCCTGAGCGCCTCCTGCTTGCCCATCTGCGCCGGGCTCATCGCACCGCTGGCCTCGCCGGGCGCACCCGCGCCACCCAGTTTGAAGCCGTCGCTGGCGCTCTGGCCGTCCTCGGGCGAACCGGCCACCACTTCGGCGAACTTCTCCACCAGGGTCTCGGGCTTGACCTTCTCGAACTCCTTCGACACGCCGAGCAGCGTGTTGCGCAGGTGGCGCATGCGCAGCACGCCCACCATCAGGTAGCCGGTGCGCACTTGCGCCTCGCCGAACATCAGGGTGGCGAATACCCAGCCGCGCTCGACCGCTTCCTCGACGTCGCTGGAGAGGTCGGAGATGCTGGTGGAGCCGCGCGGCAGCCGGTCCAGTGCGTCGGTGACGTCGCGCGCCAGATTCGACGGGTTGAGGTTGAACTGCTTGACGATGCGGTGCAGGTCCGAGTCCTGCAGTTGCAGGATCTGGTGGATCCAGTGCACCAGCTCCACGTACGGGTTGCCGCGCAACTTGCAGAACACGGTGGCGCTCTCGATACCCCGGTACGCCAGCTTGTTGAGCTTGCCGAACAGCGCGCTGCGACTGATCTCTGCCATGGATCTACCCCTGTATTGGCCCCGATGGGCGCATTCGCGCGACATCGGCAGATTGGAATGTCTGAATTAAGCCGGTCGCCGCCTAGCCGACCGGCCGCAAAATCACGTGATCCGCATCGTTGTCGCGCCGCGGCTCGCCCAGCCAGGTGGTGAGCCCCATGCGGCCGCCGCGCCCGAGCTTGGTACTCGGCACCTCGGCACGCTTGAGCACCAGCTGCACGTCCCAGGCCTTCTCTTCGCCCACGTAGGTCTTGACCGCCGCCACCAGTTGGCGCAGTGCCTCGCCACCAGGCAGGAAGTTGTTGAACTGCGCGCGTGTGAGCGGCCCCAGTCGCAGACGGAAGCGCTGCTGCGAACCCCATACGCACTCGCCCATCACCGCAGTGCGGCCGAGGCCCGCCACGTCCGGCGAGCTGCCTAGCCGCAAGTGCGCCTCGCTCGGCAGACGCATCCAACTCGCCACGAACTCGATCACGTTTACCGGGATGCGGAAGAAGTGCACCAGCAGGCTGCACAGACCTTCGGCATTGCGTGCCTGCGCCAGCAGGCGCCCGGCAAAGAAGCGCTTGTACTGGTCCGGCAATGCATCGCGCCCGCTCAGGCCACGCGTGGAAAGCCCCACCAGCGCGCCCATGTACAGACTGAAGCGATCATCGTCCGGACGGTCGAGCTGCACGGTGGGTTGCGCACTGGCCCAGGCGCGATAGAACAGGCTCAGCATGCGGTGGTGGAAGATGTCCGCAAACGCGATCAGGGTGGAGTCCTTCGCGTTGCGCTGGCGGTCAAGCGCGTACTCGGTGAGGTGCAGCGGCAGCGGCGCGTTCGGCCCGAACAGGCCGAGGAACAGCCCGTGCAGTCGTGCCGGCCTGCCCCCGCTCGACGCCTCGTAACGGTCGAGACCCTGCGGCGGAAACGACAGCGACGGCGTATGGCACAGACGCACGGCATCTTCCGACGGCTTGGCCGACTCGCCCAGCCGCGGCCGATCGGGATGCGCGCACTCGAGCCGGCGCAGCGCCTCGAAGAACTCGAAGCACTCCGGCTGCTCCCGCAGCGCGCGCTCGAGCTCCGTGCGCGTCGGCGCTACAGGATCTGGCGCTTGCCGAGCCGTGCCGGCCATCGGGCCACCTCGTTGCGTTCCAGGGTGCGCAACACGGTCTCGGTGAAGGAGTTCACCGAGACATGCCGCGCGAAGAAATGCTGCATCACCGCGCCGAGCAGGTAAGCGCCGGTGCCCTCGAAGGCGCCGTCGTCGCAGGTCAGGGTGATCTCCAGCCCGCGGCCGAAGCTGATCGGTCCCGGCACCGGGATGCGCCGCACCACCGGCTGCGCGGCCACCGTCTTGATGCCCTCGATCTGCCGCCGCGCACCCGCATCGAACTCGTCGGAGTACAGCGTGAGCATTTCGCGCAGCGCCGCCGCGCCGTCCTCGCCGCTGTCGCCCAGCAGCGAGACGTAGTTCAGCTGCAGGTGGCTGATCAGCCGCCATGCGGTCTCGCCGGTGGCCGTGGGCGCGCGCGGCTTGGTGGGGCCCGCCACGCAGCGGATCGACGTCACTGGCGCGCCGGTGTCCAGGGTGAAATCGGTATGCGACTTGCCCACCGGCATCTGCAGTGGCAGGTCGCGATTGGTGCACAGCAGGCGCATGCCCAACTGCCGCAGTTGCGGGGAATACGGCGCGTCGCTGGCATCCACCAGCGAGATGAACATCTCGTTGCCTACGTAGCTGGAGCGCGCACCGTGCAGTCTCTGGCGCGAGGAGAGCTGGCGCGGCTCGCGGCGCAACGTGTAGAAAGCGGCCGCACGACTATGCCAGGTGCGCTCGTCGCTGCCGTAGAACGGCTGGAACCGCTGCTCCGGCTCCTGGCTGTCGCCGAAGCCCTCGACATCCGAGACGCTATGGATCTCGAAATCCATCGGCCGCGTACGATCGGCCAGGATGTGGTACTCGGTGCGCCCGGTCTGCAGGTGGATGCGGTCGGCGCGGCGCGGGAACAGGTTGATCGCCGGCGTGCAGAAAAGGCGGAAATTGCCCGCGTCCACCGCGTTGTGCAGGCGGCTCACGCTGCGGTCGAACAGCGTGACGATCTCGAATTCGCAGGCCTGCGAACGCGCCAGCACCGGCTTCAGCCCGGTGAACACCGCAAACAGGAAGCGCTCGGGGCAGGCGAAATATTCCTGCAGCAGGCGATAACCGCTGAACGAGCGATCGGTGTAGGGCAGCAGGGCCTCGTCCTCGGCAAACCCCTTGTCGCGGATGCAGCGTCCGTCGAAAAACTCGCTGACCAACCCGCTCGCGCCGGGCGTGCGCACCAGGTAGCCGACCGCGTTGCCCAGCAACTGCTCGTAGAGGCGCTTGGGCAATTCGTCGGTGCCGGCGATGAACAGCGGCAGCTCGTCCAGCGCCAGCATGTTCGCCTGCGCACCGGCGGTGACGGTGAACTTGAGCCGCAGGCCGGCGCGCACGGGGCGATCGGCGGGCAAGGGCACGCCGGCGGCCGCCAGCGCGGCAGGCGTTTCGAAATACTTGGCTTCGGCGATCTCCAGTGGCCACAGCGTGACGTCGTGCGCGGTGCGGTATTCACAGGCGGTGCGCTCGTCGTGGCCGGTGAGGCCGCGCAGGGCGGTCTGCCGCGCCACCACCGGGCCGGCAGCCAGCGCGCTTTCCTTGGCGTCGGGGTTCAGCTGCACCACCGCCATCGAAGGTACCGGCGCGAGGTAATGCGGATAGATCATCTCCAGCAGGTGCTGGGTGAACACCGGATGCTGCGCATCGAGCTTGAGCTGGATGCGTGCTGCGAGGAATGCAAAGCCCTCCAGCAACCGCTCAACGTAGGGATCGGCGCACTCGAAACCTTCCAGACCGAGGCGACCGGCGATCTTCGGATATTCGCGGGCGAATTCGCCGCCCATTTCGCGGACGTGCTGCAACTCGCGGTTGTAGTAACGGAGCAGGCGCGGGTCCATGGTCAGAGCCCGTCCGTGAAGCCATCAGCGCATGGGTTGAGGGAGTACTCGGCGATCATGGGCAGGCTCTCAGCCAAAGCTCTCCGACACGTTGAAGCGGCCGGTTTCCAGATCCACTTCGGTCTTGAGGTAGAGGTTCAGCGGAATCGGCTGCGCCCACATCTCCGAGGAAATGTTGAACACGAGTGACTGGCGGTCCATGCGCTGGGTGTCCGATTGCACGGTGACGCTCAGGGTGCCTGGCGTCAGCCGCGGTTCGAACGCGAGGATGGCGTCACGCACCTGTCGCTGCAGCACCTCGGGCTTGATGCCGGACAGCGCCGCGCCGGTAAGATCGGGAATGCCGAAATTGAGCACGGAGCTCGCCACTTCCGGATAGTCGGCCAGCGCCTCCTCCGCACGCAGGTTCACGCAATTGAGCAGCCAGGACATGTCGCGCGCCACACAGTCGCGCAGGCGCGTCGCCGAGATCACCCGCTTTTCGCGGCTCTCGTCGGCCTTGCCCGGCTCGTCGTCGGTGAGGCGGTCGAGCAGCGAAGGCTGCAGGCGCTCCTGGGTGGTCAGTTCGGCCATGACGCGTGCGGTTCCGCTCAGGCCACGTCGAACGTGATGCTGCGGATATCCAGCAGCGGGTAGTCACCGGCGTCGGTGGCCAGCATGCGCTGGCCGCAGCCGGCATAGCATTCGTCGCCAAGGTCGAGCCACTCGGTGCGCCGCGCCAGCACCAGTTCGCTGTCGTCTGCGCGTTCGCTGCCCGGGTAACGGCACGGCACGAAACCCACTGCCTGACCACCGTTGCTCCAGGTCACCTGCACCGGCACCCACACCTTGTCGCGCAGGTCGGACGGGGCGTCGAATACCAATTTCTTGAGCCGCGTGAACGGCACCCAGGCATAGCCGCCGTTGACAATCATCTCCAGGCAGGGTCCGAAGCGCGAATCGGCGTCGGCGATCCATTCGAACGGTGTGCCGTCGATCTCGCCGCCCACCGCTTCGGCCTGTTCGAAAGCCTGCTCGCGCAGGGGTTGCGCCTGTGCATGCCGATCCTCCGCCTGCAGCTTCAGGGCCTGCAGCAACAGTGCCAGCCATTGCGAAGGCTCGCCGATCACCATCGGCGAACGCGCGCCGGCCAGCACCTGCTGTCGTTCCAGCTCACCGGCCAGCGCGCGGCCGTAGGCTTCCACCATCAGCGTATTGAGCGGATCGAGCTCGCCGCTCACCTTCAGCTGGTTCTGCGCCCGCTCCCACTGCCCGAGTACGGCGAGCAGTTGGAACAGGAACACACGCGCCTTGGCATCCGCGGGGTTGCCCCGCACCTGCGAGGTCAAGCCTTGCAGCGCCTCGTCCAACCGACCTTCTTTGAGCAAGTTTTCCGGAGCCATATCCACTTTCCGTGCTTGAGGGGTCGGCAAAACGAGGCGGCTGCAAGCAGCCGGTCAGGCTCAGGCGCTGGCGACCTGCTGGATGTCGTAGGTGAAGTCCTTGGTACCGCCGTCCTTGCCGCCCTTGTCGTTCTGCGGCTGGAACGAGTACTTGAACTTGCCGAAGTGCAGGGTGATGTTCTCGGTGAGCTTGTCCTCACCGCCGCTGCCGCCGGTGGACATCGAGGTCACCAGCACGCCTTCGGAGAGCTCGATGGTGAGGAAGTCGGTCTGCTCGCCGGTGGCGTTGGTGATGTACAGCCAGGCGTTTTCCACGCGGGCGCCGGTGCAGCAGGCATTGAGCAGCGCGTTGGAGCAGCCGTCCACGTACTTGGTGATGGAGATGTCCTGTACGTGCGCCTTGCCGCCGCTGGCCGAGCCCGCGCCGGTGTGCAGATCGCCGGTGTTGCTGACGCCCCACGACCACGCCAGGATCGGCACGTCGCCCTTGTGCACCTTGTGGTTGGATGCTCCCTTGATCTCGACCTTGCCCGAGCCGAACTTGATGTGCATGTCGAATGCCATGAACCTTCTCCTCGATCGCCTGTTGATGAATTGATCCATCCGCCCGGGTCACTCCCGGCCGGTTGCCACACGCCCGTCGCCGCCTTCATCGCGATGTCGCGCAGACGATGCCCGGTGTTTGCCGATGCCACGGGCATCGGCCTTCCCTCTCTCGAATCCGGCGTACGCAACCGCATGCCGCGGCTGCGCACGCCGGGTCCATCAGGCCTTGGCCGCCGACGGCAGGCGCGAGACCAGCCGCAGCGACACGGTGAGACCTTCCAGCTGATAGTGCGGCTTGAGGAAGAACTTCGAGGTGTAATACCCCGGGGCGCCTTCCACTTCCTCCACCACCACCTCCGCCGCCGACAGCGGCTTGCGCGCCTTGGTCTGCTCGCTGGAGTTGGTCGGGTCACCGTCGACGTACTGCATGACCCAGTTGGTCAGCCAGCTCTGCATCGACTCGCGGCTGGAGAACGAACCGATCTTGTCGCGCACGATGCACTTCAGGTAATGCGCGAAGCGGCAGCAGGCGAACATGTACGGCAGGCGGCAGCTCAGCGCGGCGTTGGCGGTAGCGTCCGGATCGTCGTACTCCTCCGGCTTGGCCAGCGACTGCGCGCCGATGAAGGCGGCCATGTCCGAGTTCTTGCGATGGACCAGCGGCATCATGCCCATCTTGTCCAGTTCGGCCGAGCGGCGGTCGGTGATGGCGATCTCGGTGGGGCACTTCATGTCCACGCCGCCGTCATCGCTCGGGAAGGTGTGCACCGGCAGCCCCTCCACCGCACCGCCCGATTCGATGCCGCGGATGCGCGAGCACCAGCCGTATTCCTTGAACGAACGGTTGATGTTCACCGCCATCGCATAGGCGGCGTTCTGCCAGGTGTATTTGGATGAATCGGCGCCCGAGGTGTCCTCCTCGAAGTCGAACTCCTCCACCGGGTCGGTGTTGGCGCCGTAAGGCAGCCGCGCCAGCGTGCGCGGCATGGCCAGTGCGAGGTACTTGGCATCGTCCGATTCGCGCAGCGAACGCCAGGAGGCGTACTCGGGCGTGGAAAAGATCTTGGCCAGGTCGCGCGGATTGGCCAGTTCGGCCCAGCTGTCCATGCCCATCAGGGTGTGGTTGGCCGAGGCGATGAACGGCGCGTGGGCGGCGGCGGCCACCTGGCCGATGCCGGCCAGGAGCTCGACGTCCGGCGGGCTGTGGTCGAAGTAGTAGTCACCGATCAGGCAGCCGTAAGGCTCGCCGCCAAGCTGACCGTACTCCTCTTCGTACATCTTCTTGAAGATCGGGCTCTGATCCCACGCCGTGCCCTTGTAGCGCTTCAGCGTCTTGCCCAGTTCCTTCTTGGAAATGTTCATCACGCGGATCTTGAGCTGCTGATCCGTCTCGGTGTTGTTGACCAGGTAATGCAGGCCGCGCCAGGCGCTTTCCAGCTTCTGGAAATCGGCGTGGTGCATGACGAGGTTGAGCTGCTCGCTGATCTTGCGATCCAGCTCGGCCACGTAGGCGTTGATGGTCTGGGTGACGTCGTCGGAGACGATGTCGGCCTTGTTCAGTACCTGCTCGGCGAGCGTGCGGACAGCGGACTCGACCTCTTCCTTGGCGCGATCGCTCTTGGGCTTGAACTCCTTGCTGAGCAGCGCAGCGAAATCGTCGGGCACCAGGGTCTGGGTCGCGCCGCCCTGTTCGGCCAGTTTCTCGGTTGCCATGGCTTACTCTCCGTCCTTGCCGGCGTCGCCGGGCTTCGCTGCAGACACCAGCGACTGCAGCAGCGCCGGATCGTTGATGGCCTGCGCGATCAGTTTCTCGGCGCCGGCCTTGCCGTCCATGTAGGTGCCGAGGTTGGCGAGCTGGGTGCGCGCCTCCAGCAGCTTGGCCACGGCACCGACCTTGCGGGCCACCGCGGCGGGCGAGAAGTCGTCCATGCTCTCGAAGGTGATGTCCACGTTGAGGTTGCCCTCGCCCGTGAGCGTGTTGGGTACGGCAAAGGACACGCGCGGCTTCATCGACTGCAGGCGCTGGTCGAAGTTGTCGACGTCGATCTCCAGCGCCTTGCGATCCTCGATGGCCGGCAGCTCGGCGTTGTTCACGCCGGACAGGTCGGACATCACGCCCATCACGAATGGCACCTGCACCTTCTTCTGCGCGCCGTAGACCTCGACGTCGTACTCGATCTGCACCCGCGGCGCGCGGTTGCGCGCGATGAACTTCTGACTGCTCTGCTTGGCCATGCGTTGTCTCCCGGACGTAGGTACTGCCTGAATGCGAGGTGTCGGTTTTCCGTGCATGCGATTGCTGCGGGGAAAACGAAAGCGCGCGATGGCCTCGCGCGCATCCCGGATTCCCGTCGAGCCCGGCTCCCCGTGCGACGCGCACGCCGCCGGGATTGCCCCCTCACTGCTTCAATGCGCAGCCAAGCCCCAAAGACGTGCACGGCGGCCAGATTCATTCATTATTCGTTCAGTATTTTCGGTGCGACGGACCCTGGGCTTGCTGCGTCGCGACACGGCCGATGTCGACCGGCGTACTAGAATGTCCGACTTGGCCCGTCGCCCCTGCCCCATCCGGGGCGACGGGCCGCTTCGTTGTTGTTCCCCGGCGGCCATCGCTGCGATGCCGCCATTCCTGGATGCCCGCGGGCACCTCCCCATGGAGTCGCCGTTCCAATGATTTTCGAAACCATCGCCAAGACCGGCCACGAAGAAGTCGTCTTCTGCCACAACCAGGACGCCGGCCTGAAGGCCATCGTCGCGATCCACAACACCGTGCTGGGCCCCGCGCTGGGCGGCCTGCGCATGTGGCCGTACAAGACCGAGGCCGAAGCGGTGAACGACGTGCTGCGCCTGTCGCGCGGCATGACCTACAAGAACGCCGTGGCCGGCCTGAACCTGGGCGGCGGCAAGGCGGTGATCATCGGCGATCCGAGCAAGGACAAGTCCGAGGCGCTGTTCCGTGCGTTCGGCCGCTTCGTCAACTCGCTCAACGGCCGCTACATCACGGCCGAGGATGTGGGCATCGACGTCAACGACATGGAGTACGTGTTCCGCGAGACCGAGTACGTGACCGGCGTGCACCAGGTGCATGGCGGCTCGGGCGATCCGTCGCCGTTCACCGCCTACGGCACGCTGCAGGGCCTGATGGCTGCGCTGAACTTCAAGCACGGCAACGAGGACGTGGGCAAGTACAGCTTCGCCGTGCAGGGTTGCGGCCACGTCGGCAGCGAGTTCATCAAGCTGCTGCGCGAGCAGGGCGCCAAGGTATTCGTCACCGACATCAACAAGGACGCGGTGCAGCGCTGCGTCGACGAGCTGGGCTGCGAGGCGGTGGGCCTGGACGAGATCTACGACGTCGACGCCGATGTCTACAGCCCCTGCGCGCTGGGCGGCACTGTCAACGAGCAGACCATCGACCGCATCAAGGCCAAGATCATCTGCGGCGCCGCCAACAACCAGCTGGCCACCGACGCGATCGGCGACGAGCTGCAGAAGCGCGGCGTGCTGTATGCGCCGGACTACGCGGTGAACGCCGGCGGCGTGATGAACGTGTCGCTGGAAATCGACGGCTACAACCGCGAGCGTGCCATGCGCATGATGCGCACGATCTACTACAACCTGGGCCGCATCTTCGAGATCAGCAAGACCCAGGGCGTGCCCACCTACAAGGCCGCCGACCGCCTGGCCGAGGAGCGCATCAGCGCGATCGGCAAGATCAAGCTGCCGCACATGGGCAATGGTGGCACCCGCTTCCAGGGTCGCATGCGCGGCCAGTAAGCGCGGCCCGGTCCGCCAGGGTTGCAGCGAGAGGCCGCCGCAAGGCGGCCTTTTCGTCGCCGGCGGCATCGCCGGGTCCGGCGCAGGGCTCTGTTACACTCGCCAGTGCTACAGGCGCCGCATCAACTTGCGCCCAACGCTCGGGGGAGCCACCACGTCAAAGCAGGCAGCCGGTCCATGCGACCGCAGCCGCCGGCGCCCGGCCGTACCGCAGGTAACAGCCGCCCCGGAAGGCATCACGATACGTACGGAACAACGAGAGCAGAAAGCGATTATGAGCACGACCCTGGCAGCCGACATCAGCAACACGGAAATTCTTGAACGTCTGCGCAAGGTGCTGCACGACACGTTCGAGATCGAGCCGACGCGCGTCGTGCCGTCCGCCCATCTGTTCACCGACCTCGGCCTGGACAGCATCGACGCGGTGGACCTGGCGATCCAGGTGCAGGAAATGACCGGCATGCGTATCAAGCCGGAGGACTTCAAGAACGTGCGTACCGTGGGCGACGTGGTCGGCACCGTGCGCGGCCTGCTCGATCGCTGAGCCTGGCCATGCCGGACACCCACGGCCGCTTCCTCCCCTGCGCGCTGATCCCGATCTACAACCATGGCAGCACCATTGCGCGGACGGTGCAGGCACTGCGTGCGCACGGGCTGCCCGTGCTGGTGGTGGACGACGGCAGCGACGAACCCACCCGCGGCGTGCTCGACGCCCTGGCGCGCGACACCGACGACATGCGCCTGCTGCGCCTGCCGCGCAACCAGGGCAAGGGGCGCGCCATCGCCACCGGCCTGCTTGCCGCACGCGAGGCCGGCTACAGCCATGCCCTGCAGATCGACGCCGACGGCCAGCACGACACCGGCGATGTACCGCACTTCCTTGCCCTCGGCCGCAAGCATCCGCAAGCGCTGGTCTGCGGCACGCCCATCTACGATGCCAGCGTGCCGCGTGCCCGCCTGTACGGGCGCTACATTACCCATGTCTGCGTCTGGCTGGAAACCCTGTCGCTGGTGATCCGCGACTCGATGTGCGGCTATCGCCTGTACCCGCTGCAAGCCGCCTGCGCGGAGATCGAGCGCAGGCCACCGCCCGCACGCATGGATTTCGATACCGAGATCGCCGTACGGCTGGCCTGGCGCGGCGTGCCGGTGGCCAACCTGCCGACCCGCGTGACCTATCCGGAAGGCGGGCTGTCCCATTTCCGCCTCTTCCGCGACAACCTGCGCATCTCGGCGATGCACACCCGGCTGTTGCTTGGCATGCTGCCCAGGGCGCCCCGCATGGTGTGGCGCCGGCTCCACGGAGAAAACGCATGCGTCGACTGAAATGTCTGCTGTTGCTGTGGTTCGTCGTGCCGCTCGCCCACGCGCAAGCCGACGGCGCCCTGCTGCAGCACGTGCTGGCCACGCTGGGCCAACACACGGCGGTGCGGGCCGATTTCACCCAGGCCCGCAGCAATCCGGCGCTGGAAAAGCCCCAGGTGAGCCAGGGCCAGCTGCTGTTCGTGCTGGGCCACGGCATGCTGTGGCAGACGCAGGCCCCATTTGCGCAGACGCTGGCGTTCACCGGCCAGCAGGCCGCGCGCATCGACCCGCAGGGCCAGCCGCACCCGATGCGCGACGCGCAAGGCGTGAGCCGGATCTCGCAGATGCTGCAGGCGATGCTGGCCGGCCACGTCGACGAGGTACGCCGCCAGTTCCACATCGCCGCCAGCGGCAGCACAGCGCACTGGACACTGCAGTTGGTGCCCAGGCAGGAGCGCATGGCACGCGTGCTGGGCAGCATCGAGCTGAGCGGCGATGCGTACCTGGAAGGCATCCTAATTACCATGCGCGACGGGAGCCATACCGACATCCGCTTCAGCCAGACCCGTGATGCCGGCACGCTCAGCGGCCTGGAAAAGCGCGCACTCGACCTGCCATGACGCCCCGCCTGACGCTTCGTGCCGGGCTTTTCGCTGTCGCCCTGCTACTGGTCGCCGCGCTGGGCGCCTGGCTGCTGTTCGGACGGGGCCGCCTGCCGATCCAGACCGACCTGCTGGCGATGCTTCCGACCACCGAGCAGCAGCCGCTGGCGGAGGCCGCGGTGCAGCGGCTGGCTCACGCCAACGGCGATCGCATCGTACTGCTGGTGGAAAACACCGACGACGAGCGCGCCAAGGCCGCCGCCCGCGCGCTGGGCAAGGCGCTGCAGCCACACAAAGTGTTTGCCTCGGTGCTGGCCAAGCTGCCGCCGTTCGATCTCGGACAGATGGTCGCGCCTTACCTGGCGCACCGCTTCTTCCTGCTCTCCGACGCCGACCGGGCCGCGCTGGTCGCCACCGGCTACGACCCGGCGCTGGCGCTGGCGCACCGCCTGAACGCACCATTCGTCGACGGCGTGGGCACGACGCTGCAGGACGATCCGTTCGGCTGGCTGCAGCACTGGCTCGACCAGCAGCCGTGGAGCCGGTCGCCGCTGCTGCCGGAAGACGATCTGTTGGTCGCGCACCGCCATGGCCGCACCTTCGTGCTGGTCACCGCCACCCTGGCCGGTTCGTCCTACGACGACACCGTGCAGCGGCGCGTGCTGGCCGCGGTCGACGACGCGGTACGCCGGGTCGAACACCGCCAGCCCGGCACCCGGGTGCTGCGGACCGGCGCGGTGTTCTACGCCGCCGCCGCGCGGGCTGGCGCGGAGCACGACGTGCACCTGGTCGGCTGGATCTCCACGCTGGGCATCGCGCTGCTGCTGATCGGCATGTTCCGCTCGCCCGGGCCGCTGTTGCTGGCCTTTCTCTCGACGGCGGCGGGCGTGCTGTTCGCCACCGTCGCCAGCCTGCTGGTGTTCGGGCAGATCTACCTGCTGACCCTGGTGTTCGGCGCCGCGCTGCTGGGCGAGGCGGTGGACTATTCGATCCAGTACCTCACCGCGCGTGCCAACGCTGGCCCTCGCTGGAGCGCGGCCGACGGGCTGCGCCAGGTACGCCCCGCCCTGCTGCTGGCGCTGGCCACCTCACTGCTCGGCTATGCCCTGCTCGGGCTGGTGCCGTTCCCCGCTCTGCGCCAGATGGCGGTATTCGCGATGAGCGGCATGCTGGCCGCCTGCCTCAGCGTGTTCTGGCTGCTGCCCGCGCTGCTGCAACACCCGACGAAGCCGCTCTCGGCGCCGCCGGTGCGCTGGGCGCTGGCGCTGCAGCGTGGTGTCTGTCGTGCCGGCCGGGGACGACGTGGCCTGCTGCTGGCCGTGTTGTTGCTGCTGCTCGCGCTGCCCGGCTGGTGGCGCCTCGGCCACGACGACGACGTGCACCTGCTGATCTCGCCGCCATCTGCGCTGGTGACGCAGGAACACCGCATCCGCGACATCACCGGCCTCGGTAACGGCAGCCAGTTCTACCTGGTGCAGGGTGCCAACACCGAGCAGACCCTGCAACGCGAGGAACGGCTGGAACAACGGTTGCAGGCGCTGGTACGCGATGGCCGCCTCGGCGACTGGATCGGGCTGGCCCGCATGGCACCCTCGCAGGCGCGGCAGATGGCCGACCACGCCCTGCTCGAACGCATCCTGCATGCGTCGGGCACGACCGCCACCTCGAATAACCAGCCTGCCGGGCTGGCAGCGCAGACGCGGACACTCGCTGCCCGCGCCCGCCTGCAATCCCTGCTCGTCGCCGGTGGACTGCGCACCGCTGCCGCAAGCGCCTATGCCGACGCCTGGCCTGGCTCGCCGTTGGACTTCAAGGCATGGCTGGCCACGCCGATGGCGGTGCCGTTCCGCTACCTGTGGATGGGCTGCGACGGGCACGGTTGTGGTTCCATCGTGCTACCGCAAGGCGGCGACGACGATGCGTTGCTGCGCCGCGCCGCGCAGGGCCTGCCCGGCGTGAACCTGGTCGACAAGGCAGCCAGCGTGTCGCAGCTGTTCGGCCGCTACCGCCGTTACGCCAGCGTGTGGTTGCTCGCGGCCATCGGGTTGATCGTGCCGGTGTTCGGCTGGCGCTACGGCTGGCGACGCATGCCGCGCGTGCTGGCGCCGCCGGTGCTGGGCATCGCGCTGACGCTGGCCGCGCTGGGCTACCTCGGCCAGCCGCTCACGCTGTTCCACTGGATGGCGTTGATGCTGGTGCTGGGCGTGGGCGCCAACTATGCGGTGTTCCTGCACGAAGGCGAACCGCACGCCGCGCACCGCCCCGGCGCGATGTACGCCAGCGTGCTGCTTTCCGCGCTCACCGCCTTGCTCTCCTTTGGCCTGCTCTCGCTAAGCTCGATGCCGGCGCTGCGCGACTTTGGCCTGACCCTGCTGTTCGGCATCGCCTTCACCGCGCTGCTGGTGCCGACGAGCCAGGCCGACGGGGACGGTGCGCCTTGAACTCCGGCCGACTCATGGCAGCTTGCCGACCTGCGGTCAGGATTTCGGCCCCCAGCAGGGGACCGAAGCGCTTCGACAACACGACCGGTGCGGTCACCACCCGCCAAGGAGCATTCGCACGATGAAACGCGTCGTCGTCACCGGCATGGGCGGCATCACGCCGCTGGGCCACGACTGGACCACGATCTCCGCGCGCCTGCGCCAAGGCCGCAACGCCGTGCGGCGCATGCACGAGTGGGATTACTTCGACGCGCTGAACGGCCGCCTCGGCTGTCCGGTGGACGACTTTGCGCTGCCGCCGTGGCCGCGCCAGAAGACCCGATCGATGGGCCGCGTCTCGCAGTTCGCCGTGGCCGCCAGCGAACATGCACTGCGCGACGCCGGCCTGCTTGACGATGCCTCGATCCGCGACGGCCGCATGGGCGTGGCATACGGCTCCTCCGGCGGCAGCGTGGAGCCGGTGCGGGTGATGGGCCGCATGCTGGACACCGGCTCCATGCACGGCGTGACCGCCACCAGCTATATCCAGATGATGGGGCACACCACGGCGGTGAACGTGGGCGTGTTCTTCGGCCTCAAGGGCCGCGTCATCCCCACCTCCAGCGCGTGCACCTCGGGCAGCCAGGCGATCGGCTACGGCTACGAGGCGATCCGTTACGGCCGGCAGAAGCTGATGCTCTGCGGCGGCGCGGAGGAACTTTCCGGCCCGGGCGCCGCGGTGTTCGACACGCTGTTTGCCACCAGCACGCGCAACGACGAACCGCAGCTCACGCCGCGCCCGTTCGACGCGAAGCGCGACGGCCTCGTCGTCGGCGAAGGCGCCAGCACGCTGGTGCTCGAGGAGTACGAGCACGCCAAGGCTCGCGGCGCGACGATGTACGCCGAGGTGATCGGCTTCGGCTGCAATTCCGACGGCGCCCACATCACCCAGCCTACCGCCGGGACGATGGCGGTGGCGATGCGCCTCGCGCTGGAAGACGCCGGCTTGCCGGCCGGCTCCATCGGCTACGTCAGCGCCCACGGTACCGCCACCGACCGCGGCGACGTCGCCGAAAGCCACGCCACCGCCGAAGTGCTGGGCGCACGCGTACCGGTCAGCGCGATGAAGAGCTACGTGGGCCATACGCTGGGCGCCTGCGGCGCGCTGGAATCGTGGTGGGCGATCGCCATGATGCGCGCGGGCTGGTTCGCACCCACGCTCAACCTCGACGAGCGCGCGAGCGACTGCGCCGAGCTGGACTACCTCACCGGCGATGGCCGCGCCATCGCCACCGACGTGGTGATGAACAACAACTTCGCGTTCGGCGGCATCAATACCTCGCTGATCTTCAAGGCGGTTGCCTGATGCGGCTGCGTGACGCCAACGGCCTGCCGCGCGTGGTGGTCACAGGTCTCGGCGCGGTGAGCTGCGTTGGCACCGACGCCTGCGCGCTGCTCGACGCGCTGCGCGTACGCCGCCACGGCCTGCGCCACATGGATGCCTTCGCCACGCTCGGCATGCGCAGCCAGGTCGGCGGACCGGTGGACATCGACCGGTTGCAGCCGGAACCGCCGCGCAAGCTGCGCCGCTTTCTGCCCGCGCCGGCGCGCTATGCGTGGCATGCCGCGAACGAGGCACTCGCGCAGGCTGGCCTGCCGCCCGAACGGCTCGCCGCCGCCGATTGCGGACTGGTGCTGGGCGGGGGGGCTGCGCTCAGCGAGCATGAGGAAGCACTGGACAACCATCGCACCCGCGGCATCGCCAAGGTGTCGCCTTTCACCGTGCCGCGCGGCATGAGCAGCGCGCTGTCCGCCTGCCTCGCCCAGGCCTACGGCATCGGCGGTGCCAGCTACACCGTCAGCTCGGCCTGCACCAGCGGTGCGCATGCGATCGGCCACGCGATGGAACTGATCCAGCTCGGCCGCCAGCACGTCATGCTTGCCGGCGGCGCCGAGGAACTGCACCCCAGTACCGCGATGTGGTTCGACGCCATGGGCGCGTTGTCGCCACAGGCCGATCCGGCACGGGCCTCGCGCCCGTTCCACCGCGAGCGCGACGGCTTCGCGCTGGCTGCCGGCGCCGGCGTGCTGGTGCTGGAATCGCTGGAACACGCGCAGGCACGCGGTGCGCGCGTGCTGGCGGAACTCGCCGGCTACGGTTGCGCCACCGACGCGGCCAGCATGGTCGGCCCCGGCGCCGCAGGCATCGCGCGCGCGCTCGGCCAGGCGCTGGATCGCGCCGGCACCCTGCCCGGCTACGTCAACGCGCACGCCTGCGGCACACCGGGCGACCTTGCCGAATGGCAGGCTATCCGCACCGTGTTCGCCGAGCGCGGCGCGCCGCTGCCGCCGGTGTCCTCGGTCAAGGGCCTGCTCGGCCATGCGCCCGGCGCGGCCGGCGCGCTGGACGCCATCGCCTGCCTGCTCATGCTGCAGCACGACTTCCTTGCCGCCGGCGCGCCACTGGACGAGGTCGATCCGGATTTCGCCGACGCGCCGCTGTTGACGGCGAACTGCGAACAACGCATCGATGCCGCGCTGAGCAGCAGCTACGGCTTCGGCGGGAGCTGCGCCGCGCTGCTGTTCCGTCGCTTCGACGAGGCCACCGCATGACCGCGTTCCGCCTTGAGGACTGGCGCGCCTGGGCGCCGGGATTGGAAAGCGCCAACGACTGGCGCGCCTGGGCGCAGTCGCCGCGCGCCGTGCCCGACGACGCGCAGACTCAACCGTCCTGCGCCTTCCTGCCCGCGCTGCAACGCCGTCGCCTCAGCCGGCTGGCACGGATGACTCTGGAGACGGCGTGGCCACTGTGCGGCGACGACGAACAACTGCCCTTCGTGTTCGGCTCGCACCACGGCGAAACGCCACAGACGCTGGCGCTGCTCTCCGACATCGTCGACGGCCAACCGCTGTCGCCGACTCGCTTCGGCCTGTCGGTGCACAACGCCATCGCGGGGCAGTGGTCGATCCTGCGCGGCCAGCGCGGTGAGTCCTCGGCCATCGCCGGCGAAGCCGACACCTTCGAGCATGCCGTGCTGGAAGGACTGTTGCAGCTGGCGGCAGGCGCACCGTCAGCGCTGGTGGTGGTGGCCGAAGAGCTGCCGCCGCCTGCCTACGCACCGTGGATCGCGGACGTGCCGTTCTCCTATGCTGTGGCGCTACGACTGGGGAGGACCGACACGACCATGGACGCATCGGCCCACGGCGACTGGCAGCTCCGACTCGAGCGCGCCGAGGGCGACGCCCCCTGCGCGCGGCCGCATGCACTGGATTTCCTGCGCGCCATGCTCGCACGGGATTCCTCCCTCCAACACACCTGGAAGGCACGCCGATGGAACTGGCGACGTATCCGCTGAGCCCACGCCGCGACTACTGGGCCTGGCGACTGGTGGCCACCGGCGCCAGCTTCGTGCTGTTCGGACTGGGCGGCCTGCTGCTGCGAGTGTTGATCCTGCCGCTGCTGCGTTGCCTGCCCGGCACGGCGCCCGACCGGCGCCGCCGCGCCCGCGCCGCGATCAGCAAGGCGTTCTGGCTGCACGTGCAGTTCATGTACCGCACCCGCACTCTGGATTTCATGATCGAAGGTGCCGAGCGGTTGGGCCGCCCCGGCCAGTTGGTGGTGGCCAACCACCCCTCGCTGATCGACGTGGTGTTCCTGATCTCGCAGATCCGCGACGCGAACTGCGTGGTGAAGCAGAGCCTGTTCGACAACCCCTGCATGCGCGGTCCGGTCCGCACCGCGCAGTACATCGGCAACGACGGCAGCGCGGACATGCTGGATCGCGCCGCCGACGTGCTGCGCGACGGGCAATGCCTGATCGTGTTCCCCGAGGGCACGCGCACCATGCCCGGCCAGCCGCCGCGATTCCATCGCGGCGCGGCGGCCATCGCACTGCGCGGCGCACGCACGGTGACGCCGGTGTTCATCGACATCGACCCACCCACCCTGACCAAGGGCGTACCGTGGTATCGCATCCCGCACTGCCGCTTCCGCGTGCGGCTGCGCGTGGGCGCGGACATCGACCCGGCGCCGTTCAACGCCGGCGCGCCCATGCCCATCGCCTCGCGCCGCCTCAACGACCACCTGCACCAACTTTTCCTCAGGGAGCTCGCCACCCCGTGAACACCTCGACCCACACCGCGCTGGAGCAGGAAGTCGCCCAGCTCGTCATCGACACGCTGAACCTGGAAGACCTGCAGGCCACCGATATTCCGCCGCAACAGCCGCTGTTCGGCGACGGACTCGGGCTGGATTCCGTCGATGCGCTGGAACTGGCGCTGGCGTTGCAGAAGCGCTACGACATCCGCATCGCCTCGGACGACAAGGACGCACGCCGCCATTTCGCCACCGTGGCCAGCCTCGCCGCCTTCGTCGCCAGCCAGCAGGCCGCATGCGCAAACTGATCAACATCCTGCTGCCGCTGCTCGGCGTGCTGTATCCGTTCCTCGTCTACTTCGGCATGGAAACGGTGCCGCCGCACGTGTTCGCGCTGGCGCTGGCGGCGGCGTGGCTGCTGCGCGCACCGTTCCTGCTGCGCGAACCGGGCGGGCGCTGGATGCTGATCGTGGCCTTGGCCTATTGCGCACTGCTGGGCGTCAGCGGCGAACCCGCGCTGCTGCGCTGGTATCCCACCCTGATCAGCCTGTTCCTGTTGCTGACGTTCGGACTCAGCCTGGCCTACGGCCCGCCAGTGGTGGAACGCATCGCCCGTGTACGCGAGCCGGACCTGCCCGACGCGGCCATTCCCTACACGCGCAAGGTCACCTGGGTGTGGGTCGCTTTCTTCGTGTTCAATGCCGCGATGTCTGCCACGCTGACACTATGGGCACCACTGAAATGGTGGACGCTGTACAACGGGCTGATCGTGTACTTCATCATGGGACCGTTGTTCGTGGGCGAATGGCTGCTGCGCAAGCGCCTGCGGGTGAACGGATGAGCACGCGCACCGCTCCGGTGGTCCTCGGCGCGCACCGTGATGGCGATGAATGCGCCCTGCAACTCGCCGTGCCGGCGGAGCTGGACTACTTCCCCGGCCATTT
>JAJZET010000078.1 GCA_021805685.1 Pseudomonadota bacterium
GCACGTTTCCCCGACACGCAATCCGAGATCGAACACCCATGGTGGCCTTCGCGACCGAGCACGTGATCGACGTGCAGCACTGGAACGACACGCTGTTTTCCTTCCGCACCACGCGCGATCCGGGCTTTCGTTTCGACAGCGGGCAGTTCGTGATGATCGGGCTGGAGAGCGAGGGCCGGCCGCTGATGCGGGCCTACTCCATCGCCAGTGCGAGCTGGGAGGAACACCTGGAGTTCTTCTCGATCAAGGTGCCGAATGGCCCGCTTACCTCGCGGCTGCAGCACCTGAAGCCGGGCGATCCGCTGATCGTCACGCGCAAGCCCACCGGTACCCTGGTGCTCACCGATCTCAAGCCCGGCAAACATCTTTACCTGCTCGGCACCGGTACCGGGCTGGCACCGTTCCTGAGCATCATCCGCGATCCGGATACCTACGAGCGCTACGACAGGATCGTGCTGGCCCACGGCGTGCGCCACATCAACGACCTCGCCTACGCGCACTACCTGGAGCACGAGCTGCCGCAACACGAATACCTCGGCGAGCTGGTGCGCGAGAAGCTGATCTACTATCCGACCGTCACCCGCGAGCCGTTCCGCAACCGCGGGCGCATCACCGACGCGATCGCCGACGGCATGATGAGCGAGGCCACCGGCCTGCCGCCGCTCAACCCGGAGACCGATCGCGTAATGCTGTGCGGCAGCCCGGCGATGCTGGACGACCTCTGCGCCCTGCTGGACGGCCGCGGCTTCCAGGCCTCGCCACGTACCCGCGAGCCGGGCGACTACGTGATCGAGCGGGCGTTCGTGGAGAAGTGACCGGCGACTGCGTATGATGACGGCCGTTCGCGGCTCGACGAACACCAAGGATGCAACCGCCATGTCATCCAGCCAACCAGAACCACGATTGCACCCGATCCCGAAGCCGATCGCCAACGACGGCGATGCCGCGCGCTTCTGCAGCACCTGCGCGTTCTCGCTGGCCTGCACCGCGGTGGGCTACGGCAAGCCCGAGCTGCTCGACCTGCATTGCCTGGTCGAACACGCGGGGCCGTTCCGCGCGGGCGAGCACGTGTTCCGCACCGGCGATCCGTTCCGGGCGATCTACGCGGTGCGCACCGGCTCGGTGAAGACGCGGATGTTCGACCGCGACGGCAACGAGCAGGTGCTGGGCTTCTACCTGCCGGGCGAGGTGGTGGGACTCAACGCGATCTACCCGGATCAGTTTCCCTGCGATGCGATAGCGCTGGAAGACACCTGGTGCTGTCGCTTCTCCTTTCCCGCGATGAGCGCGCTGGCCGCGCGGATGCCGGCGGTGCAGCAGCACCTGTTCCGGCTCATCAGCAAGGAACTCGGCGCGGTGGCGCTGCTGGCCGGCGACCACGCCGCGGACGAGCGCATGGCGGCGTTCCTGATCGACCTCTCCACCCGCTACGCGGCGCGCGGCCTGTACTCCGATCGCTTCCACCTAAGCATGTCGCGCGGCGACATCGCCAATTACCTGCGGCTTGCCGCGGAAACGGTGAGCCGCGTGCTCACCCGTTTCCGCAACCAGGGGCTGATCGCGCTGGAAGGCCGCGAACTGGTGCTGCGCGACATGGCGAAGTTGCGCGAAATCGGCGCCAGCCTGCTGCCGGAGTAGCGCCGCGGGTCGTGGTCGGTGCCTGAAGGTACCGATGGGGCATGGGAGCGATGCATGCCGCTGTCGAGCGGCTCATCGTTTTCCTAGCCAGGGGCATGTTTTACTTAGGGTCCCCTATCCCATCCCGAGGTGCTTCATGTCCACAGTCAACTTCAAGGGCCAGCCGGTGCGTGTCGACGGCGGTTTCCCGGTGTCCGGCGAACCGGCTCCCGCGTTCCGCCTGGTCGGCGGTGACCTTTCCGACGTCACGCTGGCCAATTACGCCGGCAAGCGCAAGGTGCTGAACATCTTCCCCAGCGTGGACACCGGCGTGTGCGCGACCTCGGTGCGCCGCTTCAACGAGCTGGCAGCCAAGCTCGCCAACACCGTGGTGCTGTGCATCTCCGCCGACCTGCCGTTCGCGCAGGGCCGCTTCTGCGGCGCGGAAGGCATCACCCACGTGCAGATGCTGTCGCTGATGCGCGGCCGCGAGTTCCTGCTCGACTACGGCGTGGCGATCGCCGAAGGCCCGCTGGCCGGTGTCGCCGCCCGCGCGGTGGTGGTGCTGGACGAGCACGACAAGGTGATCCATGCCGAGCTGGTGGACGAGATCACACACGAGCCGGATTACGACGCGGCGCTCAAAGCGTTGGCGTGAGTTTCGCGGTTTCGCAAGTAACAGGGCGGTTTCGAGCGCCGGCATGCGCTCGGAACCGCTTTTTTGTTCCTTGCGCAAGACGACCACCTACGCCATTGCCTAAGGCAGAAAGCCTCCAGCAAGCTCAGCCAGCGCCCGCGTGCTCCAGCAACCACAAGCCCGCAAACAACTTCGGGTCGATCGAATACCCCTCGGCCGCACGCGCGAACAGCCATGCGCCGGCCTCGTTGCGGGGCACCTCGTGCACCGCGATGTTCTCGCTGGCATCGCCGCCGCCGGCGCCCACCTTGACCAGGTCGAAGGCGCGCACGTAGGCGATCATCTCGGTGCTCATGCCGGCGGACGACGGGCCCTGGTGCAGCAGGACCGCGTGGTCGCAGCGCCAGCCGGTCTCCTCTTCCAGCTCGCGCTGCGCGGCCAGCACGAGGCTTTCGTCTTCCTGCCCGGCGAGGTCGCCGACCAGGCCCGCGGGCATCTCGATCGTGCGCGACTGGATCGCCACGCGGTATTGCTCGACGAACAGCACGCGGTCGTCCGGCGTCACCGCGATCACGATGGCCGCGCCGCCGGGGTTGTTGCGTTCGACGTATTCCCAGCGGCCGCGCTTGCGCAGGCTCAGCCAGCGGCCCTGGTACAGGGTTTCCACCGGCGCGCCGGCATCGGTGGGGCGCATATCGTCGGGCGTCGTCATCGCGGCGATCAGAACGTGCGCTGCACGGAGTAGTCCGCCAGCGTGGCCAGCGCGTCGCGCCAGGTGGAGGCGGGCAGGGCGGCCAGGGCTTCGTGCGCGGCGTTGGCGTGCGCCTCGGCGCGTGCGCGGGTGCGCTCCAGCGCGCCGGAGTCGCGGATCGCGGCGACGATGCGGTCCAGCGAGTCCAGCCCGCCGTGCTCGATGGCGTGGCGCAGCGAGGCCACCTGTTCCGGCGTGGCGCTCTGCAGGGCGTAGATCAGCGGCAGGGTGGGCTTGCCTTCGGCGAGGTCGTCGCCGATGTTCTTGCCCAGGGTATCGGCGTCGCTGGTGTAGTCCAGCAGGTCGTCGGCGATCTGGAAGGCGTAGCCCAGCTCCATGCCGTAGCGGCGCAGCGCGGAAACCTGGTCCGCAGGCAGGCCGCCCAGCAGGCCGCCGAGTTCGGTGGCGGCGGCGAACAGCACCGCGGTCTTGCGCTCGATCACCGCGAGGTACGCCGCCTCGTCCACGTCGGCGTTGCCGATGTTGAGCAGCTGCAGCACCTCGCCTTCGGCGATGGTGTTGGTGGTGTCGGCGAGGATGCGCATCACGCGCATGTCGTCCAGTTCCACCATCAGCTGGAACGAGCGCGAGTAGAGGAAGTCGCCGACCAGCACGCTGGCGGCATTGCCCCACAGCGCGTTGGCGGTCTGCCGGCCGCGGCGCAGGCCGGATTCGTCCACCACGTCGTCGTGCAGCAGGGTGGAGGTGTGGATGAACTCGATCACCGCGGCCAGCTTCACGTGCTGTTCGCCGTGGTAGCCCGCGGCGCGCGCGGCCAGCGCGTGCAGCATCGGCCGTAGCCGCTTGCCGCCGCCGGCGATGATGTGGTCGGCGATCTGGTTGATCAGCACCACGTCGGAGGCCAGTCGTGCGCGGATCAGCGCGTCGATGCGGCGCATGTCGGCGTCGGCGAGCGCGCGTATGGCGGCGAAGTCGGCGGGGCGTGGGGCGTCGGCTGGAATCGAGTTCATGGGCGGGCTTTTGGCAGGTTCGCGGAATTATACGGGTAGCCCGCACCGGAGCCGCACCCGGCGGTCCATGGCCGTTTGCGGGCTCCGGCCCTGCGGCGGGAAACCCAAAAATTTACGCGTTCTATACGCGCAGGCCGCGGATCGCTACCCCATTCATATGCGCCACTGCCTAGAGTGCGCGGCGTCGTTTCCCTGAGTCGATGCCGATGGACCTGCTCTACCTGTTGTTCCTGTTCGTGATGAGTGCGGCGCTGCTCGGCTTCCTGCGGGTCTGCGACCGCCTGAGCCCGCGCAAGTAGCCCCGCCTCGTCCATCCCGAAACCTTGCTCGCATCGCCATGCGAGGAGTGCCTGCATGCATTTCGCCTATGTCGTCGCCGCGGTGATCGCGGTGCTGTTGATCGCCTACCTGTGCGTGGCCCTGCTCAAGCCGGAGTGGTTCGAATGACCTCCAACGATATCCTCCAGCTCGGCCTGTACCTGGCCGTGTTGCTGCTGCTGGTCAAGCCGCTGGGCGGCTACATGGCCAGGGTCTTCGCCGATGCACCCAACCGCGTCACCCGCTTCGGCGCGCCGGTGGAGCGCGTGCTCTATCGCCTGTGCGGCATCGATCCGGCCGAGGACATGGGCTGGAAGCGCTATGCGCTGGTCGTGCTGGTGTTCAACGTGCTCGGCCTGCTGGCGGTCTACGCGCTGCAGCGGCTGCAGCCGTGGCTGCCGCTGAACCCGCAGCATCTCGGCGCGGTATCGCCGGATTCGGCGATGAACACCGCGGTCAGCTTCGCCACCAACACCAACTGGCAGGGCTACGGCGGCGAGACGACGATGAGCTACCTGACCCAGATGCTGGGCCTGGCGGTGCAGAACTTCCTCTCGGCGGCGACCGGCATCGCGGTGCTGGTGGCGGTGATCCGCGGCTTTACCCGGCGCAGCGCGCAGGGACTGGGCAATTTCTGGGTGGACATGGTGCGCAGCACGCTGTACGTGCTGCTGCCGTTGTCGCTGCTGCTGTCGCTGCTGCTGGTCTCGCAGGGCGTGGTGCAGAACTTCAAGTCCTATGTCGACGTGGCGGTGGTGCAGCCCTCCAGCTATGTCGAGACGCTCAAGGACGCTGCCGGCAACCCACTCAAGGATGCCGCCGGCAAGGTGGAAACGCGCGAGGTGCCGGTGACCACGCAGACCCTGCCGATGGGTCCGGCCGCCTCGCAGATCGCGATCAAGCAGCTTGGCACCAACGGCGGCGGCTTCTTCAACGTCAACTCGGCGCATCCGTACGAGAACCCGACGCCGCTGTCGAACTTCGCCGAGCTGCTGGCCATCCTGCTGATCCCCGCCGCGCTCTGCTACACCTTCGGCCGGATGGTCGGCGACCGGCGCCAGGGCTGGGCGCTGCTGCTGGTGATGCTGGTGATCTTCGTGCCGCTGCTGCTGACCTGTACCGCGGCCGAGCAGGCCGGCAATCCGGCGCTGCACGGCCTGGCGGTCGACCAGCACGCTTCGGCGCTGCAGGCGGGCGGCAACATGGAGGGCAAGGAAACGCGCTTCGGCATCGTCAATTCCACGTTGTGGGCGACCGCCACCACCGCCGCCTCCAACGGCTCGGTCAACGCGATGCACGATTCCTTTACCCCGCTGGGCGGCCTGGTGCCGATGTGGCTGATGCAGCTCGGCGAGGTGATCTTCGGCGGCGTCGGCTGTGGCCTGTACGGCATGCTCGCCTTCGCCGTGGTGGCGGTGTTCATCGCCGGCCTGATGGTGGGCCGCACGCCGGAATACCTCGGCAAGAAGATCGAGGCGCACGAGATGAAGATGGCCAGCCTCGCCGTGCTGGTGCCCTGCGCACTAGTGGTGGTGGGCACGGCGATTGCCGTGATGGTTCCGGCCGGCGTGGCGGGGGTGGCCAACCCGGGCGCGCACGGCTTCAGCGAGATCCTGTACGCCCTCTCCTCCGCGTCCAACAACAACGGCAGCGCGTTTGCGGGGCTGTCGGCGAACACGCCGTTCTGGAACGCGATGCTGGGCGCGTGCATGTATTTCTCGCGCTACCTGCTGGTGATCGCGATGCTGGCGATGGCCGGTTCGCTGGCCGCCAAGCGCCATGTGCCGGCCTCCGCCGGCACCCTGCCGACGCACACGCCGCTATTCGTCACCCTGCTGGCCTGCGTGGTGATCGTGGTCGGCGCGCTGACCTTCCTGCCGGCGCTGGCGCTTGGCCCCATCGCCGAATACCTGATGTCGGCGCACTGATCCGTCCGGGACTAGAGAATCCATGACTTCGCATACCCAAGCCGTGCGCGGCGAATCCATCAAGGGTTTCGGCCGCGAATTGATCCTCAACGCGGTGGCCGATGCCTTCCGCAAGCTTTCGCCGCGGGTGCAGTTCAAGAACCCGGTGATGTTCGTGGTGTTCGTGTGCAGCGTGCTGACCACGCTGCTGTGGGTGCAGGCGCTGGCCGGGCACGGCGAGGCGCCGACCGGTTTCATCTTCTGGGTCAGCCTGTGGCTGTGGTTCACCCTGCTGTTCGCCAATTTCGCCGAGGCGCTGGCCGAAGGCCGCGGCAAGGCGCAGGCCGACGCGCTGCGCAGCTCGCGCAAGGACGTGATGGCCAAGAAGCTGGCCGAGCCTTCGCGCGAGGCGGCGATCACCTTCGTGCCGTCCAGCGATCTGCGCAGCGGCCACCACGTGCTGGTGGAAGCGGGCGAGCAGATTCCCGGCGACGGCGAGGTGGTGGTCGGTGCGGCCAGCGTGGACGAGAGCGCGATCACCGGCGAATCCGCGCCGGTGATCCGCGAGTCCGGCGGCGACCGCAGTGCGGTCACCGGAGGTACCCGCGTGCTGTCGGACTGGCTGGTGGTGCGCATCACCAGCAATCCGGGCGAGAGCTTCCTGGACCGCATGATCGCGATGGTGGAGGGCGCCGCGCGGCGCAAGACGCCGAACGAGATCGCGCTGACCATCATGCTGGCCAAGTTCACGCTGATCTTCCTGCTTGCCTGCGCCACGCTGCTGCCGTATTCGATCTACAGCGTGCAGGCCAGCGGCGCCGGCCACCCGATCACGCTGACCGTGCTGACCGCGCTGCTGGTGTGCCTGATCCCCACCACGATCGGCGCGCTGCTCTCGGCCATCGGCATCGCCGGCATGGACCGGATGATCCGCGCCAACGTGATCGCCACCTCCGGCCGCGCGGTCGAGGCCGCCGGCGACGTCGACGTGCTGCTGCTGGACAAGACCGGCACGATCACCCTGGGCAACCGCCAGGCGGTGGCCTTCCATCCCGCGCCCGGCGTGGACGAGCGCGCGCTGGCCGAGGCCGCCCAGCTCGCCTCGCTGGCCGACGAGACGCCGGAAGGCCGCAGCGTGGTGGTGCTGGCGAAGGAGCGCTTCAACCTGCGCGAGCACTCGTTGGAAGCGCTGCACGCGCATTTCGTGCCGTTCACTGCGCAGACCCGCATGAGCGGCGTGGACGTGGACGGCCGGCAGATCCGCAAGGGCGCGCTGGACGCGGTGGAGCGTCACCTCGTTGCCGTCGGCAGCCACCTGCCGCCGCTGGTCAAGGGCATGGCCGAGGACATCGCGCGCCGC
>JAJZET010000113.1 GCA_021805685.1 Pseudomonadota bacterium
GTGGTCGTTACCAGCTGTAGCGTACCTTGCCGTACACGTAGGCGCCGTTGTAGCCGAACGGCGAGAAGGTGGAATAGGGCAGGGTGCCGTTGTTGTTGTTGTTGGGGATGTTCTTGTCGGGGTAGGTATCGGCGGCGTCGTCCACGCCCAGGGTGAAGGTCCAGCGCTGCCAGCGGTAGTTGCCCGCGAGGTCGACAACCCACTTGGGGCTGAAGGTCTGGTCGACGATGCCCCTGGCCGGATCGTAGCTGGCCAGGCTGGCCACGTAGCTGTTGTAGCGGCCGTAGCGCGTGAGCGTGCCGGTGAGGCTCCAGTTACCGACGTCGTACTGCTCGTTGAGGATCAGCTTGCTGCGCGGCGTGGAGTTGGCCAGGTAGCCCTTGATGTCCTGCCGGCTCAAGCGCACGAAGTTGACCCCCAGGTTGTTGAGCACGGCCGGGTTGGCCTTGACGCTGGTGACCACGTTCTGGTTGTAGTTGGCGCTGAGCGTACTGGTGAGGGTGCCATTGTTGCCCAGGTTCGCCACGTAGGTGCCGACGAAGTCGACCCCGCGGGTACGCGTGTTGGCGGCGTTGGTGAAGTAGTTGACGCTGCTGTATTGCAGGTTGCTGATGCCGTTGGCGGCCAGGTAGGAAACCACCGTCGGGGTAGTGGTGGAGATCGCGCCGGAGAGGGCGATGCGGTTATCGATGTCGATCTGGTAGACGTCCAGGCTCAGGTTCAGCGCGTTGGTGGGGCTCCAAACCGCACCGAGGGTGAAGTTCCGCGACTTTTCCGCCTTCAGGGGTTCGGCGCCCAGCAGGGTGGCAATCGGGCTGCCCACCGGCACCAGCCCGCGGTTGTAGATGCCGGCAGGCAGGCCCGGCAGGGTGCCGGCGCCGTAGAACAGCGAGGAGATCTGCGAGAAGTACTCCTGGCCCAGCGACGGCGCACGGAAGCCGGTGGAGGCGCTGCCGCGCAGCGCAAAGCTGTCGGTGAAGTCGTAGCGCGCCGACAGCGCGCCCGAGGTGGTGCTGCCGAAGTCGGAATAGTTCTCGTGGCGCACCGCCAGCGAGGTGCCGAGCTTGTCGGTGAGGTTGGTTTCGAAGTCGAGGTACTCCGCCACGTCGTGGCGCGCGGCGTTCACCGCATTGGCCGGCTGCCAGCCGGCGAAGCCCTGGGCGCCGCCGGGCTTGCCCGAGGTACCCACGTACCAGGATGGCAAGTCGCCCGCGACGATCTGGTAGGTCTGGCGCAGGTATTCGGTGCCGAAGGCCATGGTCAGCGGATTGGGCAGCCAGCCGGGGCGGAGATCCTTGGCGATGTCGACGTCGAAGGACTGCTGGGTGGCCTTGAGGATGCCGTCATGGAACGTCGTCGGCGTACTGCCGAAGTCGTTGAGGTAGGCATAGTTCATGGTGTGGAACGTCTCGTAGGAGACGCGGTTGCCGCCGTAGTTCCCCGACACGTCCCAGCGCCAGCCGTTCACCTTGCCACGCAGGCCGGCGACCAGCGACTGGTCGTTGGAATCGGAGTTTTCCAGCGGCAGGAAGCCGTCGGGAAACACCGAGGCCATCAGCGCATTGTTCGGCTTCGGGCTGTTCAGCCCATAGCGGAAGAACGCCGGTGAGGTGCTGTTGCGGTGGCCATAGTGGCCGAAGGCGTAGAGCTGCACGTCCGGCGTGATGTCGTATTGCGCGTTGAGCAGCACATTGTGGCTGCGCACCAGCGGGTCGCCCTGGCGGAAGTTCACGCCCAGCGCCTCCCAGGCCGCTGAGCGGTTATCCGGGCCGGCGCGGTTGGTGTTGTCCTCGTTGCCACTTTCCAGCGTGAAACGCATCCAGCCCTTGTCGCCGTTGAGCGGGATGCCGAAGTCGGCCGACCCCAGCCACTGCCGGCCGTCGCCCGCGGAGTACTGGCCGCCGCTCGCCTCGACGTCGCCGCCCGCGGCCCCCTTCTTCAGGATCACGTTGATCACGCCGGCGATGGCGTCGGAGCCGTATTGCGCCGAGGCGCCGTCGCGCAGCACCTCGATGTGGTCGATGGCCGACATCGGAATGGTATTGAGGTCCACTGGCTGCGAGCCGCGGCCGATCACGCCGTTGTTGAGCAGGATCGCGCCGGGATGCCAGCGCTTGCCGTTCACCAGCACCAGCACCTGGTCGGGCGACAGGCCGCGCAGTTGCGCGGGGCGCTGGGTGTCGGCGGTGTCGGCCGCGGCGGGGCGCGGGAAGTTCAGCGAGGGGATGATGCGTGCCAGCGCGGTGGGCAGGTCGGTGGTGCCGGTCTGCTGCAGCACCTGCGCGGACACCACGTCGATCGGCGTCAGTGCGCTGCTCTCCGTGCGGCCCGCCATGCGGGTGCCGGTGACGATCACCGTCTGCAGCTTCTTGGCATTGGCGGGCGATGAGCCGCTGCCGCTGTTGTCCTGGGCGGCTGCCGGCGTGCCGGCAAGCGCCAGCAGCACGGCGGCGGCCAGCGCAGTCGGAAGCATGGTGCGGTTGATGGTGTTCATTGGTGTCTCCCCGGTAGTGGTTTGGTGCATTGCACCAATTGCAGGCTAGGGCTGCTTGGTCTTTTCGTCAATAGCCGTATAGACGTCCATATGAATCGGCGGGGAAGCATCCCCTGTGCATCGTGGCGTGCCCCGTTGACCAGCCTGCACCGACTCGCGAGGCTTTTCAATGCGACATGCGGCGCATTGAAAAGCAGTTGCGCTGCCCGAATAATGGGCTGCTGCCGCGTTGCCCTCCCGCATGGGAGCCGCGATCCGGTCGCCAAGGAGTACCTATGCCCATCTACGAATTCGAATGCAGCCAGTGCGGTCACCGCTTCGATCGCCTGCAGAAACTGTCCGACGCCGATCCCGCCGAGTGTCCCCAGTGCGGTGCGCCCAAGGTGCAGCGGCGCGTGAGCGCGCCTTCGTTCCGCCTGGCCGGTGGCGGCTGGTACGAGACCGACTTCAAGAAGGACGGCGACAAGAAGCGCAACCTGGCGGGTGATGGCGCCGCGTCGCCGGCCGCCGCGCCCGCTCCGGCGCCTGCCCCAGCCCCAGCGCCTTCGGCAACGCCCTCGACAGGCAGCTGAACGCCGGGCGGGCTCGCCCCGGTCGGTCGTTCCGGTCTGGATGGACTGCGGTACGGCACAGGGTGTTGGTTCGGCAAAGGCGATCTCTCCGACAAGGTCTGGCTGATCGCTAAGGCGCGATCGGTCTTGGCGCACGCTGCCCGTCCGCAACGAGAGGCCTGAGCCCGGCTAGTCCGATCCAGGCCGCACACCGCTCCGCCGCGGCAGATCCAGGTGTCGCCGTGGTGAGGGGGCCTGCCGGTAACCGACCGCCGAGCCCCGGGCCATTCCGCCGTCGTCTCCGAGCAGGAAAGCCTTCACGCAACCATCAGATTCCGCGTGGCCTAATCGTAAAGGGAGGGGATGGTACGGATGCACGAGTATCGGCACATCTTCGACGCTGCGCCGGATGGGATGCTGGTCGTCGATCACGATGGGCTGATCGTCCAGGCCAACGCTGCTGCGCTGGCGCTTTTCGGCTATGCCGTCGACGAACTGCTGGGCCAGCTGGTCGACCTCCTCGTTCCCAGCCGCTTCGGCGCCCATGCCGCATATCGCAAGCGCTACGTCGCTGAGCCGCGCACCCGTGAGATGGGAGGCGGTCTTAGCCTGTTCGGCCTGCGCAAGGATGGCAGTGAATTTCCGGTGGACGTGATGCTCAGCCCGCTCGAACACGGAAAGCTCGTGCTCTGCGTGATCCGTGACATCTCCGAGCGCAAGCGCATCCACGACGAACGTGCGCGGCTGGCGGCGATCATCGAGTCGGCCACCGACGCCATCATCGGCAAGGATCTGGACGGCACCATCCAGGTCTGGAACCCCTCCGCCGAGCTCCTGTTCGGCTACAGCGCAGCCGAGGCGGTCGGCTGCAACATCGCGATGCTTGTGCCCGGCGAGCTGATGGACGAAGAGCGCCGCACCATGCGGCGCATCCGGGCGGGCGAGCGCGTGGAGCCCTACGAATCGGTGCGCAAGCGCAAGGACGGTTCCCTGGTCGAGGTCGGGCTCACCATCTCGCCGGTGCGCAACGTGAATGGCGAGGTGGTTTCGGCATCCACGATCATCAACGACCTGAGCCACCGGCGGCGCATGGAAAGACAGTTCAGGCAGTTGCTGGAGTCGGCCCCCGACGCCATGGTCATCGCTGACGCAGGCGGCGTCATCCAGTTGGCCAATTCGCAGGCCGAGAGGCTGTTCGGCTACGCCGCGGCGGAGCTGATCGGCCAGCCGGTGGAGCTGCTGATGCCGGAGCGTTTCCGCAGCCGTCATCCCGGTCATCGCAGGGATTACGCGGGTGCTCCGCGCGTCCGCCCGATGGGCAGCGGACTGGAATTGTTCGGCCAGCGCAAGGACGGCAGCGAATTTCCCATCGAGCTGTCGCTCTCGCCGCTGGAAACCGAGAGCGGCATGCTGGTGTCCAGTGCGATCCGCGACATCAGCGAGCGAAAGCGGGCGGAAAAGCTGACGCTCGATTCGCTGCACGAAAAGGAGATGCTGCTCAAGGAAGTGCATCATCGGGTGAAGAACAACCTGGCGGTGATCGCCAGCCTGTTCTACCTGCAGCAGCGCGACCTGACCGATCCGGACATGATTCGGGTCATGCAGGAGAGCCAGGACCGCGTGCGCTCGATGGCGATGGTGCACGAGAGCCTGTACAACTCCGACTCGATGGCGGAGGTCGACTTCGGCGAATACGCGGGCAACCTAGCCCGCCAGTTGGTCGAAAGCTACAGCCGCAACGACCGCATCCACCTGGCCACCGCGCTCGAGCCGGTGAGCATGAGCATCGACGTCGCGGTTCCCTGCGGCCTGATCCTCAACGAGATCGTCGCCAACGCGGTCAAGCACGCCTTTCCCGGCGGTCGCAGCGGCAGCATCCACCTGTCGCTGTCCCAGCCCGATGCGCGGACCTGTGTGCTGGAAGTGCGCGACGACGGCACCGGCCTGCCGGAAGGCTTCGATCCCGCAGGCGGCCATTCGCTCGGCCTGCATCTGATCCGCTCGCT
This sequence comes from Pseudomonadota bacterium, assembly GCA_021805685.1. Classification (GTDB taxonomy): domain Bacteria; phylum Pseudomonadota; class Gammaproteobacteria; order Xanthomonadales; family Rhodanobacteraceae; genus Rhodanobacter_A. The sequence continues at coordinate 5,052 of JAJZET010000113.1, forward strand.
GTCGCGCCAGGTGAACGGCACATACGAGTTCCTGCCGGCCTCGCCCGGCACCTTGGCCAGGCTGACCCTGAACGTCATCCCGAAGAGGGTTGTGTCCCGATGAACACGGACGCCGATCCTTGCTGGAGCATCCTGGTCGTCGAGGACGAGGCGCTGCTGGCCGAGGAGGTTCGAGGTCGCCTCGAAGGGCTGGGCCATCGCGTCGTCGGCATCGCCGACAACGGCGCGGAGGCGATCGACATCGCGCGCCGGATGCGTCCCGACCTGATCCTGATGGACATCCGCATCAAGGGCGAGCTCGACGGCATCGAAACCGCCGACCTCATCTACGGCGAACTCGACATCCCGGTGGTTTTCTCGACCGCGCACTCCGACCGGGACACCCTGCAGAAGGCGCAGATCGCCGGCATGTTCGGCTACATCGTCAAGCCCTGGCGCGAACAGGACCTGGTAATGGCGATCCGGCTGGCCATGCATCGGCACCAGACCCTGGCCGCCGCACGCCGGCACCACGACACCGACATCCAGAGTTTCCTCGAGGCCGGCATCTATCCGGTCGTCCTGTGCAACCAGCAAGGCCGGATCTTCGCAGCCAACAGCAGCACCGAATCGGTGTTCGGCTACCCCCGCGAGGCGCTGGCCGGGCAGCCGTTCGAACTGCTGCTGGCGGAGCAAGCCCGCGGTGCGTGGCATACCTTGCGCGAGCAGACGTTCGCCCGGCATGCCGCGCAACAGGCGGAGGGCTCACCTACCTTCAGCGCGCAGCGGAGGGATGGTCAGGAGTTTCCGGTGATGGTGTCGCCGGCCTGCATCGAGACCAGCACCGGCCCGTCGTTGTGTCTGGTCATCCGCGACCTCAGCGATGCCCAGCCTTCGGCGGATCCCGTCACCGGCCTGGCCGGGCGTGCAAAATTCCGCGAGTCGCTGGTCAACGCCCTGCAGCCGCCGGCCGGACGACTCGCCCTGTTGCTGCTCGATCTCGACCACTTCAGCGAAGTCAACGATACGCTTGGCCATGAAACCGGCGACCTCCTGCTTGCCCGTGCCGCCGAGCGGATGCGCGAATTCGCTGGCCCGCATGGCTTGCTCGCCCGCCTGGGGGGCGACGAGTTCGCGCTGGTCATGCCTGGACCGGACGGCATGCGCGCCGCCGAGCGCACCGCGCAAAGGCTGGTGGAAAAGCTGAGCATGCCGTTCGACGTCGATGGCAAGTTGTTGCATATCGGCGCCAGCATCGGCATCGCGACCAGCCCGGACGACGCGCTCACCGCCACCGATCTGCTGAAATTCGCGGAGCAGGCGATGTATGCCGCCAAATCCGCCGGGGGCGGTCGGGTCGCGCGCTTCGCGTCGACCATGCAGGACAGTGCGCAGAAGCGCCGGGTGCTGAGCGACGACCTGCACGGTGCGCTGCAGCGCGGCGAGTTCTCCTTGCATTACCAGCCGATCGTCGGCTTTGACGGCGGCCAGGTCACGAAGGCCGAGGCCCTGCTGCGTTGGCTGCACCCGAGCATCGGCCCGATCCCGCCCTGGGAATTCATCCCCCTGCTGGAGGAAACGGCGCTGATCCACGAAGTCGGTGAATGGGTCTTCGACGAGGCCGCCGCGTTTGCCGGGTACATCAGGCAACGGCTTGGCCGGGCGGTCCGGATCAGCGTCAACATGAGCGCGATCCAGCTTGCCGCGCGCAATGTCGGGGCGGTCAACTGGCGCAGGAAACTGGCCGCCCTGCCATTGCCGGAAAGTAGCGTCGGCATCGAAATCACCGAGAGCGTGCTGATCAAGGATCAGCAGCGGGTGAAGCGTCGTCTGCACGATTTCCGCAGCCATGGGATTGCCGTGTCCATCGACGATTTCGGTACCGGCTTTTCGTCGTTGTCCTACCTCAAGACCTTCAGCATCGACTTCCTGAAGATCGACGCCTCCTTCATCCGCGGCATCGCCAGCGACGAAAACGACCACGCACTGACCGAGGCCATCATCGTGATGGCGCACAAGCTCGGCTTCCGCACTATCGCCGAAGGCGTTGAAACCGTCCGGCAGAGGGACATCCTGGAGAAGATGGGCTGCGATTTCGCGCAGGGTTACCTGTTCTCCCGCCCGTTGCCGGCGGACGAGTTCGAGGCCTACCTGCGCGCCAGCGACGGCCGCGGGCCGGTCGCGGATCGGCCACGGCGGGGGTAATGTCGGAAGCGGACGGCGCGGGCCGGGAGCCTGCCGCGATGGCCGTGGCGTGCCACCTCGCCGGGAGGCATCGCCCGCATGCGGGTGCCGGCTGCCTCCGCCTGTTCGGCAGCATCGCCGATGCCCGCCGGCAGCCACGGGCCGGCCAGTCGGGACACGGTGGACTACAGCGCTGGTAACCGGCTGCACCCTGCTAGAATTCGGGGTCCTGTTTCCCGTTCACCAAGGGCTGCGGCCCGGAGTTCCAAGCGCATGCGCACGCATTACTGCGGCCTCATCGACGAGTCGCTGCTCGGCCAGACCGTCACCCT
>JAJZET010000039.1 GCA_021805685.1 Pseudomonadota bacterium
AGGTGCAGGTCGATGTAGAGGATCGCCGGGGTATCGGCGGTTTCGGGGGCGACCACATGGGCGTCCCAGATTTTCTCGAACAGGGTGCGGGCGGCCGTCATGCCGGGATCTCCATCGAAGCGGGCTTTTCGTGAGAAGTGCGGGCATGAATGCCCGCTGTTTGACTTTCGTGAGCATGGATGGCCGCCGAGGCAACTCCATGGGTGCCTGCTTCTTGACCTTCGCGGTCAGCGATGACCGCACTGGCAAACCCCGCCGCACGGGCCGGATCCACCACATCCAGCCACCCCCACTTGTCGTGGGTGCGGCCGTCGAACAGTCCGAAGAACGCCTCGCGCAGCGCGCGGGTCACCGGGCCGGGTTGGCCGTTGCCCACCGGCTTGCGATCCACCGAGCGCACCGGGGTGATCTCGGCGGCGGTGCCGGTCATGAACATCTCGTCGGCGGTGTATAGCGCTTCGCGCGGCAAGTCGCGTTCTTCCGCCTCGATGCCCAGCTCGGCAGCCAGGGTGAGCACGCTGTCGCGGGTGATGCCGGCGAGGATGCCGGCGCTGGAGGGCGGCGTGACCAGCTTGCCGCGCTTGACCAGGAACAGGTTCTCGCCCGCACCCTCGCTGAGCAGGCCGTTGTGGCCCAGCGCAATGCCTTCGTCGTAGCCGCCGCGGCGTGCTTCCAGTCCGATCAGCTGGCTGCTGAGGTAGTTTCGTCGTAGCCGCCGCGGCGCGCTTCCAGTCCGATCAGCTGGCTGCTGAGGTAGTTGCCGCCGGCCTTGGCCCAGCTCGGGATGGTGTTCGGCGCGGGGCGATTCCACGAGGAGACGCACACGTCCGCGCCGCGCTCCGCGGCGTCGCCAAGGTAGGCGCCCCAGGTCATCGCCATGATGGCCACGTCCACCGGAGCGCCGTCCTTGGGCAGCACGCCCAGGCCACCGGCGCCGCGGAACACGATGGGTCGCACGTAGGCGGATTGCATGCCGTTGGCGCGGATCACCTCGTGGCAGGCCGCATCGATCTCGGCCTCGCTGTAGCCAATCTCGATCTCGTACACCTTGGCCGATTCGAACAGCCGACGCGTGTGGTCGGCCAGGCGGAAATAGGCCGGGCCGTTCGGCGTGGCGTAGACGCGCTCACCCTCGAACACCGACGAACCGTAATGCAGCGCGTGGGTGCTGACGTGGACGTTGGCTTCGGCCCAGGGCTTGATGCGGCCGTTGTGCCAGAGGAAGGCGGCGTTGCTCATGCGCGGTGCTCCTTTTGCGCGCTTCCCTGCGCGCGAGGGTCAAAAGGCGGCCTTGCATGGCCGCTGGCTTCAATGGGTGCTCCGGATCGGCCCTGCGCCGACTGCCGGTCGATGCGGTTGACGATGGCCAGCGCGGCCTGCGCGGTGGCTTCCACGATGTCGGTGCTCATGCCGTGGCCGCGCCAGTCGCGCTCGGCGTGGCGCGCCGTGAGGCTGGCGTGGCCTTGCGCGTCGCCGCCGGCGCTCACCGCACGCACCTGGAATTCGGTGAGGTCCAGCGTGCTGCCCGTGGCACGCTCGATGGCGCGCAGCACCGCGTCCACCGGACCGTCGCCGATCGCTGCCTCGCCGGCTTCGCGGCCGTCGTCGTGGCGCAGCTTCACGGAGGCCGAAGCGCTGCCGCCGAGGTGCGTGCTGGTGTTCAGCTGCACCAGCTGCCAGGGTCCCAGCGCTTCCGGATCGTGGCCCAGCGCGATGGCTTCCAGGTCCTCGTCGTGGATCTCGCGCTTCCGGTCGGCCAGCGCCTTGAAGCGCGCGAAGATCGTGTCCATCGCGGCGTCGTCGGGTTCGTGTCCCAGCGTCTGCAGGCGCTGGCGCAACGCGGCGCGGCCGGAGTGCTTGCCCAGCACCAGCTTGGTCTCGGCGATGCCGACGTCCTGCGGACGCATGATTTCGTAGGTGCCGCGATGCTTGAGCATGCCGTGCTGGTGGATGCCCGATTCGTGCGCGAAGGCGTTGGCGCCGACGATGGCCTTGTTGCGCTGCACGTTCTGGCCGGTGAGTTCGCTGAGCAGGCGCGAGGCGGGATAGAGCTTGCGGGTGTCGATGCGCGTGTCGGTGCCGAACCATGCGCCGCGCACCTTCATCGCCATCACGATCTCTTCCAGCGCCGCATTGCCCGCGCGCTCGCCGATGCCGTTGATCGTGCATTCCACCTGGCGCGCGCCCGCGCCCACGGCAGCCAGGCTGTTGGCCACGCCCAGGCCCAGGTCGTTGTGGCAGTGGCTGGAGAACACCACGTGCCTGCCGCGCTTGACGTTGGCGATCAGGTGGGCGAAACGCTCGGCGATCTCCGTGGGCGTCATGTAGCCCACGGTGTCCGGCGCGTTCAGCGTGGTGGCGCCGGCGGCGGCGGCGGCGTCGAACACCTCGACTAGGAACTCCGGTTCGGTGCGCATCGCGTCCTCGGCGGAAAATTCCACCTCGTGCGCCAGCTGCATGGCGCGTTCCACGCCAGCGACGGCGGCATCCAGCACCTGCTGCCTGCTCATGTTGAGCTTGTGCTCGCGGTGCAGTGGGCTGGTGGAGAGGAACACGTGGATGCGCGAGCGCCGGGCCGATTCCAGTGCGCGACCCGCGCTGTCGATGTCGCCCGGCACGCAGCGCGCCAAGGCGCAGGCGGTGGTGCGGGTGAGGGTGCGGGCGATCTGCGCGACTGCAGCAAAATCGTCCGGCGACGCCTGCGGGAAACCGGCCTCCAGTACGTCCACGCCCAGCGATTCGAGCATCTGTGCCATGCGCAGCTTGGCCCGCCGGTCCATCGAGAAGCCGGGCGTCTGTTCGCCGTCGCGCAGGGTGGTGTCGAAGATGCGCACGTGTTCGGCGGCTACGTCGCCGATCTCGCTTTGCGGGTCGTTCTGCTGGGTTTCCATCGCTTCGCTCCGCTGTGTGGGCGCGAGGCCGAGGGCAACAAAAAACCCCGCTCCATTTCTGGTGCGGGGTTCTTCGGGTGTTTTCAGGTTTTTCTAGCTACCTGGACACATGCCCTCAGCCCGCACCTCCGTTGGTAATAAGGAGTACGAGTACAAGGGCAAGAAGGAGCAGGCCGCGAAGGCGCAGCGTGCCGGCGACCGTCGGGAGACGGTACCTGGCGGTGATGCTGCGGTGGCTGTTGCGCTGCGACATGCCATCGACCGTACGCCTGCCTTCCGGGCGTGTCAACACTTTTCTCATGACGATTTTTCAGATGCGGCTGGAATCGTCTTTTGGACGTATGGACGGATGGCCGTCCAAAAGCCCGGCAGTCCTGCTTTGTCCAGATCGGCGGCGTGGTCTCGGAGGATTGGGTTGGGATGGACGTGAAAGCGTTTCCTTTGAATGTGCCGGCCTGCCGCTTTCGCCGCGTACCTGTGCGAGAGCCGGCGTAACGCCTGCCGCTACGGGTGTTGCGCTGCAAAATCGACGTTATTCGTCGAATCTTGGCTTTTTATTCATGGTTGGCTGGCCTGCTGCGGCATCGCATCAACGGGACCGGTTCCGCTCTCTTTACAAACTTCCATGAAAACGTTTACGTTCGCGCCAACGGCGCCCGGGGGCGCCATCCGGCGGAGAGTCTGGGGAATGACGGCGACCATCAAGGATGTTGCGCGCGAGGCCAAGGTTTCGGTGGCTTCGGTGTCCCGTGCCCTGAACGGCGGTGGCGGCGTGACGCCCGCCACTGCGCAACGCATCCGCGAGGCCGCCGCGCGCCTGCGCTACGTGCCGCACAGCGCCGCCCGCAGCCTGATTACCCGGCGCACGCACACCATCGGCGCACTGTTGCCCGACCTGCACGGCGAGTTCTTCTCCGAACTGATCCGCGGTATCGACCTCGAGGCCCGCTCGCATGGCCTGCACCTGCTGGTGTCCAGTTCGCACGATGGCGAAGAGGACGCGGCGGCGGCGCTGCGCGCGATGCAGGGTCGCGTGGATGGCGTGGTGCTGCTGTCCTCGCCGCACGTGGACGCGGCTTTCCTGAAAGCCAATCTGCCGGATGGCCTGCCCATCGTGTTGCTCAACAGCGACGTGAAGAATGGCGCCGATGCCGTACTGAACATCGACAACTTCGCCGGCACCTACGCCATGGTGCGCCACCTGGTCGACATCGGGCACCAGCGCATCGCCTTCGTTGGCGGCCCGAAGGACAACTACGACGCCCGTCAGCGCGAGGCGGGGTTCCGCGCGGCGATGGCCAAGTTCTTGCCGGGCGAGCCGGTGCGCGTGCTGGCGGGCGATTTCGGCGAATCGTCCGGCTACGTGGCGGCGCGCGAGCTGCTGGCCATGAAGTCGCGTCCGCAGGCGGTGTTCGCCGCCAACGACACGATGGCCGTGGGCTGCCTGCAAGCCTTCAAGGAAGCCGGTCTTGCCGTGCCGGGCGACATCGCCGTGGCCGGTTTCGACGATATCCCGATCGCGCGCTACGTCACGCCGTCGCTGAGCACGGTGCGCGTACGCATCGCGGAGCTGGGCAAGAACGCCATGGAGCTGCTGGCCGACCTGATGGACCGCCCCGGGCTGTCGGCCGCATCGGTGCACACGCTCGGCTGCGACATCGTCGTGCGTGAATCCTGCGGGGCACATCGGGGCGGAGCCACCATCACCACAACCAAGAAGATTCGCCGTACGTCGAATCGCTAGCTGACATTTGGAGGGGAGTTCATGAGTAGTCTCAAGTCATACAAGAAGCGCTTGCTGCCGGCGGCCGTCGTGGCGGCCATGCTCGCGTCCGCGCCAAGCATCGTCATGGCGCAGACATCCGACGCCACGTTGCGCGGCAACGCCGCGCCCAACACCAGCGTCACCGTCAGGAACGTCGCGACCGGCCTGGTACGCGTCACCCAGTCGAGCAAGGACGGCAGCTTCGCCATCGTCGGCCTGCCGTCGGGCACCTACCAGGTGCAGACCGGATCCGGCGTGGAGAAGACGGTGCAGCTGGCGGTGGCCTCGATCAGCACGATCGACCTGACCGGCGCCACGGCCTCGCAGGCCAACGCCAAGACACTGGCCGGCGTGTCGGTGTCGGCAACGGCGGTGGAGTTGCCGGAGGTGACCACCTCCGAAGTGGGCAACATCGTCTCGCTGCGCGACATCGCGGCCTTGCCAGAAGCGTCGCGCAACTTCCTCGAGTTCGCCGACATCGTGCCTGGCATGGTGTTCACGCGCAGCGCCAACGGCAACACCAGCCTGCGCTCCGGTGCCCAGGCCAGCAGCAACATCAACGTCTACATCGACGGTGTCGGCCAGAAGAACTATGTGTTGCCGGGAGGCGTGACAGGCCAGACCAACAGCCAGGGCAATCCGTTCCCGCAGCTGGCGATCGGCTCGTACAAGGTCATCACCTCCAACTACAAGGCGGAGTACGACCAGATCTCCTCGGCCGCGATCACGGCCGAGACCAAGTCGGGCACCAACGAGTACCACGGCGACGTGTTCGGCAGCTTCACCAATACCCGCATGCGCGCCGAGACTCCGTCCGAGCAGGCTGCGCACCACAAGACGCCGTCGCACGAGAAGGACTACGGCTTTGACTTCGGCGGTCCCATCGTCAAGGACATGGCGCACTTCTACGTGGCCTACGAGGGCAAGGAATTCAACAGCCCCATCACTGTCGTTCCGGGCATTGCCGGGTTCAACAGCTATCTTCCGGCTGGTGTGCAGTCGCAGTTTGGCCCAGCCAACCTGCCGTTCAAGGAGAACGACTGGTTCGGCAAGCTGGATTTCGAGCCCACCGACCGCGATCGGTTCGAATTAAGCGGTAAGTATCGCGACGAGACTGCCATCAGCGGCGTCGGTGGCGTAAACACTGCCACGGCGGGACTCAACACGATCAATACCGACAAGCGCGTCGACCTCCGTTGGGATCACAGCGCGTACAGTTGGTTCAACCGCCTGCAGTTGACCTACGAGGATGCGTTTTACGCACCGACGCCGATTCTTTTGGGCGATGGGTTTGCGTACACGCCTGCCGCCGTTGCCCAGCAGAACCAGATCATCGTACAGACTGGCAATTCGCCCTTGGCCCAGCAGAACAAGGGCCAGAAGGGACCGGCAATCCAGGATGACCTGACTTTCAACGACCTGGAATGGCACGGTGACCACGTCATCAAGACCGGCTTCAAATACAAGGCCGTGAAGCTCACTGCGCAGGATGCCGGCGATTCAAACGCGCTCTACAGATATGCGGTGACGCCGGCCGGTACGGAATCAATTCCGTACTGGGTGCAGTTCGGTTCACCCACGCCAGGCATGAGCCCGGTGGCGAACAGCTCGGACAAGCAGTTCGGCGCCTACATCCAGGACGACTGGACGGTAAACGACCACCTGACCTTGAACCTTGGCGTGCGCTGGGACTATGAGAAGACGCCGTCCTACCTGAACTACGTGACCCCTGCCAACGTGGTGGCGGCCTTCCAGCAGCAGGATCCGAACGCGCCGGCAGGGCAGACCTACGCCCAGTCGCTGGCGATGGGCGGGGTGAACATCAACGACTACATCAGCACCGGCCACAACCGCCATGCGAAGACCAACGAGTGGCAGCCGCGCTTCGGCTTCTCCTATGACATCAACGGCGACCAGAAGCACGTGATCTTCGGCGGCGCCGGCCGCTCCTACGACCGCGACCTCTACGAGGCGCTGCAGGTGGAGCAGACCAAGCAGTCGCTGTCGCAGCCCATTTTGTACTTCAATACGCCGGACGTGCCCTGCACGGTTGGCGTGAACAACTGCTACGCCTGGGATCCGGCCTACCTCAACATCCCGACCCTGCAGGGTCTGGTGTCCGGCAGCAATGCCGGCAAGGAGGTCGACCTGGTCACCAACAACCTGAAGGCGCCGTATTCCGACCAGTTCAGCATCGGCATGCGCAACCAGGTGGGCGACTGGAATACCAGCGTGGCGCTGGCATACATCAAGAGCCACGACGGCCTGGTGTTCACCCTGGGCAACCGCTACCCCGATGGCGCATTCTGGAAGAGTGGCGGCCAGCCCTGGGGCAACGGCATCCCCGGCTTCGGCAGCCTGATCATCGGCAACAACGGTCTGGAGACGCGCACCCGCCAGCTGCTGGTGTCGGCCAACAAGCCGTATACGCCGGAATCGCACTGGGGCGCGACGATCGCGTATACCTATTCGAATACGCGGCAGAACAACGACAACGGGGATCCCACCGACCAGTACGCGTTCGACTACGAGTGGATCGGCAACTACCCGTACACCTCGTCCGGCGTCGCCAAGCATCGCCTGGTGATGACCGGCACGATGGATGGCCCGTGGGGCTTCACGCTCGGCGCCAAGCTGACCTTGTCCACGCCGGTCCCGGACATCAACCTCGCCTGCTTCGGTGCGCCGGCCACCAACGTGGACAGCGGCGGCGTGGCCGGTAGCGGTTGCCGTTCGGCGGCGGTCGCGCCGCCGGGCAACGGGCGCTTCCTGATCGGCGGCAAGATCTTCGGCTACCGCGACCTGGACTTCCAGGCCACGAAGAACTTCAAGCTCTACGGCAACCTCAATGCCTACGTGCGCTTCGACCTGATCAACGC
>JAJZET010000074.1 GCA_021805685.1 Pseudomonadota bacterium
GTTGCGCATGGTGTGTAGGAGCCAACCCGGCGAGCGCGTGAAGACCGAGAGCACGCCGGACGAACTGCGCAACAAGTTCTGCATCAGCGACGCCGACGTCGAAGAGCTGGCGAAGCAGGCGCTGATCATCGAACAGCACTATGGCCGCCCGATGGACATCGAGTGGGCGAAGGACGGCCACACCGGCAAGTTGTACATCGTGCAGGCACGCCCCGAGACGGTGAAGTCGCGCGCCCAGGCCACCCAGCTCGAACGTTTCCATCTCAGCGAGAAGGGCAAGGTGCTGGCCGAAGGCCGCGCCATCGGCCAGAAGATCGGCGCCGGCAAGGCGCGCGTGGTGCGCTCGCTGGCCGACATGAACAAGGTGCAGCCCGGCGACGTGCTGGTCGCCGACATGACCGACCCGGACTGGGAACCGGTGATGAAGCGCGCCAGCGCCATCGTCACCAATCGCGGCGGCCGCACCTGCCACGCGGCGATCATTGCACGCGAGCTGGGCGTGCCCGCCGTGGTCGGCACCGGCAACGCGCTGGAGCTGATCCCCGACGGCGCCGAGGTCACCGTGTCCTGCGCCGAGGGCGATACCGGCACGATCTACGCGGGCCAGCTGAAGTTTGAACGCATCACCGCCGACCTGGGCGCCATGCCCGAGGCGCCGCTCAAGATCATGATGAACGTGGCCAACCCCGAGCGCGCGTTCGACTTCGGCATGCTGCCGAACGCCGGCATCGGCCTGGCTCGCCTGGAAATGATCATCGCCAGCCACATCGGCGTGCACCCTAAGGCGCTGCTGGAATACGGCAAGCAGGACGCCGAGACGAAGGCGAAGATCAACGAGCGCATCGCCGGCTACGCCGGCCCGGTCGAGTTCTACGTGGATCGCCTGGCCGAGGGCATCGCCACCATCGCAGCCTCGGTGTACCCGAAGCCGGTGATCGTGCGCATGAGCGACTTCAAGTCCAACGAATACGCCAACCTGCTCGGCGGCTCGCGCTACGAGCCGCACGAAGAGAATCCGATGATCGGCTTCCGCGGTGCCAGCCGCTATGTCGATCCCAGCTTCGCCGAGGCGTTCGGGCTGGAATGCAAGGCGGTCAAGCGCGTGCGCGAGACGATGGGCCTGGACAACGTCTGGGTAATGATCCCGTTCGTACGCACCCTGGACGAAGGCCGCAAGGTGGTCGAGGTGCTGGCGAAGAACGACCTCAAACAGGGCGAGCACGGCCTCAAGGTCATCATGATGTGCGAAGTGCCCTCCAATGCCCTGCTCGCCGAGGAGTTCCTGGAGATCTTCGACGGCTTCTCGATCGGCTCCAACGACCTCACCCAGCTCACCCTGGGTCTGGACCGCGACTCTTCCATCGTCGCCGGCCTGTTCGACGAGCGGAATCCCGCTGTGAAGAAGCTGCTGTCCATGGCGATCCAGACCGCGCGCACCAAGGGCAAGTACGTGGGCATCTGCGGCCAGGGGCCGAGCGACCACCCGGATCTCGCCGAGTGGCTGATGGACCAGGGCATCGAATCCGTGTCGCTCAACCCGGACACCGTGGTCGATACCTGGCTGCGACTGGCGAAGAAGAAAGCGGGTTGACCTTCGCGGCGCCAAGGCGAGCCGAGCGCGTCTCGCTTGCCTTGGCTACGGCCACCACGTAAAATCGCCGGCTCGCGCAGACCACGCGACAGCTTCCGGAGAGGTGGCAGAGTGGTCGAATGTACCTGACTCGAAATCAGGCGTACGTGCAAGCGTACCGTGGGTTCGAATCCCACCCTCTCCGCCAGAAAAGCAAAACGCCCCATTCGTGGGGCGTTTTGTTTTTCTGATGGTGGCGACCGGGTGAGAACCCACCGGGTTCGACAAATTTGACAGCCAAAGGCTGGCCCATTCGCACAGAGTGCGGATGGGTTCGGCTCAAGGATGAGCCGAACAATCCCGCCCGCCTTATCGGATCGCTGCGATCCTTTTGCACCCTCCCCCAACATCCGCCATGCTTTCCCCATGATCGAATTCGGACACGGAACCCATGTCGGCTTGCGCCGTACGCGCAACGAGGACACCTACTACGCCGACGCTGCGCTCGGCCTGTTCCTGGTGGCGGACGGAATGGGCGGCCATCTGCACGGCGAAGTGGCCTCGGCGCTGGTACGCGACTGCGTAGTCGAGCTGGTCAGTCGCGGCCACGGCCTGGCCGAAGCCATCCATGGCGCCAACGAGCGACTGACGGCGCAATTGCATGGCCAGGGCAGTGCCCTGCCAATGGGCAGCACGGTTGCGGCCTTGCGCCTCAACGAGGGCGCTTACGAGGCGGCGTGGGTCGGCGACAGCCGCATCTACACCACCGGCCGCGAACTTCGACAGATCAGCCACGACCACTCGCTGGTACAGGCGCTGGTCGAGGCGGGCAAGCTGGATCCGGCGCACATCGCGCGCCATCCGAACCGCAACGTGCTGACCCAGGCGCTTGGCGTCACCGCTGCTGCGCAGTTGCACGTCGGCATGGCGCATGGCCGCCTTGCGCCGGGCATGGGCTTCCTGCTCTGCAGCGACGGATTGACCGAGGATCTCGACGCGGCGTCGATAGCGCGTACGGTATCGCGCACCGACCTCGCCGCGCAGGAGTGCGTGGACCAGCTGTTGCTGAATGCGCTGGATCGCGGCGGCAAGGACAACATCACCGCGATCCTGGTGCGCTCAAGCTGAGCCAGCCTCGGCCGGCATCTCCAGCCTGCGCCAAACGCTGACGCCGCCCGCGCTCTTGTCCAGCGCATCGAGCCGCTGCTCGTGCATGGCGGCTTCCTCGGCGGAGGCGCGCAACACGCGCGGACGCCCACGAAGAATCAGCGGTGCGTCGACCGCCATGCTGGCTGCCGATTCCTGCGGCTGTTCAAAGGCCAGGTCCATCGCCACCTGGCCGGATGTCATCGCGAGATAGACGTCCGCCAGCAGTTGGGCATCGATCAGGCCACCGTGCAGGTCGCGCCGCGAGTTGTCGACGCCGAGACGCTTGCACAGGGCATCGAGGCTGTTGCGCTGGCCGGGATAGCGTTCGCGCGCCATGGCCAGCGTGTCGAGCACGTTGCAGCGGTCGCCGATGCGGCCGTACGCGCCGCCCAGCCGCGCCAGTTCGGCGTCGATGAAGCCCACGTCGAAGCTGGCGTTGTGGATGACGAGCTCGGCGCCGTCGACGAAGGCGAGGAACTCGTCCACCTTGTCGGCGAACAGTGGCTTGTCGACGAGGTGCTCGTCGCGGATGCCGGTGACCTGACTGGCGCCCTCATCCATCGCCCGTTCGGGATTGAGATAGGTCTGCCAGTAGCGGCCCGTGAGGCGCCTCCCCACCATTTCCACGCAGGCGATTTCCACCAGGCGGTGACCCTGGCGCACCTCCAGGCCGGTGGTCTCGGTATCCAGTACCACCTGCCTCATGCGGCGCTCCTGTGTCGTTCGGCCTGCTCGCGCGCTGCCTGGTCCACGCGCTCGTTCTCGGCGTGCCCGTTATGGCCCTTCACCCACTGCCAGCGCACGCGATGCCGATCCGCCGCTGCGGAGAGGCGCTCCCACAGGTCCTGGTTCTTCACCGGCTTCTTGTCGGCGGTGCGCCAACCGTTGGCGCGCCACTTCGGCAGCCACTGCTCGATGCCCTGCATCACGTAGCGCGAGTCGGTGGTAAGCACCACGGCGCAGGGCCGGGTCAGCGCCTCGAGCGCGCCGATCGCCGCCATCAGTTCCATCCGGTTGTTGGTGGTATCGCCTTCGCCGCCAGCCAGCAGGCGCTCATGCCCCCTGGCCCGCAACAGCGCCGCCCAGCCACCAGGGCCGGGATTGCCAAGGCAGGCGCCATCGGTAAAAGCTTGTACTTCTTCGGTCGTCACGCGGTTTCCCAGTCAAGGTACGGAATGCCGTCGCGCGCCGGGCGACAGGTGCACGCCCACCGCCGCGCGTGCCGGTAGTGGCCGCAGTTTCAGCGGAATGGCGATGCTTCGCCGCTTCCGCGCCAGCAACAGGTAGGCGCCCCCCCAGGCACTGTCGTCGGCTGGCAAGGTGCCGGGCCACGGCGCGCCGAGGCGGCGCTGGCGCTCGATCGCCAGCCCTTCGCGCCGCAGATGCCGGCGCAAGCGCCATGGCCACTGCAGCGATTGGTGCTGGCCTCGCGCGTGCCAGCAAAACCAGGGCGCCCAACCGCCCAGGGGGTGCACCGCAGTCGTCAACAGCACGCCGCCGGGCGCCAGCACGCGGCACGCTTCGGACAACACCGCAGCGGCGTGGGGCGCGGCCTCCAGCGCATGTTGCAGCCAGACCAGGTCGAAGGCCTCGTCGACGAAGGGCAGCGGCTCGTCGGCGCGGCCACGTACGTCGCCCCGGTAGCCATCGCGGGTCAGCCACAGCCTCGTCCACGTCATGCCTGGCAGCGGCGGAAGTGCGTCATCGTCCGCCACGCCGATGCAAAGCGCACGCCGCCCCGTCTCGCGCTGCAACAGCGGGACCATGGTGCGCCACTGCCCGCCGCGCAATCGGCGCAAGGGGGCGCTGGCATGGAAGTCGTGGTCGCGATAATGCGGCATGCACTCGATCCGGCGCACAGTCGTCGTTGGAATCCGACCCGCAGTGTAACGTTTGCGGACGTCTACCGCGTCGCAAGCCATGGCGGACGCAGCGCACGCCGCTGAACCGCGGGCACGCGCGTTAACGACATGCTAACGAGCCGTCATGGAAGCCTGACTATAGTCGGTCGTTTCGCGCATGCCGGGACGGCAACCGCGCACGTTCTCGACCAACGCAGCGGAGCAAGCCGTGCATCTCGTACCGGTACCGGCACTGGCCGACAATTACATCTGGTTGTTGCACGACGACGAAGGCCATGCCATCGCCGTCGACCCGGGCGACGATACCCCGGTAGAACAGGCGATCGCCGCGCGCGGCCTGCGGCTGCATGCGATCCTGCTGACCCATCACCACCCCGACCATGTCGGCGGCGCGGCCGCGCTGCATCATCGGCACGGTGTGCCCGTCTACGCGCCCGAAGACGAACGCATCACGATGGCCACCGTGCGCGTGCACGATGGCGAGCGCATCGCCCTGGCGCTTCCGCGCGCCGGCTTCGAAGTGCTCGCGGTGCCCGGCCACACGCTGAGCCACGTGGCCTACTACGGCGAGGGCGTGCTGCTGGCCGGCGACACCCTTTTCAGCATGGGCTGCGGCCGGCTGTTCGAGGGTACGCCGGCACAGATGTTGGCCTCGCTGGATCGCCTTGCAGCCCTGCCCGCCGACACCCTGCTCTGCTGCGGACACGAATACACCGCCGCCAACGGCCGCTTCGCGCAGGTCATCGAGCCGCACAATGCCGAACTGTCGAAGCGCATGCAGGAGGTCGCTTCGCTGCGCGCAGAGCGGCGCGCCAGTTTGCCGGTGTCCATGCGCTGCGAATTGGCGACGAATCCTTTCCTGCGCATCGACGCGCCCGCCGTGGTCGATTGGTGCCGGCGCCAGGCCGTGGATTCCACGGATCGCATTGCGTGCTTCGCCGCCGTGCGCGGCGCCAAGGACTCGTTCCGCGCATGAACACACGCACGCTCGCGAAGCGCCTGTTGCCGCTGACGCTCGCCGCCTTGCTCGCCGCCTGTGCCACCGAACCGGCACCGCGCCCCGCGCAGGCGCTGCCTGCCGCTCCATCTCCGGTTGCGACCGCACCAGCTTCCACGTCGTCGTCCGCCCCGGCAGCGGCGCCCGAAGTGGTCGGCAACGTATGGGACAGGCTGCGCGGCAGCTTCCAGATGGCCGACTGCGACGCCGATCCCGCGGTGATGTCGTGGGCCAGGCGCTACACGCGCTACCCGGAAGGCTTCGAGGCAGCCTTGCGCGATGCGTTGCCCCAACTGACCTATGTGCAACAGGTGGCGGCCGAACACGACGTGGCCGGCGAATTCGTGCTGCTGCCGTGGATCGAGAGCGGGTTCCGCCCGATTCCCGCCCGCCGTGGCCGGCCGGCCGGCATGTGGCAGATCATGCCGGCCACCGCTACCGCGATGGGTCTACATATCGACCGCCGCTACGATGCGCGCCTCGACGTACAAGCCGCCGCCGATGCGGTGATGAAACTGCTGCGCCGCTACTACGACGAGTTCCACGACTGGCGCGTGGTCGACTTCGCCTACAACGCAGGCGAATACCAGGTGCGCCGGCTGATGCAGAGCCACGGCCTGCCGCCACAGGAACCGGTGGTTCCACGGTGGCCGGTGCGCAGCATCACGCGTGAGCACCTTACCAAGTTGCTGGCGATGGCCTGCGTGGTGCGCGAGCCGGAACACTTCGGCGTCGAGCTGCCGCTGCTCGAACCCGATCAGCACCTCGTGCCAGTACCGCTGCCGCACTCGATGACGATGGCGCGCGCCGCCGACAAGGCAGGCATGCCGCTGGACGCCCTGAAGGCGCTGAACGCCGCTTTCCGTACCGGCATGGCAGACGCGAACGCGGCGCCCTACCTGATGATGCCGGTCAACCACGCACAGCAATTCCAGGACGCGCTGCTGGCGCAGGCGGCGGCCGCCAACGCCACGCCGGGCATCGGTTCGGCTGCCGAGTTCGGCGCCGACGCACCCGCGCAGCGCGACCCTCCCGCACGCACGCATCGTGTCGTCGCCGGCGAAAGCCTGTGGCAACTGGCACATCGCTATGCAGTGAGCGTGCAAGAACTGCAGCGCTGGAATCGCCTGCGCGGAGCGCGCATCAAGCCCGGCCAGGTACTGAAGGTCAGCGCGCCGATGTAGGCATCACCGGCGCGCGTGGGTTCCGCACGCCGGCCGTTCGGATGTCGGCTACACCGCCAGGGCCGCTGTCAGTGCGTGGATACGAAGAAGGCGGCCCAGCTGGGCCGCCTTCTTCGCAACTGCTGCGCCTGTACGCAGGGCCTACATGCGGTTCTTGGCGATCTTGACCTCGGTGCTGCTGCGCAGGGCCTTGATGAGTTCCTGCGTTTCCACTGCACTGTAGGCCTGGGTCATCTGCTGGCGCAGCATGGTGCGCTGTTCCGGCGTGATCTTGGTGAGGTCCGCGCCCTGCACTTTTTCCACCGCCAGCAGCGCATAGCTGCCGTCCTTCATGTCTACCGCGGCGTACTGCGGTTTGCCGTTGGCCGGATGCGGCAACAGGAAAGCCTCGTCGCGCAATGCCGCGGGCACGCCGGGCTGGATGCGAACCACATCGGCCACGCTCTTCACGGCGGCGCCATCGGACGCGGCCACCGCGGCCAGCGCCTCGCCCTTGTCCAGGCGTGCCAGCAACCCGTCGGCCTGCTGCTTCGCAGCGGCCTCGATGCGCTGGTCAAGGATGGTCTTGCCGATCGCATCGTGCACCTCGGCCAACGGTTTGGCGGCGGCGGCCACGTGCTTGGCCACGCGGATCACCACGGCGTCGTCGTTGCCGAGCTCGATCAGGTTGGAGTTGTTGCCCTGCGCCAGCACGTCGCTGCCGAACGCCGCCTTGATGATCTTGGGATTGGCTGCGATGCCGGCGCCGCCCTGGCGCGAGAACAGCGCGGTGGTCTGAATCGGCAGGCCCAGCGCCTGTGCAGCAGGTTCCAGCGAGGAGGGGCTCTGGTAGGTGTCGTCCGACAGCTTGCCCGCTACCTCGTTGTACTTGCGATCCTTTTCGCCGCGTGTGGCCTCGGCCAGCAACTGGTCGCGGACCTCGGCAAACGTCTTGACCTCGCCGTTGCGGATATCACGCAGCCAGATGATGTCGTAGCCATCCGGCGTCAGCACCGGCTTGGAGATCTCACCTTTCTTCAACGCGAACATCGTGGCGTCGAAGGCAGCGTTGGTCACACCCTTCTGCAACCAGCCGAGGTCACCCCCCTGGCGCTTCGAACCGAGGTCGTCCGAGTCCTGCTCGGCCAGCTTGGCGAAGTCGGCTGGCGTCGCTTCGGCGGCGATCTTGTTGGCCTTGGCCAGCGCGGCTTTCTGCTGCGCTGGCGTGGCATTGGCAGGCACGTTGATCAGGATGTGCGACACCTCGCGCTGCTCGGGCTGCACGAAACGCTGCTTTTCCTTCTCGTACCGCTTCATCAGGTCGGCGTCGCTGGGCGGCGCGTCCGGCTTGAGCTCGCTGCCCTTGACCTCGATGTACTGCAGCGCCACCTGCTCGGGATTCATGTAGTCCGCGATGTGTGCCTTATAGTAGTGCGCGATCTGCGCGTCGGTGACGGTGGGGTCGGCAGGCTGCGGCTTGGGCAGCAGGGCGTAGCTGATGTCGCGCCGCTGCATGCGCAGATCGAGGTAATGATCGACCTCGGCATCGGTGATGATGGCGCTGGCGTCGACCGCGTTCGGCAACGCCTGCGTGGCCAGCGAGGCGCTGACTTCGTCCTGGAACATCTCCGGCGTCTTGCGCTGCTCGGCCAGCAGGGTGCGGTAGGTATTCGGGTCGAACTGGCCATTGACCTGGAACGCCGGGATCGCCGCGATGTAGTCGCGCACCGCCTGATCCGGCACGCGGATACCCCAGTCCTTGTTCGCCTTGAGTAGCAATTGCTGGTCGATCATCCCGTCCAGCACCTTGAGCTTCATTGCCGGCTTCTCGAACGCATCCGCGTCGAAGTTGTCGCCCTGCTCCGCGCTCATCTGCTGGCGCAGCTGGTTCATGCGGTCCTGGAAGTCCTGCTGGCTGATCTCGTGTTTGCCCACTTTCGCCACGTAGGTATCGGCGCGGGACATGATGTAGCCCTCGATGCCGAAAAACGACATGGCGAAGGTGGCCAGGCCGAGAAGGACGGCCGCCGGCCACCCGTGCATCTTGTTGCGAATTGCCTGCAGCATTGCCTACATTCCTGCCAGTGTTGTGCGGCGCACTCGGCGCGCGTTGCATGGACCATTCATCGCCACGGCCTCAACGTCGACATCGCCAAACGACAAGGGCGCCGCTGGGGCGCCCTTGCAAACCGTGGCGGAGCGGACGGGACTCGAACCCGCGACCTCCGGCGTGACAGGCCAGCATTCTAACCGACTGAACTACCGCTCCACAGTTTTCTGGTGGGTGCTGTAGGGATCGAACCTACGACCATCGCCTTGTAAGGGCGGCGCTCTACCGCTGAGCTAAGCACCCGAAACCGAGCGTCAAGCCGCTCAGTTTAGGGCGTCCTTGAGCGTCTTGCCAGCCTTGAAGGCGGGAACCTTCGAAGCCTTGATCTTGATCGTCTCGTTGGTGCGCGGGTTGCGGCCGGTGCGGGCGGCGCGCTTGCGCACGGTGAAGGTACCGAAACCCACCACCGACACGTCTTCGCCCTTCTTGAGCGACTTCTGCACGACTTCGACGAACGCGTCGAACGCACGGCCAGCGTCAGCCTTGGTCAGTTCGGCCTTGTCGGCGATGGCATTGATCAGATCGGTTTTATTCATTGAAAACTCCCTAGTACGTTTTGCGGCAGGCCCGCCCCGTGGCTTGGGCGTGCACGACCGCCGTGGATGGTTGGTACCCGCTGGGCGCCGTAACGCAACCCCGCATCGCGGACCCGCGCAACAGGTGCCGGGATTGCGGTTCGGCCTTTATACCAGCGCGTTGCCAGGCATCGCAATACAAGGCACAGCAAGGATTTCAGGCCATGCAGGAAGTCGCCGGAACATTTGCTGGACGCGAAACACCTGCGGCACTTGCGCAATGACCAAAGGCATGAACGAACCGGGCGCCGCGGACTGGTCCGCGGCGCCCAGCTTGGTACCGGCTTCAGTGCGGACGAACGTGCGATTCGGCGTCGTCGGCGCCGGCCTGATCCTCGTGCACGGCAGGCGCCTGCGACTTTGACTCGTTCGGCTGCAGCGGCCGCTCCAGCGCGATGTCGAGCACTTCGTCGATCCAGCGCACCGGATGGATTTCCAGCGACGAGGTGATATTGGCCGGCATGTCGGCCAGGTCCTTCTTGTTGTCTTCGGGGATGATCACGGTGGTGATGCCTCCACGGTGCGCAGCGAGCAGCTTCTCCTTGAGGCCGCCGATCGGCAATACGCGCCCGCGCAGGGTGATCTCGCCGGTCATCGCCACCTCGGAGCGCACTGGCACCTTGGTCAGCGCGGACACCAGCGCGGTGCACATGCCAATGCCGGCGCTGGGACCATCCTTGGGCGTGGCGCCTTCCGGCACGTGCACGTGGATGTCGAACTTCTTGTGGAACTCCGGATCGATACCCAGCCGGTCCACGCGTGCGCGCACCACCGACAGCGCGGCCTGGATGGATTCCTTCATCACGTCGCCAAGCTGCCCGGTATGCACCAGTTGCCCTTTGCCGGGCACCACGGAGGCCTCGATGCTGAGCAGCTCGCCGCCCACCTGCGTCCAGGCGAGGCCCGTGACCAGGCCCACTTCGTTCTGCTGTTCCTTGCGCCCGAAGTCGAAACGGCGCACGCCGAGGTAGTGGTCGAGGTTGGCCGAATCCACCGCCACTGCCGCCACGGCTTTGGCCTTGCCCTTCGCGGCTTTTGCCGGGGCCGGCTTCGATTTGCCCTTGGTCTTGCGTACTTCGCCCAGCATGAGCTCCTTCACCACCTTGCGGCAGATCTTGGAAACCTCGCGCTCGAGATTGCGCACGCCGGACTCACGCGTGTAGTAGCGCACGATGTCGCGCACGGCTTCCTCGGCCACGCTCAGCTCTTCCGGCTTCAGGCCGTTCGCCTTGAGCTGCTTCGGCAGCAGGTATTTCTGCGCGATATTGAGCTTCTCGTCCTCGGTGTAGCCGGGGATGCGGATCACTTCCATGCGATCGAGCAACGGCCCGGGGATGTTCAGCGAGTTGGCGGTGGCGATCCACATCACTTCCGACAGGTCGAGGTCGACCTCCAGGTAATGGTCGTTGAACGCGTGATTTTGCTCGGGATCGAGCACTTCCAGCAGCGCCGAGGAGGGATCGCCACGGAAGTCCATCGACATCTTGTCGATTTCGTCGAGCACGAACAACGGGTTCTTGCTGCCGCTCTTGTTGAGGTTCTGTACGATGCGGCCCGGCATCGAGCCGATGTAGGTGCGGCGGTGTCCGCGAATCTCCGCCTCGTCGCGCACGCCGCCCAGCGACATGCGGACGAACTTGCGGTTGGTGGCCTTGGCGATGGACTGGCCGAGCGAGGTCTTGCCCACGCCGGGCGGCCCGACCAGGCACAGGATCGGCCCCTTCATGGTGTTCACGCGCTGCTGCACCGCGAGGTATTCGAGGATGCGCTCCTTGACCTTCTCCAGGCCGAAATGGTCGGCGTCGAGCACTTCCTGCGCCAGCGCAAGGTCCTTGCGCACCTTGCTGCGCTTCTTCCACGGCACGCCGATCAGCCAATCCAGGTAATTGCGCACCACCGTGGCCTCGGCGGACATCGGCGACATCTGACGCAGCTTGCCAAATTCGGCGCGCGCCTTGGCCAGCACCGCCTTGGGCATGCCGGCATCCTCGATCTTCTTCTGCAGCTCCTCGATCTCGCTCGGGCCATCCTCGCCCTCGCCCAGCTCCTTCTGGATCGCCTTCATCTGCTCGTTGAGGTAGTACTCGCGCTGGCTCTTCTCCATCTGCGACTTTACGCGGCCGCGGATGCGCTTTTCCACCTGCTGTAGATCCATTTCGCCGTCGACCAGACCGATCAGCAGCTCCAGCCGCTCGCCCACGTCGGCGACTTCCAGCACCTTCTGCTTGTCGGCCATGCGCACCGACAGGTGCGCGGCGATGGAATCGGCCACGCGCGACGGATCCTCGATGCCGGACAGGCTGGCAAGCACTTCCGGTGGCAGCTTGCGGCTTTGTTTCACCAATTGCTCGAACAACGAGACCAGCGTGCGCGACACCACGTCCAATTCGCGCTCCTTGGCGCTGTAGACCGGCTCGATCACGCGCGAGCGTGCCATCAGCATGCCGCCGTCGTCGCGACAGTCCTCGAGGGAGACGCGCGACTGGCCCTCGACCAGCACCTTCACCGTGCCGTCGGGCAACTTCAGCAGCTGCAACACGCCGGCCAGCGTGCCGATCTTGTGCAGGTCGTCCACCGCCGGATCGTCGATGTCCGGGCTCTTTTGGGCCACCAACAGGATCTTGCGCTCGCCCTCCATCGCGCGCTCCAGCGCACGCATGGACTTGTCGCGCCCCACGAACAGCGGGATGACCATGTGCGGATAGACCACCACGTCACGCAGCGGCAGCACGGGCAATGCGTCGAGCACGGCGGGCTTGGGGAGATTCTTGGCCATTGGGTTTCTCGCGGGAATCCGGGGACAGCCCGACACTGCGCCGGGCTTCATTACTCGTCAAGTGGAGGCTGGCCGGGGATTACTCAAGCGAACGCCGCCCCTGAAACGCCCTACTCTGCAAGCTACGATCGGCCGCATCCGGTGGACGCGGCCCCAACCAAACAAAACGGCTCCGGCGCGGACGCCGGAGCCGTATCTTCCAAACCGTGCGGGCAATCAGGCGGCGTTGCCGCCCTCGCCCGCCGCGTGCTGCTGCAGGTTGCCACGATAGATCAGATAGGGCTCGGCCTGGCCTTCGATCACCGCATCGTCCACCACCACCTTGCTGACGTGCTCCAGCGAGGGCAGCTCGTACATGGTATCCAGCAGCACCTGCTCCAGAATGGTGCGCAGGCCGCGCGCGCCGGTCTTGCGCTTGAGCGCCTTCTTGGCGATGGCCTGAAGCGCCTCGGGGCGGAATTCCAGCTCCACGTCCTCCATTTCGAACAGCTTTTTGAACTGCTTGGTGACCGCGTTCTTGGGCTCGGTGAGGATCTTCACCAGCGCCGCCTCGTCGAGCTCCTCCAACGTGGCGATCACCGGCAGGCGACCCACAAACTCGGGGATCAAGCCGAAGCGCACCAGGTCAGCCGGCTCCACGTCGGCCAGCAACTTGCCCACGTTCTGCGTACGCTCCTTGCTGCGCACCTCGGCGCCGAAGCCGATACCGGTGGTTTCGGAGCGCTGCTGGATCACCTTCTCCAGACCGGCAAACGCACCGCCGCAGATGAACAGGATGTTCTTGGTGTCCACCTGCAGGAATTCCTGCTGCGGATGCTTGCGACCGCCCTGCGGCGGCACCGACGCCAGCGTACCCTCGATCAGCTTGAGCAACGCCTGCTGCACGCCTTCGCCGGACACGTCGCGGGTGATCGAGGGGTTTTCGCTCTTGCGCGAGATCTTGTCGATCTCGTCGATGTAGACGATGCCCGACTGCGCCTTCTCGACGTCGTAGTCGCACTTCTGCAGCAGCTTCTGGATGATGTTCTCGACGTCCTCGCCCACGTAGCCCGCTTCGGTCAGCGTGGTGGCGTCGGCGATGGTGAACGGCACGTTGAGCAGCCGCGCCAGCGTCTCCGCCAGCAGCGTCTTGCCCGAGCCGGTGGGGCCGATCAGCAGGATGTTCGACTTGCCAAGCTCGACGTCATCGCCCTTCTGGCGCGACTCCATGCGCTTGTAGTGGTTGTACACCGCCACCGCCAACGCCTTCTTGGCGCGCGCCTGGCCCACCACGTACTGGTCCAGCGACTCGCGTATTTCCTTCGGCTTCGGCAGCTGGGTACGGCCGGAGGCCGCCTTTTCCTCCAGCTCCTCGCGAATGATGTCGTTGCACAGCTCCACGCATTCGTCGCAGATGAACACGGACGGGCCCGCGATCAGCTTGCGCACCTCATGCTGGCTCTTGCCGCAGAAGGAGCAGTAGAGAATCTTGCCGCTGTCGCCGGAACGCCCCTGTCGGTCGTCGCTCATACTTTCGATCCCGCTGGTGAAACTGTCGGTTATTCAGGTTGCGGCCCGAGGATAGCACAGGGCCCCGCGCCTGCCCGCAGACGCGAAGCCGCTCAACTCAGGCCGTGGCCGCGATGAGTGCGGCCATGGATGGCCGCCCGTTTGATCTTCGCGATCGGGGATGATCGCAAAAGTTAAGCCGACTTGACCGTCTCGACGGCGCGGCGATCCAGTACCGAGTCGATCAGGCCGTACTCGCGAGCCGCCTCGGCGCTCATGAAGCGGTCGCGCTCCATGTCGCGCTCGATCCGGTCCAGCGGCTGGCCGGTGTGCTGCACGTAGATGTCGTTGAGGCGACGACGCAGGTAGAGGATTTCCTGGGCCTGGATCTCGATGTCGGTGGCCTGGCCACGGGCGCCACCCGACGGCTGGTGGATCATCACACGCGAATTCGGCAGCGAGAAACGCTTGCCCTTGGTACCCGCCATCAAGAGCAGCGACGCGGCACTGCACGCCTGTCCGATGCACATGGTGCTGACGTCGGGCTTGATGTACTGCATAGTGTCGTAGATCGCCAGGCCCGCGGTGACCGCGCCACCAGGGCTGTTGATGTACAGATGGATGTCCTTGTCCGGATTCTCCGACTCGAGGAACAACATCTGCGCGACCAGAAGATTCGCCACCTGGTCGTTCACCTCGCCGACCAGGAAGATCACGCGCTCCTTGAGCAGGCGCGAATAGATGTCGTAGGAGCGCTCGCCGCGGGCGGTCTGCTCGACGACCATCGGCACCAGGTTGAGGTTCTGAATCGGTTCCATGGTCTGTGCGCTCTCTGTGTGATGTGCCTGAAGTATGCCACCGGGCCCGGCTGGCGCCAGACCCGATGGATGGGCGCCGGTCAGGCGCCCGCGGGGCGCATCACTTCGTCGAAGCTCAGGTCCTGCGCGGTGGTGTTGGCATGGTCTGCCACCCACTCGGCCACCTGGTCTTCCATCACGCGGTTCTGCAGCCCGGACATCAACTGGGGGTCGCCGTTGTAGAGTTCAATGACCTTCTCCGGCTCCTCGTAGGTCGAGGCGATTGCGGCAAGCTGCTCGGCCACGCGGGTGCGATCGATCTTCAACTCCTGCTTGCGGGCGATCTCGCCCATCAGCAGGCCCGCGATGACCCGCTTGCGCGCCATCGGCAGCGCGGCCTCGACCAGCTGCGCCGGCGGCTGCTGGCCGCGCGGAACGCTGCCCGCGGCCATCGCGCGCGCCTCGGACTGCACCAGCATGTTCGGCACGTCCAGCGAAGCGTGCGCGTCGGCCAGCTTCTCTGCCACTTCGGACTTCAGGCGGGCCATCAGCGCAGCCTTCAGCTCGCGCTCCAGGTTCGCGCGAACCTCCTTGCGGAAGTGCTCCAGGTCGCCATCGGCAATGCCGAACAGCTTGGCGAATTCGGCGTCGACCTCCGGCAGCTTCGGCTCCTGCACCTTGACGATCTTGAAGCTCACCTTGGCGCTCTTGCCGGCCAGGCTCTCGTTGCGGAAGTCCGCGGGGAACTCGACGTCGGCCTCGTAGCTGTCATCGGCCTTGCGGCCGGTCAGCGCCTCGTCCAGCGCCTTGAACAGGTTACCCGCGCCCAGCACGCTGCCGGCCCGTTCCAGCCCCTCGGCCGGGAACCGGTAGTCGCCCGCCTGCGCGGCGTACTCGAACATCACGAAATCGCCCTCGGCAGAGGCGCGTTCGACCTGCTCGAAGCTGCGGCGCTGCTGGCGCAGCGTTTCCAGCATCTTCTCGACATCGGCATCGCTCACGGCTGCCAGCGGGCGCTTGATTTCGAGCGCGGCGACGTCGATGGCCGGAAACTCCGGCATCACCTCGAAGGTGGCCGTGTAGGCAATCTCGCCGTTTTCCGGCTTGCCGGTGGTATCAATGGCGGGATTCGCGACGGGCTGCAGCTTTTCCTGCGTCACCGCTTCGCGCAACGTGCTGCCGATCAGGTCAGAGAGCACTTCGCCGCGCACCTGCTCGCCGAAGCGCTGCTTGATGACGGCTACCGGCACCTTGCCCGGGCGAAAACCCTTCAGGCGCACCGTACGCCCCAGCTCCGCAATGCGCGCACCCACCTGCGTCTCGTAACGCTCGGCGGGGAACTTCACAGTGAGCTTGCGCTCGAGCGTGCCGATGTTTTCAACCGAAACCTGCATGTCGTCTCCTGGAACCCGATAGTTGTGACGCCCGATGAGGCGCCCTGGCTGCATTTCCGCAGCACCTGGAATCATCGCGACGTGGTGCGAAAGGCGGGACTCGAACCCGCACGGGGGTTACCCGCCAGAACCTAAATCTGGTGCGTCTACCAGTTCCGCCACTTTCGCTTGTCGTACCCGGCTTCGTAGGTGCGAGCGACAGCACCGCCACCCCCATCGAGCCATAACCTAAGTCGATGATTACCCTGCGCTAAAGCGGTTCATTGTACGGGCGCGCCAAGCCGCAGCACAAGCACGCAACGCACATCGGTGTCGCCGATCCCCGCAAAGCGAAACGCCGACCACGAGGGTCGGCGTTTCGGTGTTGGTGGGCCGTGTAAGATTCGAACTTACGACCAATTGATTAAGAGTCAACTGCTCTACCAACTGAGCTAACGGCCCTGAAACCTGAAATTTGGGGTGAACGATGGGACTCGAACCCACGACGACCGGAATCACAATCCGGGACTCTACCAGCTGAGCTACGTCCACCATGAAACACGTTTAGTGGTGCGCCCGACAGGACTCGAACCTGCAACCGTCGGCTTAGAAGGCCGATGCTCTATCCGGTTGAGCTACAGGCGCGGACGCCTCTGGCAGAACTTGCAATGGTCGGGGCAGAGGGATTCGAACCCCCGACTTTTGCGTCCCAAACGCAACGCTCTACCAGACTGAGCTATACCCCGAACGAGCCCGCGACAGCCTTCATCAACACAGTCTTGGGATGCTGCGGTCGACTTTGTCGCCCGTCAAACCGATGGCATCGCTCAAGCCCACTTCGCCCACCATTCCACGGCATTGGCGAGTTGCCTGCTCCGTGGATGCAAGACGAAACGCGGATGCTTCGCCTTGCTTTACAAATGGCGCGCCCGGAGAGATTCGAACTCCCGACCACCTAGTTCGTAGCCAGGTACTCTATCCAACTGAGCTACGGGCGCGCACTAAACTTTTCGTTCCGAAGGCCGGCTTCCCGAACCGCCGAAGCGAGGAGCGGAATTATTCAGGGTCAGGCATCGAAGGTCAACACTTTTTGTGAATTTTTTTTCACGCGCCGCGGGAACCTTTCCCTTCGCTGACTAACACGCGGCCGCCACCCGTTGCAGCGGTGTCTCGCCGTCGCCGGCAAACGACAGAAAGGGCGACCACTGCCGCCCTTTCTGTCGCCGTCCGCTTTGGACGTCCAGACGTCCGAATCAAACGTCCAGGCCGGAGCGGCTCTGCGTCGCCGGGTTGCCTACCGTCGAATCCCCGCTCTTGGGCGGCGGCGGTGGCGGCGTGGAACCACCCGTGGTGTTGCGGTTCCAGTCGGCAGGCGGCCCCGGCAGACGACCAGCCATGATGTCGTCGATCTGGCGTGCATCGATGGTTTCGTACTGCAGCAGCGCCTCGGCCATCGTATGCAGCTTGTCGATGTTGTCGGTCAGCAGCTGCGTGCTGCGCGCGTAGGCGCGGTCGAGGATGCCGCGCACCACGCCGTCGATCTTGCTCGCCGTCTCGTTCGAGATGCTCTTGTGCTGGGTCACCGAGCGGCCGAGGAAGACTTCGTCCTCGTCCTCACCGTAGGTGATTGGGCCAAGTTCGTCGGACAGGCCCCACTTGGTGGCCATGTTGCGTGCCATCTTGGTGGCGCGCTCGATGTCATTGGAGGCACCGGTAGTCACCTTGTCGGCGCCGAAGATCAACTCCTCGGCCACACGGCCGCCGTACAACGAACACAGCTGCGATTCGATCGCCACGCGATTCATGCTGTAGCGGTCGCCCTCCGGCAGGTACATGGTGACGCCCAGCGCGCGGCCGCGCGGAATGATGGTCACCTTGTAGACGGGATCGTGCTCGGGCACCAGGCGCCCGACGATGGCATGACCCGCCTCGTGGTAGGCGGTGAGCTTCTTCTCGTCCTCGCTCATCGCCATCGAACGGCGTTCGGCGCCCATCAGGATCTTGTCGCGCGCCTTGTCGAGATGACTCATGCGGACTTCGCGCGCGTTCTCGCGCGCGGCGAACAGCGCCGCCTCGTTGACCAGATTGGCGAGATCCGCGCCGGAGAAGCCCGGCGTACCGCGCGCGATCGTCATGGCATCGACGTCGGCCGCGACCGGTACCTTGCGCAAGTGCACCTTGAGGATCTGCTCGCGCCCCTTCACGTCGGGCAGGCCGACCACCACCTGGCGGTCGAAACGTCCCGGGCGCAGCAGGGCCGGGTCGAGTACGTCGGGGCGGTTGGTGGCGGCGATGACGATGATGCCCTCGGTACCCTCGAAGCCGTCCATTTCGACCAACAGCTGGTTGAGGGTCTGCTCGCGCTCGTCGTGGCCGCCGCCCAGACCGGCCCCGCGATGGCGGCCCACCGCGTCGATCTCGTCGATGAAGATGATGCAGGGTGCATGTTTCTTGGCCTGCTCGAACATGTCGCGCACGCGGCTGGCGCCCACGCCGACGAACATCTCCACGAAGTCCGAACCGGAGATCGAGAAGAACGGGACCTTGGCTTCGCCGGCGATGGCCTTGGCCAGCAGGGTCTTGCCGGTGCCGGGAGGGCCGACCATCAACACGCCGCGCGGGATCTTGCCGCCCAGCTTCTGGAACTTGCCCGGGTCGCGCAGGAACTCGACCAGCTCGCCGACTTCCTCCTTGGCCTCGTCGCAACCGGCCACGTCGCTGAAGTTGACCTTGATCTGGTCCTCGCCCTGCAGCTTGGCACGCGAGCGGCCAAAGCTCATCGCGCCACGGCCGCCGCCCCCGGACTGCATCTGCCGCATGAACCAGATGAGCACGCCGGCGAACACCAGGATCGGCAGCCAGCTCACCAGCAGGCCGATCAGCGAAAAACTCTCGGCAGGATCCTGGCGTACTTCGACGCCCTTTTCCTGCATCCGCTTCACCACCGCATTGGTGGAGAAGCCAAGCATCGGGGCTACGGTACGGTAGCTGGAGCCGTCCTTCAGCTTGCCGCTGATCGTGGCCGGCTGGTCCGCGCTGATCACCGCGCTGGAAACGTTGCCGTTTTCCACGCTCTGCGCGAAGGCGCTGTAGGCCATGTTGGACGACCCGCCACCGTGCGGGTTGAAGCTCTGGAAGACGGTGAACAACACCACCGCGATGATTACCCAGAGCAACACTTGTTTTGCTGTTTCGTTCATGCGCGGTTCCCGCCCGGTTGCGCCGCGGCGGCCTTGCGGCCGGTCGCCAGTGCGTACACCTCGCGCGAACGTGCGCGCGAGGCCTTTGGTTTACGCATCGTCACGCGCGAGAAGTCTGCGCGCAAGCTGCGTAGGTAATCGTCGAAGCCCGCGCCCTGGAACAACTTGATCAGGAACGCCCCCCCCGGCTTGAGCCACTGCCGGGAGAAATCCAGCGCCAACTCGGCCAGGGCCATCGCACGGATCTGGTCAGCCAAGGCCACCCCACTCATATTGGGGGCCATGTCGGACAGCACAAGATCCAGCCTCTGCCCATCCAGCCGCGCCTCCAGCTCCCGTACCACGCTCTCTTCGCGGAAGTCGCCCTGCAGGAAGTCCACTCCGGCGATGCCCTGCATCGGCAGGATATCCAGCGCGAACACCTTGCCGCTGTCGCCCAGGCGCTGGCGTACCAGCTGCGACCAGCCGCCCGGTGCGGCGCCAAGGTCCACCACGGCCATGCCCGGCTTGAGCAAGCGGTCGCGATCGATCAGCTCTTCCAGCTTGTAGACAGCGCGCGAACGTACGCCTTCGGCCTGCGCCTTCTTCACGTAAACGTCATTGAAATGTTCGCGCAGCCAGCCGGCGCTGCTCTTGCTGCGGCTCATGGAACGGTATCGCTACAGGGGGTGGTGGCGCATGATACCCTTTGCGGCCCAATCCTCGCGAATCGAAGCTGCCGCATGGCCCTCTCCCCCTCGCAGATCCGTTACCTGCGCAGCCTTTCCCATGGCCTGAACCCGGTCATCCTGCTTGGCAACAAGGGTGCCAGCGAAGCCGTGGTCAAGGAACTGGGCTCGGCGCTGGAGATCCATGAACTGGTCAAGGTGAAGCTTTCCGGTGGTGACAAGGAAGAGCGCCAGGCACAGCTCGATACCCTGCTGGCCGGCACCGGCGCCGAAGCCGTTCAGCAAATCGGCCATGTCGCCGTATTGTTCCGCCGCAATGCGGACGAACCGAAGATCGCGCTGCCGCGCTGAGGGCCTGCGCTGATGGATCTGTCGCTCGACCGGCCCGAGGGTTACCTGTACGTACGTCGTGTCGGCGAGAACGGCATCACCCTGATCGACCGCGAACTCACCGACAGCTTCCTGCTGGCGCCCGACCGCGCCGTGGAGCATTGGCCGGTGCATGAAGTCGGCGCGCTCGGCGCCGATCACGTCGACGCCCTGCTCGACCTGCAACCGGAACTGGTGCTGCTGGGCACCGGCGTGCGCCAGGCATTCCCTCCCGCGGCCTTCATGGCCGGCTTCCTGCGCAAGGGCATCGGCATCGAGGCGATGGACAACGCCGCCGCCGCCCGCACCTACAACCTGCTGGCCGGCGAAGGGCGACGCGTGGTCGCCGCGTTCATTCTTTGCGCTGGCCGTTAAGCGCGAGGCGCTAACCAAGCACCGCCCCGCACAGCCCGCCCTACTTGGCGGGCAGGTAGCTCATCGGATCGACCGGGTTGCCATCCTTGCGGATCTGGAAGCTCAACTCCACGCGCGACGCGCCGCTGGAGCCCATCCTGGCAATCACCTGCCCGGCGCTGACGCGCTGCCCCTCCGTCACCAGGCGCTTGCTGTTGTGGCCATACGCCGACAGCAGGCTGTCGTTGTGCTTGATGATGACCAACTCGCCGTAGCCGACCAGGCCATTGCCGCTGTAAACCACCACGCCGTCGGCCGCGGCGCGCACGGGGTCGCCGGCTTTGCCGGCGATTTCGATGCCAGGCACCGCATCGCCGGGCGTGAAGCGCTTGATGACCTGGCCATCGGCGGGCCAGCGCCAGGTGACGCCTCCGGCCTCGTGCGAACCGCCACTTGCAGCCAGCGGCTTCGGGGCCGGCGACGGCGTGGCTGGCAGGGACTCGCCTGCCACCGGCACGACGGTGCTGGCCGGCGCGGCCGGCAGGGCCGCCGCCGCAGGCCGTGGCGCAGCCGTTGTCGACGCGGCCGCCGCGGCGGGAGGCGCCGCCGGCACCGGTGCGTTCTCGAATACCGGCGCCGTCGGAGCCGGTGACCTGCCCGATGCAACGGAGGCACGCGCATGGCCGACTCCGGCAACCGCCACGCCGCCAGTTGGCGGCGACAGGCGCAGCTTCTGGCCCGGCCAGATCGTGTAAGGCGCGGCAATGCCGTTCCATTTCGCCAGATCGCGGAAATCCACGCCGTTGCGGAAGGCGATCGAATACATCGTGTCACCCTTCGCCACCACGTAGCTGCCGCCAGGAACCGGCGTGCGCGCCCTGGCAGGCGCATGCGCTGCGGCGGCGACATAGCTCCGTTGCCCCGAGGCCGGCTCCACCACTACGGTGCTGCAGGCTGACAGCACGGGCAATGCGGCGACAAGCAAGAAGGAAAGGTATCGGTTCATGCGCGCCAGCATAGCGAGGCCACCCTGTATTTTCATGCGTCGCTCAGTGCCGCCAAAACCACCAGGCCGACAGCAGGCCCAGCAACGCCAGCACGATCCAGCCGATCCACTCGATGTACCTGTGCAGCAGTTGCTCGGCGCGCTCGCCGACCAGGCGGATCAGCAGCGCCAGCAACCACACGCGCTTGCCGCGCCCCAAGGCCACGCACCCGAGAAAGGGCAGCACCGGCACGCCCACGATGCCCGCGGCCCAGGTCACGAATTTCATCGGGACCACCGGCTGCAACGCTGCCAGCAACAGCACGCCGAACAGACCCCAGCGGTGCTGCGCCATCTGCAGGCGCAGGCCCTGCACGCCTTGTTCGATCGGCGCCAGCAGGTGCAGCGCACCCAGCATCGGCTTCATGACCTCGAAGGCCCAGTGGCCCAGCAGGTAGCCGACCAGCGCACCGAGCAGCGAGGACGCGAGGCTGAGATTGGCGTAGAAATACGCCTTGTGCCGCTTGCCCAGCATCATCGGCGCCAGCATCACTTCCGGCATGACCGGAAAAACGAAGGCCTCGACGAAGCTCAGCGCGCACAGGTAGCGGGTCGCATGGGGATGTCGCGCCCACACCAGGGTGTGGGCGTACAGCTTCCCGAACAAACGCATCAGCCGATGCCGCCGAGCAACGGCACGAAACTGACCGCCCCGAGTTCCTCCTGCACGAAATCGCCTTGCCCGTCGCCGCGCAGGCGGATCAGCACCTGGCTGCTCGGCGAACCCACCGGCGCCACCAGCACGCCGGTGGGACTGAGCTGTTCGAGGATGCGACTGGGGATACTGTCGCCCGCGGCGGTGAGGATGACCGCGTCGAACGGTGCCTCGTCGGCCCAGCCCAGCTTGCCGTCGTCATGGCGCGAGCGGATGTTGGCGATGCCGAGCTGGCGGAAGCGGCGCCGCGCCTGACGCAGCAGCTCCTCGATGCGCTCCACCGTATAGACCTGTTCCACAAGCGCCGCCAGCACTACCGCTTGGTAACCCGACCCGGTGCCGATCTCCAGCACCCGTCCGGGCTTCTCCTTGCGCTCGTCGAAGTGCTCGAGCAACACCTCGGTCATCCGCGCCACCACCCAGGGTTGAGAGATGGTCTGGCCGTGGCCGATCGGCAACGCGGTGTTCTCGTAGGCGCGCGAATGCAGCGCCTGGTCGATGAAGTGGTGGCGCGGCACGTTGCGGATCACGTCGATCACCCGCGCATCGTGCACGCCGCTTTCCTTGAGCTGCGCGGCGAGCCGGTCCCGCGCGCGCTGCGAGGTCATGCCCTCGCCTTTCAGTGCCGATGGGGGCAGCGTGTGCATGTTCATCGCTCAGGCCGCCTTGTGGCCGGGGGCGGCCATGTCGTTGCCCAGCGATTGCACCCAACTGCTGACCTTCTCCAGCGCCTGGTAGCGGGTCAGGTCGACGTGGATGGGCGTGATCGAGACATAGCCGCGGCGCACCGCGTCGAAATCGGTGCCGGGACCGGCGTCATCCACCTCGCCCGCCGGGCCGATCCACCAGATCGCGCGGCCGCGCGGATCGGTCTGCGCGATGCACGGTTCGGCCCGATGCCGGCGTCCCAGCCGCGTGACCTCGAAACCGCGGATGTCCGCCCATGGCCGGTCTGGAACGTTGATGTTAAGGATGGTGTCGGCCGGCAGCGGATCCACCAGCAACCTGCGCATCACCAGCAATACCGCATTCGCCGCCGAGTCGTAATGCTCGCCGCGGTGATCCGTGCTGACCAGCGACACCGCGATGGCCGGCAGGCCGAGAAAGCGGCCTTCCATCGCCGCCGACACCGTGCCCGAATAAATCACGTCGTCGCCGAGATTGGCCGAGTTGTTGATGCCGGACACCACGATGTCGGGCTCCTCGTCCAGCAGCCCGGATAGCGCCAGGTGCACGCAGTCGGTGGGCGTGCCCGCCACGCGGTAGCGGCCGTCCTCCATGCGCAGCACCCGCAGCGGCGCGTCCAGGGTCAGCGAGTTGCTGGCGCCGGAGCGGTCGCGGTCGGGCGCCACTACCGTCACCTCGCCCACTTCGCGCAAATGCGTGGCCAGTACCCGGATGCCCCGCGCATCCACGCCGTCGTCGTTGCTGACAAGAACTCGCATGCTGATCCGTATCGTGTCGACCGCGACGCATCGCCCATCGGCGTGCGCCCCCTGCATTCGTTCGAGTTTAGCCGAGCAAATCCGTCGTTTCACGGATTCGGCATCGGAGCCGGCGCTTGCTAGCATCGGCACATGAAGCGCCGCCCGCCTGCCGCGATCAGCGAAGAAGACGCCCGCCTGTTCCGCGAGGCCATTGGCGAGGTGCGCCACATCGAGGCACCCGCCACGGCCCCGGCCGCACCCAGGCCGTCACCGCAACCGCGCATGTTCGAAGCCGACGAGGCCGCCGTGCCCGGCGAGCTGCTGGTGATGGCCTTCGACCCGGCCACGCTGGAAGTGGGCGAAGAACTGGGCTACCTGCGCGACGGCTATCCACCGAGACTGCTGCGCCAGTTGAAGCGCGGCCAGTTCAGCGTGCAGGACGAAATCGACCTGCACCAGATGAACGCCGCCGCCGCGCAAGCCTGCATCGCCGACTTCCTCGCCGAGGCGAAACACCACGGCCTGCGCTGCGTGCGCATCATCCACGGCAAAGGCCTGCGTTCGAAAGCCGCCGGCCCGGTGCTGAAAGCGCTCACCGACCGTCTGCTGCGGCGACGCGACGACGTGATCGCGTTCGCCTCCGCACGCCCGGCGCAAGGCGGCACGGGGGCCGTGGTCGTACTGCTGAGGAACTGAGCCGGGCCGGCGCGCCCGTCATCCGGTCACGCGGCCGGCGACGACGCCACTTCCCGCGCCACCACGGTGGCGTAAGCTCCGGCTGGCAACTCGAACGACATCTCCAGCACGTCCTCGGCGGGCCAGCGCCAGCGCAGGTCTTTCGGCAGCAGGCGCAACGGGCGGCGCTCCTGGTCCATGCGCGCGGCGGCGATGCCTTGGGCGAGGTCCGCGTGGGCGGCGGCGATCTCGCGCTCCAACGCGCCCGCGTCGCCCGCTGCCGGCGGCTCGCCCTGCCCCCACAACGGGCCGGAAGGATGGATGTCGCCACGCGCCAGGCGCTCGGCCAGCAGGTCGCTGTATGGCTCCGGCCCGAACCACGAGCGCGAGCCGGCCAACGACCAGATTTCGCCGTCCAGCGGCGCGTCCCACGTGCCGCGCTCGACACGGGCCGCAAGCACGCTGTTGAAGATCTGCGAACGTGCGGCGGACAGCAGGAAGCCGCGCTTGTCGCGGTCCACCCGGCGCCCCGCGAACATCGCACGCGCCTGGTCCAGGTTGCCGCCTTCGCGGCCGAAGCGTTGCTCGCCGAAATAATTGGGCACGCCTCGGGCGGCGATGGCGGCCAGTGCCTGCTCGGCGCGCCCGCGCTCGCCCTGCACCTCGCGCAGCGTCAGCACGAAGCGGTTGCCGCGCAGGGCGCCGCGCTTGAGCTTGCGACCATGACGCGTGGCGGCCAACACTTTCACGTTGTCGTGCGGGAAGGCCGACCAGTCGGGATCGGGCTTGCCGGCGAGCTGCACGGTGAAGGCCTGGCGGGTGATCGCGTGCCGATCCTTCAGGCCGGCGTAGCCCACCGCCAGCGGCGGCACGCCGGCGAATTTCGCCAGCTCCCGCGCCAGCCAGTCGGTGTTGGCGCCGCGCTTTTCCACCCACAGCAGGGCGTGCTCGCCGCTGCCGTCGGCGTCGTAGCCCAGGATTTCCTCAACGAGGAAATCTTCATGGGCAACGCGAAGGCGTGCCGTCAAAGGTGGGACGGTGCCATGGGCGAAGGGAAGTTCTTGGTCTGTCATTGAACCGGGGTTTCAGCCTTGGATCAGCAACACGCAGGCCTGAGCGGCGATGCCTTCGCCGCGGCCGGTGAAACCGAGCTTTTCGGTGGTGGTGGCCTTGATGCTGACCTGGTCGAGCCGACAACCGAGGTCGACGGCGAGGTTCTCGCGCATGGCTTGCGCGTGCGGGCCGACCTTGGGGGATTCGCAGATCACGGTGACGTCGGCGTTGCCCAACGCATAACCGTGTTGGGCCATGAGCGACGCGGCGTGACGCAGGAACTGGCGGCTGTCGGCGTCGCGCCAGCGTTCGTCGGCGGGCGGAAAGTGCTTGCCGATGTCGCCCAGCGCCAGCGCGCCGAAGATGGCGTCGCACAGTGCGTGGATCGCCACGTCGCCATCGGAGTGCGCAATGAGGCCGCGCGCGTGGGGAATGCGCACGCCGCCGAGGGTCACGTGGTCGCCCTCGCCGAAGGCGTGCACGTCGAAACCGTTGCCGATGCGGAAGCTCATGCCGTCCTCGGTAGCAGGAATTCGGCGAGCGCGAGATCCGCCGCCGTGGTGACCTTGATGTTGTCTTCGGCGCCTTCGACCAGCCGCGGGCGGAAGCCGGCCAGCTCCATCGCCATCGCCTCGTCGCTGACCGCGCGGCCAGCATGCGACACGGCACGCAGCGCGGCGACGAGCTCGCCGCGACGGAACATCTGCGGCGTGAACGCACGCCAACGCTGATCGCGCGGTTCGGTGGCCACGCTGACGTCGCCTGCGCCGGCGCGCTTGAGCGTATCGCGCAGCGGCGCGCCCAGCAGACCGCCATCCGACGCCGAGGCAAGCTCGATCAGGCGTGCGATGTCGGCGCCGCGCACGCAAGGGCGCGCGGCGTCGTGCACCAACACGAAATCGGCCCCACCCACCTCGGGAGGCAGGGACTCAATACCGGCCAGCACCGAATCGCTGCGCTCGGCACCGCCGATGGCGGTGCGCACGGGTTTGCCGTGCAAGGCCTCGATGCCGGGCCAGCGTTCGTCCTGCGCGCCGAGCACCACCATCAGGCCGGCGATGCGCGGATGCGCAGCCAGCCGCTCCAGCGTATGCGCGATCAGCGGCTTGCCGGCCAGCGGCAGGTATTGCTTGGGGCAATCCGCACCCATCCGCATGCCGCGCCCGGCCGCCGGAACGACGCACCACAAGGCCCGGCTCACCGCACGACGACGCCGGTCACGGCGCCGACGGGCCTGGCCGGCGGCGGCAGCGGCAGCGTACTGCTCGCGCCCGCCGGCTGGTTGTCCACCTGGTAAAACACCTCGCCGGGCTTGATCAGGCCCAGGCCGGTGCGCGCGCGCGCCTCGATGGCCTGGTTGCCGTGCTTGAGGTCGGCCACGTCGGCCGCCAGCGCCTGGTTGCGCTGTTGCAGGCGATCGTTCTCGTCGGCCTGCTTCTTGATGGCCGCGCGCAAGCCGTCCACCTCGTGCACGCCACCGTGCGCGGACCACAGTTTCACCTGCAGCCCGATCAGCAACAGCAACAGGACGAGGGCGATCCAGCGCAGCATGGACGATGCGTGTCCTCGTCAGCCCGGCAGCTGGGCAAGATTCGGGAAGGCATTGCGGCCGGCATAGACCGCCGACGCACCCAGCGCCTCCTCGATGCGCAACAGCTGGTTGTACTTGGCCACGCGGTCGGTGCGGCACAGCGAGCCCGTCTTGATCTGGGTCGCGGTGGTCGCCACGGCGATGTCGGCGATGGTGGTGTCCTCGGTCTCGCCCGAGCGGTGCGAGATGATCGCCGCATACCTGGCGGCATCGGCCATGGCGATGGCTTCGAGCGTCTCGGACAGCGTACCGATCTGGTTGACCTTGATCAGGATGGCGTTGGCGATGCCCTTGTCGATGCCTTCCTTGAAGATCGCCGGGTTGGTGACGAACAGGTCGTCGCCGACCACCTGGACGTTCTTGCCGATGGTGTCGGTGAGCAGCTTCCAGCCGGCCCAGTCGCCCTCGGCCATGCCGTCCTCGATGGTGACGATGGGGTACTGCCTGGCCCAGCTGGCCAGCACGTCCACCCATTGCTCGGGGGTATAGACCTTGCCCTCGCCTTCGAGGTCGTACTTGCCGTCCTTGAAGAACTCGGAGCTGGCCGCGTCGAGGCCCAGCAGGATCTCGCTGCCGACCTTGTAGCCGGCCTTGTTCACCGCTTCGAGAATGGTGTCCAGCGCCTCGATGTTGGAGCGCAGGTTCGGCGCGAAGCCGCCCTCGTCGCCTACCGCGGTGTTCAGGCCCTTGCCCTTCAGCACGCCCTTCAGCGCGTGGAAGATCTCCGCGCCGGCGCGCAGCGCCTCG
>JAJZET010000036.1 GCA_021805685.1 Pseudomonadota bacterium
TATGTCCTACTTCGAAGCCAAATCCCACCAGGAGATCGCCGACGAACTCGGCATGCCGCTGGGTACCGTGAAATCCAGCCTGCGCCGGGCGTTCCAGCGCCTGCAGCTTGGCGTGAGGGGGCAGGCATGAACCCGCGCCATCATCTCGACGAAGCCACGGTGCTGAGTTTCGCCGCCGGCGCGCTGTCGGCGGAGATGGCTGCCGTCGCGGCCACCCACATGGAAGTGTGCGAACTCTGCCGCGAGCGCCTGTCCGAGGCCGAGCGCATCGGTGGCGCCTTGCTGGGCCAGCAGCAGCCTGCCGCGGGCGCCGACGCCGCACGCGGCGCCCGACTGCGCGAAGCGATGCTGGACCTGCTGGACGAGGAGCCGAAGCTCGAGGCGGACGCGGCCGACGGGCGCCTGCAACCGATCGATGCGCCTGTCGATGCGGACTGCCTGCCGCGGCCGCTGCAGCCGTATTTCGGGCGTTCCTGGCGCGCGCTGCGCTGGCGCTGGATGGCGCCGGGCGTGCACATGATCCGCGCCGCGCGCGGCAGCGGCGACACGCTGATCCTGCTCAAGATCGCCCCGGGCAAGAGCATGCCGATCCACAGCCACCAGGGCACCGAGCTCACCCAGATCCTGCAGGGCGCCTACAACGACGCGCTCGGCCACTATGCGCCCGGCGACGTCGCCGACCTCGACAACGAGATCCAGCACCAACCGATCACTGCGCCCGGCGTGCCCTGCGTCTGCGTGGCCGCGCTGGATGCACCGCTGCGCTTCCCCGGCTGGCTGGCGCGTAAGCTGCAGCCGCTGGTCGGGTTGTGATCCTGCCGGGCACGGGCGATACCGGTCGCCGTGCCCGGCACCGGCAGCCTTGCTCGTGGCAGCCCTCGTCGCCGGCGTACGGTTCGTCGTCAACGGGGCCGGCCTGTTCGAGCCCGGCACGGCCTTGAGGGCCGTCCTCCGCGCCTGAACAGGTGGGGCTTCGCAGCAGCGGCAAACGCCTGGCGTCCTGGCGTCGGTAAATCCCGGCACCGATGGCGACGGATATCGGCTCGACCTGCATCCGCCGGGGCCCGATCCACGTAAGAGGCGGCAACACTTCCTCGGGAGCTTGCCGTGTCTTCTGCCTTCCTGATCTACGGAGCCACCGGCGGCGTCGGATCGTGCCTGGCGCGAATGCTCGCCAGCGAAGGCCACCGGTTGCACCTGGTGGCGAGAAACGCGGCCGGCCTGGAAGCGCTGGCTCAAGAACTGGGATCGGACTGGACGGCAGCGGACGTGCTCGACGATGCCTCCTTCGCCCGCGTCGCCGAGCGCGCGCCACGGACATTGGACGGACTGGTGTACGCCGTGGGCAGCATCAACCTCCGGCCGCTGGCGCGGATCACCACCGCCGATCTGGAGCGCGACTATCGCCTGAACGCCGCGGGCGCCGCGCTGGCGATCCAGGCGGCGTTGCCGGCCCTGCGGGCCAGCA
Organism: Pseudomonadota bacterium; assembly: GCA_021805685.1. Lineage (GTDB taxonomy): Bacteria > Pseudomonadota > Gammaproteobacteria > Xanthomonadales > Rhodanobacteraceae > Rhodanobacter_A. The sequence goes on from JAJZET010000036.1 coordinate 1,469, forward strand.
CCGGGAGTGCGTCGGTGGTGCTGTTTTCCTCGGTGGCCGCCGCGCGCGGCTTTCCGATGCACAGTTCCATCGGCATGGCCAAGGCGGCGGTGGACGGCCTGACGCGTTCTCTGGCCGCCGAATTCGCGCCTGCGATCCGCGTCAACGCCGTGGCCCTGTCGCTGACGCAGACCCCGCTGGCCGGCAGCATGGTCGCCAGCCCAAAGATGCGCGATGCCATCGCCGCAACGCATCCGCTGGCGCGGCTCGGGCAGCCGGAGGACGCCGCGCATCTGGCGGCCTTCCTGCTCTCGTCGCGGGCGGACTGGATCACCGGGCAGGTCATGGGCCTCGATGGCGGTCGCGGCGCGATCGCCTCGAAATAGGACGCCCCGATGCCCCGCATGCGCAGCAAACAGGACCTGCCCAGCAAGCGTTGCGTGACATGCGGGCGCAGCTTCCTCTGGCGGCGGAAGTGGTCGCGTGACTGGGAAAGCGTGAAGTACTGTTCGCGACGTTGTCGCGGCCGAGGCTGAGGCGGGAAAGGGCAATGAATATTCTTCTGGTGGGAGCGACCGGGCTGGTCGGGCAGGGGGTGCTCAGGGTGCTGCTGCAGGATCCCGGGGAGCCGCAGGTGACGCTGCTGGTGCGCCGTCCGTTCCCCGCTGCGTCACCCCGCGTTCGCGTGATGCAGGTAGCGGAGTTCTCGACCGCGGTGCTGGAGCGGCTGGATCTCGGCGGCTTCGACGCCTGCCTCTACTGCGCCGGACCGCTGCCCTTGCTGCTTTCCGAGCAGGCGTACCGGGAGGCCACCGTCGGCGTGCTGGAGCGTGTGTCGTCGGCGTTCGCCAGGGCCAATGCTGGCGGCTACCTGGTCTACGTGTCCGGCGCGGCTGCCGACGCGGGCAGCCGCTGGATGCCCCTGCGCGTCAAGGGCCAGGCGGAGCAGGTGCCCGGCCGGGCTGGCCTGGCTTCCACCTGCCTACGCCCGGGCGGGATCCGGCCAACCCAGGGCGAACGCTCGCCGCACCGCATCCGGCGCGTCATCTACGGGCTGGGCACGCCGGTGTTGGCGCTGGCGGAGAGGCTGATGCCGGCAAGCTTCACCACCACCGAAGCGGTGGGGCGCTGCATGCTGGCGCTGGTGCGCGCCGGAGCGCCCTATCCGCCGATCGTGGAGAACCGGCAGATCAGCGCCTTCGCAGCGCGCTGACCCGGCCGGTCGGGTTCATGCCCCGTGCCGGGGCAGCAGGCTCAGGAACTCCTTGCGCAGCGACGGATCGCCGAGGAACGCCCCGCGCATCACGCTGTTGGTCATGCGCGCTTCGTCGTCCTTCACGCCGCGCCAATGCATGCAATAGTGGTCCGCCTCCATCACCACGGCGATGCCGTCGGGCTGCAGGCGCTGTTCCAGCAGGTTGGCGATCTGGCTCACGGCCTCCTCCTGGATCTGCGGGCGGCTCATCACCCAGTCCACCAGCCGGGCGTACTTGGAAAGGCCGATCAGGTTGGAACCGGCATTCGGCAGCACGCCGATCCACACGCGTCCCATGATCGGGCACAGGTGGTGCGAGCAGGCGCTGCGCACGCGCAAGGGCCCCACCACCATGAGCTCGTTCAGGCGTTCCGCGTTGGGAAACTCGGTGACCGCAGGCGCCGACTGGTAGCGCCCGGCGAATACTTCCCGCACGAACATCTTGGCGAGCCGGCGCGCGGTTTCACGCGTGTTGTGGTCGTGCTCGACGTCGATCACCAGCGCGCGCAGCAGCGCTTGCGCCTTGCAGGCGACTTCCTGCTCGATCGCCTCGAGTTCCCCGGCTTCCAGGTAGTCCGCGATGTTGTCGTTGGCGTGGAATCGTGCGCCCGCGACGCGCAGGCGCTCGCCGACGCGCTGCGAAACCGGGGCGGCGGGCAGGTGGGAGAGGTGCGGGATATTCGGCATGGGCGTGGACATGGTTTTCCTCGGTCGCTGGCGGGACGGAGTCCCGGCGTGCAGGCACATCGGGGGCTACCCGTGTTTCTACGTAGCCGGGCGCGCGTTGGATCCCGTCGAACCGGTGGCGGTCACAGCTCGTCCAGGCGGGACAGCAGCGCTGCGGCGCGTGCACGCAGCTCGCCGAGTCGTGCCGGCGCCGTGCGGTCCATCTGCCGGTACGGCATCGCCAGGCGAGGATTGCGCGCGAGGCGCGCGCGCTGGCGCGCCAGGAAATCCCAGTACAGGGCATTGAACGGGCAGGCGCGTTCCCCCGTGCGGTCCGCATGCTGGTAATGGCAGCCGCTGCAGTAGTCGCCCATCCGGTGGATGTAGGCAGCGGCGGAAACGTAGGGCTTGGTGGCCAGCAGGCCACCGTCGGCGAACTGGCTCATGCCCAGCGTGTTGGGCAGCTCGACCCATTCGAAGGCGTCGATGTAGATGCCCAGGTACCAGCGGTGCAACGCGTCGGGATCGAGTCCGGCCAGCAGGGCGAAGTTGCCGATCAGCATCAGTCGCTGGATGTGGTGGGCGTGGGCATTTTCCAGCGACTGCGTGATGGCGTGGCGCAGGCAGTTCATGCGCGTGTCGCCGGTCCAGAACCAGTGCGGCAGGCGGCGCGCGTGGTCGAAGAAATTGCCCGTGGCATAGGCCGGCATGCGCGCCCAGTAGACGCCGCGTACGTATTCCCGCCAGCCGAGGATCTGCCGCACGAAACCCTCCACCGCGGCCAACGGCGCCTCGCCCGCGTGCCACGCGGCTTCAGCGCGCGCGATCACCTCGCGCGGCGAGAGCATCTTGACGTTGAGCGCAAAGGAAAGCAGCGAGTGGAACAGCTGCCGCGCATGACGGCTCATCGCATCCTGGTAGTCGCCGAAATACGGCAAGGCGTTGCGCACGAAGGCATCCAGCTGCAGCAGCGCCTCCGTGCGGTTCAGCGGCCAGCGGAAGTCCTCCGCCTGCGGTTGGCCGAAGCTGGGCACGCCGGCGGCGACGATGCGCTCCCACAACAGGCGATGGTCGTGGCGGGCTCGCGGATCCGGCGGCTCGGCCGGCGTGCCGGGCCAGGCCTTGCGGTTGGCGGCGTCGAAGTTCCAGCGCCCGCCGGCCGGCTGCCCGTCCGGTTCCATCAGCACGTGGTGCACCCGGCGCATCTGCCGGTAGAACGGCTCCATCGTCCAGCGCCGACGCGTACCGAAGAACGCGGCGGCATCCTCGCGCCGGGTGAGGAAATGCCCGCTATCCACCAGACGTGCCGGGATGCCCAGCCCGTGCGCGTAGTCGGCGAGCTGCCGGTCCAGGCGCCACTCGTCCGGGGCCTGGTATTCGAACGCGGTGGCAGCGGACTCGCCGATCAGGCGATCCAGGTTGTCAGGGATGGCATGCCGGTTGTCCGGATCGTCGATCGCGAGGTAGCGCACCCGGTGTCCGGCCACCTGCAGCTGCCGCGCGAACTCGCGCATGGCGGCGAAGATGGCCAGGACCTTCTGCGCGTGGTGCAGGACGTAGTCGGTCTCCTGGCGCACCTCCATCAGCACGTAGAGCACGTCGGGATCGACACTCGCGAACCACGCGTGTTGAGGGTTCAACTGGTCGCCCAGCAGCAGGCGCAGCACGGTCACGGGTGGCGCCGGTCAGTCGAAGCGCGCCGATGGCTGGCGCCGCATTCCGAGGCTGTGCCACAGCGAGCATGCCGTTACCACGCCGGCCAGGATCAGGGCGGCCCATGCGGCGACGCCGGCGCCGGCCAAGTCTGACGCATGCTGCCTGGCGTACACGCCGAGCAGGCCCCAGACCACCGCCGACGCGTACCAGGGATTGCCGGCCATGCGGGTGATGGCGGTCAGCACCAGTAAGGCCGCCAGCGCGAACAGCGCCAGCGTCCACGGCAGCATGTGGGCGAGCGGGAGCAGGCGGAAGGCCACGATCACCTGCGCCACGTTGAGGAATACCGCCAGCGATACCCAGCCCGCGTGCAGCGACAGCGGCACCCATTGCCACCACGGGCCGCGTGCGTGGCGGCCCGTGCGCGAGACCTGCCATGCGGCAGCCAGCAGGCAGGCCAGGCTGCCCCAGATGATGGCCAGTGCCAGCCAGAACCATTGCAGCGAGAACACCACCATCCACAGCGACGTCAGCGCGAAGCCCGCCGCCGTCAACGGCCGGATCCGCCGCAAGGCCGGGTCGTTCCGACGGTCCAGGCACTGCCAGGTGCCGTAGAGCACGTCCAGCAGGAAGATCGGGCCCCAGATCGCAAATGCGTAGCCCGCGGCCACGATCAGGGTCGGATAACGGTCGGAAATCGCGCCGTTGGTGGGCCCGAGCAGTCCGCTGTTGGACAGCCAGGCCACCGCTGGCATCGCCCAGGCCAGCAACGCGACCAGGTATCTCATGGGCAGGTACCGCCGAAGGTCTGGCTATCCGGGTTGTTCTCCGGCCAGCGCTGCGGCGCCTTCACGATCTTGGCGACGTCGTAGCCCATGCTCCTGGCGCGATTCAGCATGGCCCGGTAGTCGGCGTCGGAAACCTGCGGCGTGCGCGCCATGTACCAGAGGTAGTCGCGTGCATCGCGCACCACCATTACCTGGCTGTAGTCCGGCTTCAGCCAGCCGACCAGGTACTGGGTACGCAGGAACACGAAGAAGCGCACCCGCCATTCACCGTTGCCGCTGCCCGGCACCACGCTGGCGGTGGAATGGATCAGCTTCACCGGCGCCTCGAAACTGCCGGGGCGCTGGCGGAACCAGGTGCAGATCGTGCCGTCCGCGTTGCGGCTGTAGGTCTCCACGGGGTTGTGGCCGCCGCGCTCGAAGCGGGTGGGAATCGAGGCGATCACGTACCAGCGGCCCATGTAGCGGGACAGGTCCACGCCGTGTACCGGCGGGATCGGATCGGTCGTGCCCGCGCATGCCGTCAGCGAGAGCATGGCCAGCAGGGCAATGGCGAGGATGGTGCTCATGCGTTTCACGTCGATACCCGGCAGTGGCGCGGCACCCGTTGCCGCCTTCGTGCATACGGTGGGGCGGCCCGATTGGATGCCCCGTCGGCGCGGTCCGGTCAGCGGGACGGCAATGCCTGCCATGCGTCCAGCGCCGCCTCGCGCGTGGCGCCGACGTCCACCATGGGCGCGGGATAGCCGCAGGCGGCGAGTGCCGCCGGGTCGCGCCACGGCTCGTGCAGCAGCTTCGCCGGCAACGCGGCCAACTCGGGCAGCCAGAGCTTCAGGTAGGCCGCCTCGGGATCGAACTTCGCCGCCTGCGAGTAGGGGTTGAACACGCGGAAATACGGCGCGGCATCGGCGCCGCAACCGGCGACCCACTGCCAGCCCAGCGTGTTGTTGGCGAGGTCCGCGTCCACCAGCGTGTCCCAGAACCAGCGGGCGCCGTGGTGCCAGTGCTGGCGCAGGTTCTTGGTGAGAAAGCTCGCCGCGACCATGCGTACGCGGTTGTGCATCCAGCCGGTGTGCCACAGTTCGCGCATGCCGGCGTCCACCAGCGGGACGCCGGTGCGGCCGCGCTGCCAGCGATGCAGGGCGGCGGCATCGTCGTCGGCCCAGCGGAAGGCATCGAAGCGCGGGTTGAAGTTTTCGCTGGGCGTGTCGGGGAAGTGGTAGAGCAGGTGGTGCGCGAATTCGCGCCAGCCCAGCTCGCGCAGATAAGGTTCGGGATCGGGCCGGCGTCGCGCGTCGATGCGTTCGGCGTGCAGCTGCAGGGCATGTCGGATCTGGCGCGGCGTGACCTCGCCGAAATGCAGGTGCGGCGACAGGCGCGAGGTGCCGTGGCGTGCGGGCAGGTTGCGGCCGTCCGCGTAGCCGGCCAGGGCATCGTCGGCGAACACCTCCAGCAGTTCCTGCGCGCCGTCCTCGCCGGGCTGCCATTGTCCGGCCAGGCCGCCGTCCCAGGGTAGCCGTGGCAAAAGCTGCAGCGCCTCCAGCGGCAGGCTGCCGGGCAAGCGCAACCACCCACGGGCGCGCGCCGCCGGCAACGGTGGCTCATCCGGCAACTGCGCCCGCAGCTTGCGCCAGTACGGTGTGAACACGCGGTAGG
>JAJZET010000224.1 GCA_021805685.1 Pseudomonadota bacterium
GGCCGACGTTCCAGCGCGCCTTCGCCGCCCAGTTGGCGGTATTCAACGCGCAACAGACGTCAGGCTGAGGCGGGCTACCCGGCTCCGCGCCGGAGAACGCAGGCCCGTTCGACGACCTATCGGTCGTAAAGTGCGGCGATGCTGTTCGCCATCGCCCGTGCGCTGTCCTTGCCGTATCCGCCTCCACCGAGGAAGACGGCCGGCGTGCCGAGACCGGCAAGTTTCGCCAGAACCCTCTCTTCCCGCTGTGCGCGTTGCGTCCGGCAGGAGATCCGGCGCTCTCCCCCTCCCACGCCACTGCGCTCCGCCACGGAACAATCCGTTCACCGATGGGCGGTTCTCCTGCACCATGCCAGGCCCCATGCTGTGCGCATCCATCCAGAGGGCATTCCCATGATCGAACGCAGGCCTTTCGACCGCCTTGGCGGCGCCGACCACGGCTGGCTCGACGCGAAGCACCACTTTTCGTTCGCCGGCTACCACGACCCGGCGCGCATGGGCTGGGGCGCGCTGCGCGTGTGGAACGACGACACCATCGCGCCGCACACCGGCTTTCCGCCGCATCCGCATGCGGACATGGAGATCATCACCTACGTGCGCGAAGGTGCGATCAGCCATCAGGACAACCTCGGCAACAAGGGCCGCACGGTGGCCGGCGACGTGCAGGTGATGAGCGCGGGCAGCGGCATCACCCATGCCGAATACAACATGGAGAGCGAGACCACACGCATCTTCCAGATCTGGATCATCCCCGACGCACACGGCCAACCGCCGTCATGGGGCACGCGGCCCTTCCCCAAGGGCGAACGTGCCGGGCGCTTCGTGGCCCTGGCCAGCGGCATCCCCGGCGATGCCGACGCGCTGCCCCTGCGCACCGATGCACGCGTGCTCGGCGCCACGCTGAAGGCTGGCGAGACGGCGGAGTACGCCATGGCCCCCGGTCGCTACGGCTATCTGGTGCCGGCCCGCGGCGCGGTGGCGTTGAACGGCGTGAAGCTGGAAGCCCGCGACGGCGCGGCGATCCGCGACGAAACCACCCTGCGCGTCACCGCGCTGGACGATGCCGAACTGGTGCTGGTGGACGTGGCTGCCTGAAGCTTCGTCCGGTGGCCCTCGCGGCGACCGGACGAAACCTGCGAGGCGTGCGCCGGCGCTTCTTCCCGGCGCCGTGGAAAACAGCCAACCATGCTGAAGCAAACGCCCAGACGAAACAGCGCGCCAGAGTGCACTTGCGCGATGGCCCGGCGGGAAAGCCGACGCCTCGCCCCTTGTCGCGCCGAAGTCACCCCGACATGCACCTGTACGTCCGGACGTCGCCCGCCGGGTACGGCGGCTCGAGCACCGGCCATGCATCCAAAACGCCGACCCGGCCGTAGAGGGCATGTCCTGGTCAGGCGGCGCAAAGCCCCCTCCCCCTCCTGCGCCGACTGCGCCGCCTGGCCAGGCGATGGTGCCGACGCGGCCGTCGCCGCGCCGCCCGCATCGATTAACCTTTGGTCTTTTCCAGCAACGAGGCATTGCCGTGAAACACAACGGATCCATGATCGGTTTCAAGCGCCCTGACGGGCAGGAAGTCCAGGGCTACCTGGCCAGCCCCGCGCAGCCGCAGGGCGCGCCAGCCATCGTCGTCATCCAGGAATGGTGGGGATTGAACGACCAGATCCGCGGCGTGGCCGACCGACTCGCCCGCTGCGGCTACCTCGCCCTGGTGCCCGACCTCTACCGCGGTAAGAGCACCGTGGAGGAAGAGGAGGCCCACCACCTGATGGAAGGCCTTAACTTCGGCGATGCGGTGTCGCAGGACATCGCCGGCGCAGTGGCCTACCTCAAGCAGCGTTCGGCCAAGGTCGCCATCACCGGCTTCTGCATGGGCGGCGCGCTCACCCTGCTGGCGCTGGGCCAGAACCGCGACCTGGCCGCGGGCGTGGTCTGGTACGGCATGCCACCGCTGGAGTACATCGACGCCAGCACCATCAAGGTACCGGTGCAGGCGCACTGGGCCACGCAGGATGCGTTCTTCCCGATCGCCAACGCGGATGCGCTGGAGGCCAAGCTCCGGGAGGCCGGCGCGGATCTCGACTTCCACCGCTACCTCGCCCACCACGGCTTTGCCAACGAGACCGCCGTGGGCCCCGGGCGCATCCCCGGCACCCAGCACGATGCGGTGTGGTCCGAGCACGCGTGGGATCGCACCCTCACCTTCTTCGGCCGCCTGCTCTGGTCCTGATCCCGGGTTGACGCCATTCGCCGACCTGGCGGATGGCGCAGGGTGGAATGGTTCCGGCGACAGCCGTGGCGGCCTGGCAGTAGTTGCGGCCTGTCGCCGGCATCTTTTTCGGGATACCCCCCGGTGCGTTTGCGGAACGTGCCATGACGCGTTCCGCAAACGCACGCTACGCGCCGTCCGGTGTGTCTTTCGGCCCTGTCGCCGATGGAGTTCCAGGGGATAAAAGACGGGAACCTCGCTGCCGCTCGTCGTGCACGAGCCATCCCCCGTCGCTGAGGTATCGTATGGAAAGCCGCACCGCGTCCTGCTATTGCGGGCAACTGCGCATCGAGGTGCAGGGCCCGACCCTCGGCACCGGCGTCTGCCATTGCCTGGCCTGCCAGAAGCGCACTGGCAGCGTGTTCGCTGCGCTGGCCGGCTATGCCGCGCCATGGAAGGTCGAAGGCACCGCCACCGAGTTCGTACGCACCGGCGACCAGGGCGCGCGCTTCCGCTTCCGCTTCTGCCCGGTGTGCGGCAGCCCGGTGTTCCACACCGAGGAGGGCAACGACGCCTTCGTGATGGTGGCCGTGGGCGCCTTCGCAGATCCCGGCTTCCCGCCACCCGAGGATTCGGTCTACGAGTGCCGCCGGCACCCCTGGGTGCAGTTGCCCGAGGGGATCACGCGTTTCGACAAGGACCCCGACTGAGGTCTGCTCGAATGGCTGGCGACACGGATGTGCATGGCGGCTCAGCCTGCCCGTTCGACTGGTTTCATGGGTCCTGCACCGCTTCGACCTGGATGCGCAGGGTCACTTTCATGTCCATGCCGAACGACTTGCCGCCGTCGAGTCCGAACGCATCGCGCTGGAACGTTCCCAGCGCATCGGCACCGCAACGCAGTCGCGGCTTGAGCATGAAATCGGGGATGCATTTGAAGCGGTCGATGGCCAGCGTCAGCGGCCGGGTCACTCCGTGCATCGTCAGCTGGCCGATCACCCTGGTCGGCGCGCCGTCGACGAAATCCGCCAGCCGGCCCCGATAGCGCGCCGTCGGGTATTTCGTCGCGAAGAAGGTGCCGCATTCGCTCTGGCACATCGGCGCCTTGGCACCCAGCATCACCTTGTTCAGCGCCGGGTTGCCGAAGTCGATGCTGGCGATATCCACGCTGACATCCACCGTGCCGGTTTTGGCGGTCGCATCGAGCGTAGCGGTACCGGTGCTGTGATCGAACTTGCCGCGCCAGATCGACAGGCCCATGTGATCGGCCTCGAAGCTGGGATAGGTGTGGTCTGGATCGAGGGTGAAATGCAGCGGCGTGGCCGATGCCATCACCGGAAGAACGGCGAGCAGCAGCGTGGGTGCGAGGAGTCGCATGGCGGGTTTCCCGAAGTTGGCGGATGGGTCGTGTCCGGCCGGATGCCGGCTTCGGGGTAACGACGAATGGCGGGACCGCAGATCGACGCATCGCTAAACCGGGTGCCGCCATCCCCTGCCTGGCCGCGCGGCAGCGACGGCGGCGCGGCAGCTCGAACTACGAGGCCTGCGGCGATCGTTGCGCGGGGAAGGCATGCTCCTGCCGCTCTGTCGCCCCCGCATCCCATCACCACCATGCAACCGAAACGTGCCAATGCCAAAAACCAAAAATGGCTTTTCACCCAACGCGCATACGCAACAATGGAGCGCACTGCCAAGCATCGCCACCCCGCGCAACCGGCGATGCGGCGACCACGGGACCGCATCCTACGAGCACTTCGTGGATCGCCTGCGAAAGGCGCTGGACTGGACCGGACCGGTCTCGAGCAGGAACTCGGCAGGACCGGCGCCCTGGCCGACCGCTATGCGGTCTCGCGCGAAACCGCCCGCAAGTGGCTCACCGGTCTCGCCCTGCCCGAACTCTCCCGCATCATTGAACTGGCCAGGGACTCCGACGTGAGCCCGGAATGGCTGGCCACCGGGCGGGGGGCCATCCCGCTGGGCGTGGGAGAAACCAGCGCCGTCTACCAGCGCCTGAGCGACGACGAGGGTCGCCTGCTCGATGCGCTCCGCAAGCCGCCCGAAGCGAAGCGGCAGTTCCTGGTGAAGTTTCTCTCCTGAGGACGGCTCGAGACCGGTCACACGCAGAGGCGCGATGGCATCGGGTCCTGCTGCGTTGCCCGCCCTCCCGAACCGGCCGCGCCACTGTCTACTCACTCCCGCCTCAATACGCCGCGCATGCCACGCCTGCCGGACACCGACCTCGCCACCGGCCACGCGCTGGCCGAACGCCTGCGCGACAGCGTGGCAACGCTGCCGATCGCGCTCGCCCCCCGGGCCGACATCCGCGTCACCCTGTCATCCGGCGTCGCGCGGAGGGAGCCCGGCCTGGCGGCGGAACAGGCCGCCGCCGACACGGACCGGGGCATGGACTGAAGCCCGCGGACACGCCTCTAGCGCAGCGCGCCCCTGCGCCGGGAAGGGCACGCGCCACTCCCTTTTCGATGTTCGCCCCGCGGATGAAACCGGCATAACGCCCACTGCGTCACAATATCGAGATGCCGGGGGCGAATACCCACCCGCCAGATGATCGAGATCATTTCGCCAGGAGGCATGCGCGCCATCATTGACGCGCCACCGAGGAAAGGCCGCTCCATGCGAGTCGGCCATCGGCGGAAGGCGAGGCTTCCGATGAGCAGCGCAATGCATCACGTCTTGACCGATGTTGCAGCCATGCTGGCGCTGCTGGCGCCGGCGGCATGGGCCGAAAGCGGGACCGTCGAGTTCCGTGGCGCCATCGAGGTACCCACATGCACGGTGCGGCCCGACGCCCCCACGGAGTCGCCGGCAGCGACCGCATTGCGGACATGTCCGTCGAAAGCCGGCTCGAAGGCGGTCGGCTATTTCACCGAAACCCGCATGCCTATTGCCGCAGCCGGCACCGATCCCTTGCTCGACTATTTCGCGCGGACGTACAAGCCCACTGCCGAAAATGCCGGCAACGATATGGTGATGCGCGTCTACCTGTAATCGTGATGGCGCATCCACGCCACGGCGATCGCCACCGCGGAGACGTTCTTCGCCAGCCATCTCTAGCGGATGCCCGGGAGTGAAGTGTCGGAGCAATTTCCCGGGCAGTGCGCCGGCGCCACTCTCTCTGCGACAGCATGCCCTCCCGTGGAGGCAACGCCGCGTAGAATGGCCGGTTCACACCCATCGAACGCCCCCATGGCCCTCACCGCCACCATCCACAAGGCCGAGCTGTCGATCAGCGACATGGATCGGCACTACTACGCGACCCATGCGTTGACCCTCGCGCGGCATCCATCGGAAACCGAGGAGCGCTTGATGGTGCGCCTGCTCGCGTTCGCGCTGTATGCCGACGAGCGGCTGGAGTTCGGCAAGGGGCTCAGCGACACGGACGAGCCGGCGCTGTGGCGCAAGGCCTACACCGGCGAGATCGAACTGTGGATCGACGTCGGGCTACCGGACGAAACGCGCCTGCGCAAGGCCTGCAACCAGTCGCGGCAGGTGGTGGTGCTGGCCTATGGCGGCCAGTCCGTCGATGTCTGGTGGAACAGGATCGCCGGCACGCTCGCCCGCCACGGCAATCTCAGCGTGCTCGCCATCGACCACGACGACCTGCAGCCGTTGGCCGCCCTGTGCGAGCGCGCCATGCGCCTGCAATGCCTGATCCAGGACGGCGAACTGCAGCTCATCGCCGGCGATCGCACGCTGCCGATCCGCCCGGCCATCCGCATGGGCGAGTACGCCGCCGCCTGAGCCCGATCCGTCCAACGAAACGCGCCTGGAGCCGTGCCAGGTAACGTTCGGACAACGCAACGGGATCGGATCTGGTTGCCGCGGCCGGCCGGTTGGATCCAACCAGGCCTTCCTGCCGGGGGTGCAGCAGGCAGGAGTCGTAGCCGTTTCGGGTCGCTGTCGTCACGCAAACCGGGCATTCGGCAGGACGATGGCGGAACCCCGAATACCCGATGCCGAGGAGCATCCATGCACATCGACAGCCATCGACTCCGCGAGCTGCGCGCCGCCCGCCACTGGTCACAGGAGCAGGTGGCCGAGCTCAGCGGCCTGAACCTGCGCACCATCCAGCGCCTGGAATCGGGCACCAAGGTCTCCACCGAGTCCCTGCGGGCACTGGCTGCCGTGTTCGAGGTGCCGGCCCAGAGTCTCCTGTTGGGCCGCGGCGCCGGGCCAGCCCGCCATCCAGGCAATGCGCGACGGCGTGCTGCAGGGGCTCACCTTCACCGGCACCACTCCGCGCGCGACGGATGAGTCACGGACGACGAAGACCCCGCCGGCCCCCCCGGAGTCGAATCGGAGCGTGCCGCATGCGGCCCGCGTGCAGCCGCTTCGGCGATCAGGCGGAGCGAGGCGGACGTGCGGCGGCGATTGGCCAGCTGTCTCAACCTATGAGCGGTCCGGCTGATACAACGCCTCCATGACCGACGCACCGACCCTCGAGCGCGCGTACCGCGTGCGGCTGTCGCCGAAGCCGGTGCAGGCGCGGGTGCTGTCGCGGCTGTTCGGTGCGCGGCGGTGGGCGTGGAACTGGGCGCTGCGGGAGAAGGATGCGGCCTGGCGCGCGGACGGCACGAAGCTGTCGGGCATCGACCTGTCGCGCCGGTACACCGCGCTGCGGCAGGCGCCGGAAACGGCCTGGCTGGCCACGCTGCCACGCGAACCGTTCAACCAGACGCTGCGGGACTTCGACACGGCCTGGCGCAACTTCTTTAGCGGTCGGGCGAGGCGGCCACGGCGCAGGCGCTTTGGCACGGTGCAGTCGGCGCGGTTCACGCTGGATCAGCGCCGATTGGGGCTCGTGACCCTCCAGGGTAAGCGTGGCAGCGTGCAGCTGGACGGCATCGGCCGGGTCCGCTTCCGGGTGACCGAGCCGATGCCGGGCCGGTTGCGGTCGGTGACCGTGAGCCGCGACGGCGCAGGACGATGGTTCGCGTGCTTCACCGCTGACGGCGTGCCAGCACCGACAACGGTTGCCGCAGCTGTGCCGGCCATCGGCGTCGACCTGGGACTGAAGGACACCGCAGCGCTGAGCACCGGCGCGATCATCGCCGCGCCGAAGCACCTCAGCCACCACCAGAAGCGCCTGAGACGCTACCAGCGGCACTACGCGCGCCAGCGCGACGCGGCGGCCCGGGGGCAAGGGCTCGATCCGGCCCGGCCATTCCCGAAAGGCACGCGCCTCGCCGCGTCGAACCGCCTACGGCGTACCCAGC
>JAJZET010000277.1 GCA_021805685.1 Pseudomonadota bacterium
GCACCGGCCCACGCAAGGTGGCGCTGAAAGAGGGCTTGGCGCCCGCCACTACCTGGTTCCCGGCGATGGGTCGCACGCATGTCGGCCCCGCGCGCGACCGCTTCCTGCCGTCGAAGGTGGCGGCTGCGCCGCTGCCCGCGAAGGACGAGGACATCGCCTTCGCCCCGGTCGCCCAGCTCGGTGCGTGGATCCATGCGCGCAAGCTCAGCTCCACCCGGCTGACGAAGATCTACCTCGAGCGCCTGAAGCGCTACGACCCTGAGCTGCGCTGCGTCATCACGCTGTGCGAGGAGCACGCGCTGAAGCAGGCCGCGCAGGCCGACAGGGAGATCGCCGCCGGTCACTACCGCGGCCCGCTGCACGGCATACCGTGGGGCGCCAAGGACCTGCTCGACACCGCCGGCATCCCCACCACCTATGGCGCCGAGCCGTTCAGGCACCGCGTGCCGAAGGACGATGGCGCGGTCACCCGCAAGCTCAACGAGGCGGGCGCGGTGCTGGTGGCCAAGCTCAGCCTGGGCGCGCTGGCGCTCAACGACATCTGGTTCGGCGGCCAGACCATGAACCCGTGGCTGCTCAAGGAAGGCGCCTCCGGCTCCAGCGCCGGCCCGGCCTCGGCCACCGCCGCCGGCCTGGTGGCGTTCGCCATCGGCAGCGAAACCCAGGGCAGCATCATCAGCCCGTGCATGCGCTGCGGCACCACCGGCCTGCGCCCCACCTACGGCCGCGTGCCGCGCACCGGCGCGATGACGCTGTGCTGGACCATGGACAAGCTCGGGGCGATCACCCGCACGGTGGAGGACACCATGCTGGTGCTCGACACCATCCGCGGCACCGATCCGGGCGACACCGCCAGCGTGGCGGCGCACTTCGACTACGACGCGGGCGCTTCGATCAAGGGCCTCAAGGTCGGCTACTTCCCCGGGTGGATGAAAGAAGCGCCGGCCACCGACCTGGACCGCGCCGCGCTCGACCAGCTGCGCGCACTCGGCCTGGTGCCGACCGAGGTGTCGCTACCCGACTGGCCGTACGACGACCTCAACCTGCTGCTGTTCGCCGAATCCGCCGCTGCCTTCGAGGAGCTCACCCTCTCCGGCGCCGCCGACCAGATGCGCGTGCAGACCCCGGACGGCTGGCCCAACCTGTTCCGCGAGTCGCGCTTCCTTTCCGCCGTGGACTTCGTGCAGGCCGACCGCATGCGCCGCCGCGTGGCGATGGAGATGGAGCGCGTGATGGGCGAGGTGGACCTGCTGCTGGTGCCCTCGCTGCGCGACGAGATGATGGTGATCTCCAACATGACCGGCCAGCCCTCGCTGACCCTGCGCACCGGCTTCGTCGAAGTAAGCCAGGTGCGCAGCGACTGGGCGCCCGACCCGCAGCACCCGCTGCCGAAGCTGAGCAAGCCGCACCGCGTGCCCTACGGCGTCACCCTGATCGGCCGCCTGTTCGAGGAAGGCACGCTGGGCCGCGTCGGCCGCGCGCTGGAGACGAAGGTGGCGGTCGCCGGAGAGCGGCCGCCGGGATTCTGATCGGCGTGGGCTGATCCGATCGGTGGAATCAAAAGCGCGCCGGGGCGACCCGGCGCGCTTTTTCTTTTAACGGGTGGAGAGACGATCCAGACCTCGCTTGCAGAGGGTCAGCCAGGCGCTGCCTTCAGCACTTCCAGCAGGTCGCGCATATCGGGCGTGCTCTTGTGCGCAAACAGGGTCAGGGCGACCCATTCGCGTCGTATGCCCTTGGCGGCCAGCCGGGACACATGCAGGCGGCTGCGCAGGCGGGGCGGCAGTACCCAGGCGGGAACGATGCCGACCCCCATGCCGGCGCGCACGAATTCCAGGATCGGGTCGGTCCACTGGATCGGTTCCAGCGACGCCGCGACGCGGCCTGCATGCGCCAGGAAATCGGCCGCGCGACCGGGGCGCTGGGCCGGCGACTTGTGCAGGTAGACCACCTCGCCGGCCAGGTCTCCCGGCTCGATCGCGGCGCACCCGGCAAGGCGGTGCCCGCTTGGTGCGATCGCCACCAGTTCGTCGGTGAAGAGCCGGATTCGCCGGAAGTACGCGGACTCGGGTACGGAGTGCGCCACCCCCACGTCGATGCGCCCCTGCATCAAGGCCTGCTCCACGTCGTGGGTCGCTTCGCTGACGAACACCAGCCGTGTGCGCGGATGCTTGCGGCCGAACGCAGCCATGATGGCCGGCAGCCAGTGCAACGCGGTGTAGCACTGCACGCCCAGGCGCAAGACACGTTCACCACGCGATATCGCCTTGAGCCTGGCCTCGAGCTGGTGGGTCTTGTCGAGTACCTCGCGCGCCATATCCAGCACAAGTTCGCCGGCAGCGGTCGGCACCATCCTGCGACCGACCCGCGAGAACAACGCCACGCCCAGTTCCTTTTCCAGTGACGTGAGGCGCTGGCTGAGCGCCGGCTGCGACAGATGGAGCTCATCCATCGCCGCGGTCAGCCCGCCGTGCCGGGCGATCGCACTGACCAGCCTCAGATGCTTCAGTTCCATCGCGGCATTCACATTCGAAATATGGATCAAAACCATCATGACATTCCATTTGTCCAATGAAAACCCGGCGACTAGAGTGCCCGTGCCATCCCCTGAAGGACCGATCCATGAAGCCACGCACGCTTGCCGTCGCCGCCCTCTGCATGCTGTGGGCGCAGTTGCCTTGCGCTCTCGCGGCGCACGCAGCCGTCGCAACGCACGACAGCGCCGCTACCGCGATCAGGCACAGCGCACTGGAGTTCGAGGAGGCCTGGTACACCGGCAATGCGCAGCGCATGGCCGCGGTACTGCACCCGAGCTTCACGATGCGCCACGTGGGTACCGATGCGTCCACCGGGCGCAGCGTGCTGGACCAGGACGTGGACGCCAGGCAGTTGCTCGAACTTACCCGGCAAGGCCACGGGGAGGTGCCCGTCGCCATGCAGCGGCACGACGTCACCGTGCTCGACGTCTACGCCAACGCCGCGACCGCCAGGATCGCCACCTGGTACGGCGTCGACTATCTGCAGCTGACCCGATGGAACGGACGCTGGCTGATCATGAGTGTCGTGTGGGGCAAGACACCGGGCGTGCACAAGCCATCGAACCTGCCACACCGCGATTAGTACGAAACCCCGCCGAATACGCACCGCCAGGGCTGTCTCCTGGAACGCCATCGCGGTCCAACACGCCCGACCCAGCCAACAAGGAAATCCATGTCCAACGCCGTCGAACCCCAGTTCCTCCACTCCGGCAAGGTCCTGAAAGGAGACTTCCCGTTCTCGGAAGCCGTCAGGGTGGGAAACATGCTTTATCTGTCGGGCCAGCTCGGCATCGTGCCGGGAACGCAACAGATCGCATCCGGCGGCATCGAATCCGAATCGCACCAGGTCATGCAGAACATCCGCGCCGTTCTCGAAACGCACGGCTACGCGATGGAGGACCTGGTCAAATGCACGGTGTTCCTCGCGGACATGGCGGAATGGCCAGCCTTCAATGACATCTACAAGGGCTATCTCACGGCAGGCAAACTGCCGGCACGAAGTGCCCTGGGCGTGAACCGGCTGGCGATGGATGCGCGTGTCGAAGTCGAGTGCATCGCATCCCGATAACTGGCCGTGTCGGTGCCCCTACCCGCCCATCGATCAGGTCCTCACGAGCGTCAGCCCGAGCGCCGCGAACGACGCAGTGGCTGGTTCGGACATGCCCACCACCAGCGCGCGGGCGACGTCGCGCCCGTGGCATGTTCGGTGCCGCCCGACTGGCGATGCCACCCGGTCGACTGGATCGAGGCGTCCGAGGCGGCGAACGAAGAGCAGGTGTCGATTTTCGACCGCCCCGCTCGTTTTCCTGTGGCAAGGTCAACACGGCCAAACCACAGGAAGGCGACTGACGATGATCACGGTCTTTGGCGAAGGCAGGGGCTTCCGGGTCGTCTGGCTGCTGGAGGAGATGGGCCTGCCGCACCGGCTGCGGCCGGTGGACCTGCTGGCCGGCGTGGAGAACGACGCGGAGTTCCTGGCGATCAACCCGGCCGGCTTCATCCCGGCGATCCGCGACGGCGACGTCACCCTGGTCGAGTCCATCGCGATCATGGAGTACCTGATGGCCCGCTACGGGCCCACGCCGCTGGCGCCCTCCCCGCACGATCCGGCGTTCCCCGCCTATCAGCGGTTCCTCCACCTTGGCGAAGCCGGCCTAGCGGCCTCCATCTACTTCGTTGTCGGCGCGCGCAACTTCGCGCCGGAGTCCGAGCGAGAGAACTGGAGCGCCGCCCAGGCGCTGGACGTTTTCCAGACGCGGCTGAGCCTGGTGACGCGGCAGCTGACACGCACGCCGTACCTCGCGGGCGAGCGGTTTACCGCTGCGGACATCTCGGTGACCTACGCGCTGGAACTGGCGCAACACGGAGCAGGCATCGCCCTGGGCGAAACCGAGAAAGCGTATATCGCCCGCACCAGCGCACGCGACGGCTACCAGCGCGCCATGGACACCTGCGCATCGAGGAGGGCGTGGTTCGCCAGGACGCCTGCGCCATGAGTATCGTTTCGTCGGCCGCCAGCCCCCGTTTCAAGGCAAGCGCTCAACCCCGACGCGCTTGGCTCCACCTGGCATCACCCGAATGCCCCGAACGTCTTGCATCGGAGTGATCTGGTCCAACCAGAGGCAATGGCGCCCCTTGAATGACCTCCGCCTCCCTTTGCCCCGAGAATTGAGTCCTTACGCCGCAATCCGTTCGATCCGCTCGACAGCCTTGCCAAGCGCCCGGTGGGCCTCTTCCAGGTCGTAGTCTGCCTGAAGTCCCAGCCAGAAGCGCTCGCTGGTCCCCAGGGCTGCGGCCAGACGCACTGCGGTATCCGCCGTAATGCCGCGCTTGCCGAGCACAATCTCGTTGATGCGGCGCGGCGGCACGCCGGCAGCGCGCGCCAGGGCGTTCTGGCTGATGCCCATGGGCGTCAGGAACTCTTCGAGCAACACTTCGCCGGGATGGATGTTGGGCAGGCTCTTCATGATCGACTCGTTGGCGTCAGTGGTAATCGACGATTTCCACGTCGTGGACATCCCCGTCGATCCAGCGGAAGCAGATGCGCCATTGATCGTTGATGCGGATGCTGTGCTGGCCCTTGCGTTGACCTTTCAGGGCTTCCAGCCCATTGGCCGGAGGAATGCGCAGATCTTCCAGCATCGAAGCGTTGGCCAGCATGCGCAGCTTGCGGCGCGTCACGGACTGGATATCGGCAGGCAGGCGTCGGGAAGGCGTTCCGTGCCAAATCTTTTCCGCTTCCTTGTCGGCAAAGTTTCTGATCACGGGCCGACCATAACGCGATCCGTCATATAACGCAAATCGTCATAGTCAGGGCGCCGGTGATGCCATTGCCTGGGCCCGACTCCATTCTGGCAACCACGGAGATTGCGGCGGGCGGACCGCCACATCTGGCGCAAGGGCATGCAGCGATACCCTCATCCGGGCTTTGCGCCTAAGCCAGATGCGCCCGCGCCTGCGCCATCACCGCTTGCCGCAGATGCGTCAGTGCTGCAGACGCTTGGCCAGGCGCAGCATGCAGGCACAGCTCCACGCTGGGCAGCGGCGGCAGGCCGTGGCGTTCGTCCAGGCGCACCAGCTGGGGCGGTAGGTCGGCGGCGGTGCGTACCGTGAGACCCAAGCCCGCGGCCACGCCGGCCCACAGGCTGTGCAGGCTGGCGGTGACGAAGGCCGGCCGCCAGGCGATGCCGGCCGCATCCAACGCGGCCGTACCCGCCGCACGGAAGAAACACGGCGGCTGGTACAGCGCCAGGTCCAGCACCGCCGCGGGGCGCACCACCTCGCCCGTGCCTGCCGGCCCGATCCAGGCCATCGGCAGCGACGCGAGGCGTTCGGCGTCCGCACGGGAGCCGTGGTTCATGGCCAGCACCAGGTCGAGCTCGCCGCGGTCGAGCCGTTCCAGCAGCAGCCCGTTGCGTTCGACCAGCACATCCACCCGCACCGCCGGATAGTGCTTGCGAAACTGGCCCAGCGCTGCTGGCAACCACGACTCGGCGAAATCGCCCGGCAGGCCGAAGCGCACCACGCCGTCCACTGCCGCGCCGCGCACCGCGTGCACGGCTTCGTCGTTGAGCTCCAGGATGCGGCGCGCGTAGGCGTGCACCCGCTCGCCCGCCTCGGTCAGCACCACGCGGCGGCCCTGCTTGCGGAACAACGGCTGGCCCAGCTGCAGCTCCAGCTTGCGCATCTGCTGGCTGATCGCCGAGGGCGAGCGCCCGATGCGTTCCGCGGCACGGGCCAGGCCGCCCAGGCGCAGGATCGCCACCAGGCTGCGCAAGGCGTCCATGTCGAGATTGGGGAGCGCCATGGGTAAGCCATTCGAAAGTGTCAGCGTCGAATTATTCGATTTTTCCAAACGACGGCAAGCCATACGATCGGTTCGCCCCCCCTCCCACGCATACCTCCCCGAGCCGAAGGAGCCAACCCCATGAGCCTGCGCCGCAGCTTTTCCCGACTTGCCGTCCTCGCCGGACTGCTGCCCGGCCTGGCCTGGGCCTCCGGCATCAAGCCCGACACGCGCGGCGACGTGTCGCTGGCCGGCACCTGGACCCTGGTAGCGGCCGACGTGCTGCACCCGAACGGCTCGCGCACGCACGACTACGGCGATGCGCCGAAGGGCCTGCTGATGATCGACCGCCAAGGGCACTACTCGCTGCAGATTTTCCGTGCCGACCGCGCGCCCTTCGTCAACCCGGACAAGGCCAAGGCCAGCGCGCCGGAATACCGCGCCGCAGTGCTCGGTTCCAGCACTCATTTCGGCACGATCACGGTCGAACCAGGCCGGCACCGGCTGGTCTTCCACATCGAAGCCGCCTCCTTCCCCAACTGGGAGGGGCAACAGCAAAGCCGCGCCTACGAACTGCATGGCAATACGCTCAGCTATCGGGTGCCTCCGCGTCCGAACGGCGATGTGCCGGTATCGGTGTGGCGACGCATCGGCGACTGAGACAGGGCTGCGGAAAAGCTCCAGGCGGGTGTCGATCTGCGAAGGTCTGCAACGTCGTCCCTGTGTGGCCGCCGGGGCCGCCTTCGACAGGAGAGATCGCCATGAGCAAGCCAGCGCTGAACCTATTCGTTTCGTTCGACCACGTAGGCCCGCTCCACGCCGTGCGCGCAACCCGCAGGGTGACGTTGGCGGGCCGGCTGGCCGCCAGGCTGCTGGCGTGCGCCGCGCTCGCCTTGCTTGGCGTCACCGATGCGGCTGCGGCGGCCACCCAACCCTATGCCCGCATGGCCCCGGTCGAGGCCTACCTCATGGGCCGCGCCCAGGAAATTGCCCTGGCCCGGAGCGCCGCGCCCGCTGCCATCGCCAAGGATGCCACCGTGCTGGTGCTCACCCGCACCGGCTACGAAACCGCCGTCAGGGGCAGCAACGGCTTCGTGTGCTGGGTAGCGCGGGGCT
>JAJZET010000042.1 GCA_021805685.1 Pseudomonadota bacterium
AGGCCGCATGCGCAAACTGATCAACATCCTGCTGCCGCTGCTCGGCGTGCTGTATCCGTTCCTCGTCTACTTCGGCATGGAAACGGTGCCGCCGCACGTGTTCGCGCTGGCGCTGGCGGCGGCGTGGTTGCTGCGTGCGCCATTCCTGCTGCGCGAACCGGGTGGGCGCTGGATGCTGATCGTGGCCCTGGCCTATTGCGCACTGTTGGGCGTCAGCGGCGAATCCGCGCTGCTGCGCTGGTATCCCACCCTGATCAGCCTGTTCCTGTTGCTGACATTCGGACTCAGCCTGGCCTACGGCCCGCCGGTGGTAGAACGCATCGCCCGTATGCGCGAGCCGGACCTGCCCGACGCGGCCATTCCCTACACGCGCAAGGTCACCCGGGTGTGGGTGGCTTTCTTCGTGTTCAATGCCGCGATGTCGGCCGCGCTGACCCTATGGGCACCACTGAAATGGTGGACGCTGTACAACGGGCTGATCGTGTATTTCATCATGGGCCCGTTGTTCGTGGGCGAATGGCTGCTGCGCAAGCGCCTGCGGATGAACGGATGAGCACGCGCACCGCTCCGGTGGTCCTCGGCGCGCACTGCGATGGCGACGAATGCGCCCTGCAGCTCGCCGTGCCGGCGGACCTGGACTACTTCCCCGGCCACTTCCCGCAGGCCCCTGTGCTGCCCGGCGCGGTGCAGGTCGGCTGGGCGCTGCAACTGGCGGCATCGCAGCTCGGCACCGCCCCGCGCTGCCGCGAGATGGAGGCACTGAAATTCCAGCGACTGCTGCGACCGGGCGATACCGTGACGCTGTCGCTGCGCCTCGATCGCGCGCGCGGCAAGCTGCATTTCAGCTACCGCGAGGGCGATGTCACCTATTCCTCGGGCCGGCTCGTGCTGGAGCCGAGCGCATGAGCGGGGCGCAACTCGCCACGACGCGCCATTGGTCCGCGCAACGCGAACGCGGCAGCCTGCTGCTGATGCGCTTCACCGCGCTGGTGGCGCGCCGCTGCGGCCGGCGCCTGTTGTCGCCGCTGCTGCACCTGATCGTGCTGTACTTCTTCCTTACCGGGCGCACCGCACGGCGCAGCGTCCGCGACTACCTTGCGCGCCTCGCTGCCTTCAGCGGCCGCACCGAACTGCGCCCCACGCCGCGCCGGGTGTTCGCGCAGTTCATGGCCTTCGCCGACTGCCTGCTGGACCGGCTGGACGTCTGGCGCGGCGCGCTGCAGCTGGAGCAGGTGCGCCTGTTCGATCCCGACGGCATCCGCCCGCAATTGCTGGCCAGCCGCCGCGGCGAGCGCGGCCAACTGCTGGTGGGCACGCATCTCGGCAACCTCGACGTCTGCCGCGCCCTGGCCGAGCTGGGCGAACAGGTGCCGCTCAACGTGCTGGTGCACACGCACCACGTGGCGCACCTCAACCGCCTGCTCGGGGAGGCGGGCGAGCAGCGCATGCGGCTGATCCAGGTCAGCGAGCTCGACGCTGCGCTGATGCTCGACCTCGCGCAACGGCTGGAGCGTGGCGAATGGCTGGCGATGGCCGGCGACCGCGTCCCGCTGCATGAGGGCCGCCGCGTGACGGTGGATTTCCTCGGCCACGCCGCCCCGTTCGCGCAGGGGCCGTGGCTGCTGGCCGGGCTGCTGGGCTGTCCGGTGAACCTGATGTGCTGCATCAAGCGCGAAGGTCGCTACGAGATCCGACTGGAACGCTTTCTCGATGCGCCCGCGTGGGCGCGCGGCCGGCGCGACGACGCTATCGTCAATTGGGCGCAGCGCTACGCCGACCGCCTCGCCGATTGGTGCCTGCTGGCGCCACAGCAGTGGTTCAACTTTTACCCGTACTGGAATGTCGCCGATGCGTAGCCGTGGCGTACTGCATGCGGAGATCGAGGTCGTGGTGCCTTTCTTCGACGTCGACTCGATGGACGTGGTATGGCACGGTCACTACGTGAAGTACCTGGAGATCGCCCGCTGTGCGCTGCTCGATCGCGTTGGGCACAACTACACGCAGATGAAGGCGGCGGGCTACGTGTGGCCAGTGATCGACGTGCAGTTGCGCTACGCGCGCGCCGCGCGTTTCGGCCAGCGCCTGCGGGTACGCGCCGACCTGGTGGAATGGGAGAACCGCCTGAAGATCCATTACCTGATCACCGATGCGGCCAGCGGCGAACGCATCACCCGCGCCAGCACCGTGCAGGTGGCAGTGCGACTGGCGGACGGCGTGATGCAGCTGGTTTCGCCGCCCGTGCTGGTGAACGCAGTGGAGGCGTGTATTTCCAGCTGTATTTCCGGCGATCATCCGTGATCGCGAGAATCAAATGGGCGGCCATCCATGGCCGCACTGCTGTATTCCTGGCGATCATCCATGATTGCGAAAATCAAATGGGCGGCCATCCATGGCCGCACTCTTCAATCAGAGCCCATGCCCTACGCCAGCCCGACTTACGTTGAGGAAACCCGTATCGGTTTCCGCTTCCTTGCCACCCGAACCTGGCAGCACCACGTGCTGCGCGTGGCGATCAACGACCTAAAGCGCCTGATCGGCGAGCCGCTGCCGCGCGGTGGAGTGCTGCTGGATGCCGGTTGCGGCCAGGGCAAGTCGTTTCGCATGTTGCGCAGGGCGTTCGCACCGGACCGGCTGATCGGGCTGGACGCCGATCCGCACAGCCTGCACCGCGCCGATGCCGAAGCCCGCCGCGAAGGCATTGCCGTGGAGTTCGTCGCCGCCGACTGCGCGCGCATCGACCTGCCCGACGCCAGCGTGGATGTGCTGTTCTGCCACCAGACCTTCCATCACCTGGTCGAGCAGGAGCAGGCGCTGGACGAGTTCTGGCGCGTGCTGAAGCCCGGCGGCCGGCTATTGTTTGCCGAATCCACCAAGGCCTACATCGACACCTGGGTGATCCGCTGGTTCTTCCGCCACCCGATGCACGTGCAGAAAAGCGCCGACGAGTACCTCGATATGCTACGCAGGCAGGGCTTCCAGTTCGGCGACGCCAACGTCTCACTACCCTACCTGTGGTGGAGCCGCGCGAAGGATTTCGGCCTGCTCGAACGCTGGGGCTTGCGCGCCCCGCCGCCACCCGGCCAACGCGAAGAGACGCTGGTGAACGTGGCCGCGCGCAAACCGGCATGAGCGCGACCTACCTCAACGCGCTGGGCGTGGTCTGCGCGCTGGGCACCGGCAAGGCGGCCGTGGCCGAGGCACTGTTCGCCGGCGATGCCCATGGCCTGCGTGCCGAAGCCGGCTGGATTCCCGGCCATGCGCTACCGCTGGGCGCGGTACGCACGTCGCTACCCGAGGTTCCCGCGATCCTGCGCGCCAACCGCGACAACCGCTGCAATCGCCTGCTGCTGGCCGCGGCACGGGAGATCGAAGCGGATGTCCGGGCGGCCATGGCAAAGTACGGAAGCGACCGAATCGGCGTAGTGGTCGGCACCAGCACCGGCGGCATCGAGGAGGCCACTACCGGCCTGGCCGCGCAACGCCGCGACGGCCTTTGGCCGACGGATTACCGCTACGCGCACCAGGAACTGGCCGGACCCGGCGAGTGCCTTGCCGAGTGGCTGGACCTGGCCGGCCCCTGCTACGTCATCTCCACCGCCTGCACCGCCGGCGCGCGCGCGCTCATCAGTGCGCAGCGGCTGTTGCAGGCAGACCTTTGCGATGCGGTGGTCTGTGGTGGCGTAGATAGCCTGGCGCGGTTACCGCTCAACGGCTTCCATGCGCTGGGCGCGATGGATGCCTCGCTCTGTAACCCGTTCTCGCGCAAACGGCGCGGCATCAACATCGGCGAAGCCGCCGCGCTGTTCCTGATGACCCGCGAACGCGGCGCCGTGCAGCTGCTGGGCACCGGCTCGAGCTCGGACGCGTACCACATGTCCTCGCCCGACCCCGAAGGTCGCGGCGCCATCGCGGCGATGCGCCGCGCGCTGGCCGACGCCGGGCTCGGCGCCGCGCAGATCGACTACCTCAACCTGCACGGCACCGCCACCGTGCACAACGACGCGATGGAGGCGCCGGCGGTGGCCGCGGTGTTTCCACAGGGCGTGCCCTGTTCGTCGACCAAGTCGCTCACCGGCCACACGCTCGCCGCGGCCGGCGCGCTGGAGGCGGCGTTCTGCTGGCTCAGCCTGCACGACGGCCGGCTGCCGCCGCAGCGCTGGGACGGCCTGGCCGATCCCGCCTTGCCGGCACTGCCCTTCGTCGAAACCGGCGCCCGCCTGCCGGCAGCGGGACCGCGCCGGCTGATGAGCAGTTCCTTCGCCTTCGGCGGCAACAACGCCTGCCTGATCCTGGGGGACGCCGCATGACGCCGTGGCCCATCGCGGAACTGCTGCCACACGCCGGCGCGATGATCCTGCTCGACGCCGTGCTGGAACACGGCCCCGAGCACGCGCTGTGCCGCCGCCGCGTGCCGGCCGGTGGCCTGTTCCACGACGCCGACGGTGCGCTGCCCGCGTGGATGGGGGTGGAGCTGATGGCGCAGGCCATCGCCGCCTGGGCCGGCTGCCAGGCCAGGCAAGCCGGCGAGCCGGTGCGGCTGGGCTTCCTGCTCGGCACGCGCCATTACACCTGCAACGTGGCCGCGTTCGCGCCCGGCAGCGAGCTGCGCGTCGAGGCGCGGCGCGACTTCCATGACGACAGCGGCATGGGCGTGTTCGCCTGCCGCATCGAGGCACCCGGCGTGCTGGCGGAAGCGCGCCTCACCGTGTTCAGCCCGCCCGACGCCGCCACACTGTTTACATCGCCCGCAACGGAGCCCGTCCATGGCTGACTGCATCCTCGTCACTGGCTCCAGCCGCGGCATCGGCCGCGCGATCGCGCTGCGGCTGGCGCAGGCCGGCTACGATCTCGCACTGCATTGCCGCGCTAAGCGCGATGAAGCGGAAGCCGTGCGTGCGGAGATCGAACGCATGGGACGTGACGCGCGCGTGCTGCAATTCGATATAGCCGACCGCGCCGCCTGCCGCGTCGCGCTGGAGGCAGACGTGGAACAATACGGCGCTCCCTATGGCGTGGTATGCAACGCCGGCCTCGCCCGCGACGGCGCGTTCCCCGCACTGTCCGAGGAGGACTGGGACCAGGTGCTGCGCACCAACCTCGACGGCTTCTACAACGTGCTGCATCCGCTGGCGATGCCGATGATCCGCCGCCGCGCGCCGGGGCGCATCGTGTGCATTACCTCGGTCTCCGGGCTGGTCGGCAACCGCGGCCAGGTCAACTACAGCGCCTCCAAGGCCGGCGTCATCGGCGCGGCCAAGGCGCTGGCGGTGGAGCTGGCCAAGCGCCGGATCACCGTGAACTGCGTGGCGCCCGGCCTGATCGACACCGACATGCTCGATGCCGAGGTACCGGTGGAGGAGATCCTCAAGGCGATCCCCGCGCAGCGTGCGGGTACACCGGAGGAGGTGGCCGCCGCTGTGGCCTTCCTGATGAGCCCCGAAGCCGGCTACATCACCAGGCAGGTGCTCGCCGTCAACGGCGGCCTGTGCTGACCGAAGGTTTCCGAACCCAGTACCGAGCATCTCACTGCTGCCGACGACGGGATTTCATCGGCAGCGCGCTGCAACTGATGCTGAGGCAGCCTCGATCTTTCGGCTCCCCATTTGACGCCCTGAGTTAAGCAGCGAGTGCCTTTTGTGCGTCCTGCTGGACGATTCGGGTGGAATGCCTCCACTCAGCATATTGGACGAATCCAAATACGAGGAGGATGACTCCTGCAATCCAACCCGCCAGAGCGAAACTGGCACCGGGAAGATACAGGCCGACAGCGATACCGCAAACAACGAGGGCAGCCCCAAGAGCGAGAAAGCTGCGCATGCCATAAAGCGTGGCGAACGGCAGGTAGTGCGCCCCCAATAAGATCGCCATGGCGGGAAAGAACAGGTTGAGCCGGCACATAGCAACCGGCGCAACGAGAGGCATAGAAAGAGGAAGGACAAATGCTACTTGCATTGCCATCCAACGAAGCGGGTTGTCGCGACTCAGTGCAGCCGGCCTACCGCAAATACGTAGTGCGGCTGATGTCACTGGATAGATAAGGAAGCCACCGAATACAAGTAGGAGAATTGCTGCCTCGGGTGTCCGCCAGGTCGCAAGAGCTGCAGATGCGAGCCAGAGCATACCCGACACTGTCTGGCCAACCAGACCGCCAAGATACACTCGACTCACCTCGGCTTGAGCGTCTCTGATTAGCATTTGGAATATTCCCCACTGGTCGGACCAAGATCCTACGTGTCTTACATTCCTCGTTCGAGTGACGACTGTCATTCATTGCAACCATGCAAAGAAGGCTGACGATGAGGTGTCACGTTTAAGGAACGTCACTACCATCGATGGTGTGCCAGGACGCTGATGATGCTCGTACCAGGCTCATCCATCATGCCCGGTGGGCTTGAAGGCCAAGCCAGCCAGGGTGCACTGGGCCACCGCGCGCCCTCGATCCAAGGGAGGGCGCGAAACACCCTCCCTGCGCTGGTGCGGCGCGTCAGGGGATGCCCGGGCCGCTGCGCTACCATTGTCCGGCTCAGTCCCCCTGCAGGAGTTCGCGATGCGCCCCTTCCCCCTCGGCGAGGAAATCGACCTGTTGCGCGACACGGTGCATGCCTTCGCGGAGAAGGAGATCGCGCCACGTGCTACCCAGATCGACCACGACAACCTGTTCCCGGCCGACCTCTGGCGCAAGTTCGGTGACCTCGGACTGCTCGGCATGACCATACCGACCGAGTACGGCGGCACCGGCATGGGCTACCTTGCGCACATGGTCGCGATGGAGGAGATCTCGCGCGCTTCCGGCTCGGTAGGCCTGTCGTACGGCGCGCATTCCAACCTGTGCGTCAACAACATCTTCCACAACGGCAACGAGGCGCAGCGGCGCAAGTACGTGCCGAAGCTGTGCTCGGGCGAGTACACCGGCGCGCTGGCGATGAGCGAGCCGGGTGCCGGCTCCGATGTGGTCGGCTCGATGAGCTGCAAGGCCGAGCTGAAAGGCGACGTGTGGGTCGCCAACGGCTCGAAGATGTGGATCACCAATGGCCCCGACGCCGACGTGCTGCTGGTCTACATGCGCACCGCACCGCGCGCTGCCGGCAGCCGCTGCATGACCGCCTTCATCGTCGAGAAGGGCATGAAGGGTTTCAGCACTGCGCAGAAGCTGGACAAGCTCGGCATGCGTGGCTCCAACACCTGCGAACTGGTGTTCGAGAACTGCGAGATCCCCGCCGAGAACATCGTCGGCGAGGTGAACGAAGGCGTGCGCGTATTGATGAGCGGCCTGGACACCGAGCGCCTGGTGCTCTCCGGCGGACCGATCGGCCTGATGCAGGCGGCGATGGACCTCACCCTGCCCTACGTGCGCGAGCGCAAGCAGTTCAACGCACCGATCGGCACGTTCGAGATCATGCAGGCCAAGGTGGCCGACATGTACACCGCACTG
>JAJZET010000161.1 GCA_021805685.1 Pseudomonadota bacterium
CGCCGTTCACCCTGATCGCCCTGCCGGGCGCGTGGGGCTGGAGCCTGTTTGCCGCGGTGTGGACGCTGGCGCTGGTCGGCAGCGTGCTGGAACTGGGCGGGTTCCGCCGCTGGCGCAAGCTTGCCGTGTTGCTGTACGTGGGCATGGGCTGGATCGGCATGCTCGCGTTCAGGCCGCTGGCCGCGCATCTGCAGGCGGGCGGCATGGATCTGTTGGTCGGCGGCGGTGTGGCCTATACCCTCGGCGTGCCGTTCTATCTGTGGCGCAGGCTGCCCTACCAGCACACCTTGTGGCACGCCTTCGTGCTCGCCGGCAGCGTGCTGCACTACTTTGCGGTGTTGCTGTACGTGCTGCCCGCGGGCAGCCTGGGCACCTAACCGAACAGCATTGCCGTTCCGAACAGCCCGATCATCATCAGTGAGATCACCAGCTTCACCAGCGCACCGAACAGCAGGCCGAGCCAGGTGCCGATGCCGACATGAGCGGAGCGCAGCACGCTGGTGCCGGAGGCGAGTTCGCCGAGCAGTGCGCCGGCGAACGGGCCGAGCAGGATGCCGGGAATGCCGAAGAACATGCCCACGAAGGTGCCCAACGAGGCACCCCACAGCGCGCGCTTGCTCGCGCCCACGCGTTTCGCACCCAGGGTGCCGGCGATGAAGTCCACGATTACGCCCAGCGCGCCCAGCGCGCCGATCAGGAGCAGCCACCACAGGCCGAGGTGGCGGTAGTTGTCGACTGCCGCGACCAGCCAGATGCCACCGAAGATCATCGGCACGCCGGGCAGGCTGGGCAGGATCGCGCCGAGCAGTCCGCCGACGATCAGTATCGCCCCGAGCGTGTAGAACACGATGTCGAACAGCATGCGTCGGCCTTGGTTTTTGCGATCTTTCGCAGTCGCGATTTCACAGGGTTGGGCAAGCGCGGTCGCACTCGATCTTTATCCGTGCAATCGTCCTTGATCGCGGAATCAAACGGGCGGCCATCCGTGGCCGTACTCTTCAATTTCGCAGGCGCTGGGTGAGGCCGCGCAGGAAGTGGCGCAGCAGCTGGTCGCCGCAGGGACGGTAGTTGGGATGCTCGGGCTTGCGGAACAATGCGCTGAGTTCCGACTTCGACAGGGGGAATCCCGCCGCGGCGAGGATGGCGTGCAGGTCCTCGTCGCGCAGTTCGAAGGCCACGCGCAGCTTCTTCAGCACCAGGTTGTTGGTGACGCGCTTCGCCACCGGCAACGGCGGCCGGCTCTCGTCGCGGCCGCGCAGGTGCACCACCAGGCCGTCGAGGAAATGCGCCATTACCTTGTCGGGGCAGTCGCGGTAGCCGGGCTCGTCTTCTTTCTTCAGGTAGGCGTCGAGATCCGCCGACGACACCTCCAGTCCAGCCAGCGCCACGATGGACGGAAGCCTGCCATCGGGCAGGTCGAGCATGTAGCGCACGCTGCGCAGAACGTCGTTGTTGATCATGGGGGCATTCTATCGGGAGGCTGTGAGCACCGTTTGCATCAAGTGGTGGTCCTTGCTTTTCCACCCGCTGGCGCTAGAGGGGCCTTTGCTTCTTGGTGTTCGTAAGATTCAAAGCGGTTTCGTCCACCTGTCGGTGGCCGAGTTACTTTCTCTTGCGTGGCCAAGAGAAAAGTAACCCAAAGAGAAGGCCACCCCGGTTGGCGCTTGCCGGGCATCCTGTCCGGCAAGTCCGTGAGGCGTGGCCGGGCTTTTCGAGCGGGCTCCTGCCCGCGCGAAAAGGCGAGTCCATCCCTGGCCTCGCCCGCTGCGCGGCTTGATCGTCCCCGCCTCACCGCCGTCCAGGAGCCCCGGAAGAGCGGGTGCGCATCGTGCGCGCCAGAAGCAACAGCAACAGCAGAGCACCGCGAGCTTGCAGCTCACCGGTCCCCCTCCCCTGCGTGCAGGGGAGGGCTGGGGTGGGGGTTTTGCTTCTGCGCGCTGGGAGCGCGCTGCGCTACCCGGGGCCCCTATGGCGCGGCGGGTGGGGGGCGGAAAGTCCTCAGGATGGCTCGCAGGGATGCGAGCCAGTTTTTCGCCGGGACAGGAGTCCCGTCGAAAAGCCCCGCCACCCACCCGCGCACCCGGAAGGCAGGATGCCTGGAGGGCGCGCCATCGGGGTGCCCCTCTCTTTGGTTACTTTCTCTCGGGCACGCGAGAGAAAGTGACTCGGGCGCCGGTAGGCGGCCGAAACCGCTCTGTCGTTAGCGGCAGGCGACATGCGCTAGCGATTCCGCAAAAAAATGGGGCGCCCGCAGGCGCCCCATCATTCAAGCCGCGTCAGTTCGGCAGCGCCAAATCATCCAGCAGCGCCTTGAGGAAGCGCGCCGCCTCGCCACCGGTAGCCGCGCGATGGTCGAAGGTGAGCGAGATCGGCATGCGGCGATGCACTTCGATGCCGCCCATCACTGCCACCACGTCGTGGCACAGCTTGCCGGCGCCGATGATGGCGACAGTCGGCGGCACCACCACCGGAGTGGCGTAGCGGCCGGCGAACATGCCGAAGTTGGACAGGCTGATGGTGTAGCCGGACAGTTCCGAGGCCGGGATGCTGCGGTCCTCCACCTGCGCGCGCAGGCGCTTGATCGCGGCGCGTATGCCGGCGCCGTCGAGCACGTCGGCGTTGCGCAGGGCCGGCACGAACAGGCCGTCCTCGGTGTCCACGGCGATGCCGATGTCCACCTGCGGGTGCAGCGTGCGGGTAAGGTTCTTGCCGTCGAACCAGGCGTTGAGCGCCGGCACCGCCTTGCAGGCGGCGACGATGGCGCGGATCAGCCGCGCGGTGATGTCCTGCTTGCCGATCCAGGCGTGCAGGTCGGCGTCATCCACCAGGGTGGTGGGCACCACGTTGGCGTGGGCCTCGGCCATCACGCGGGCCATGTTGCGGCGGACGCCCTTGAGCTGCTCGGGCTGGCCGCTGGCCTGCACGCTCGGCGGCGCGGTGCGCACCGGCTTGCCGGCCAGCGACACGGCGGTGCGGCTGGGGGCCGGGCCGGGTTCGGGCAGCTCGGGTGCGAGATGGCGGCCCGCCGAGGTGGGCACGGCGCGCGCCGGTGCGGCGCCCAGCGGCGCGCTGCCGTTGGCGGCGGCACTCTTCACATCCTGCATGGTGACCACGCCGTCGGCGCCGGTGGGGCGCACGCGGGCGAGGTCGACCTTGAGTTTCTTGGCCAGCGCGCGTACCGCCGGCACGGCCTTCACGCCGCCGATGCTGGCGGCCTGTTCGACGTGCACGGTGTTGCCGCTGACCATCGCGCCAACCACGGTGCCTTCGTCCTCGCGATCCGCGGTGGCGGCCTGGGCCGGCGCGGGAGCGGGCGCCGGTGCCTCGGCCTTCTTCGGGCCGTGGTGGTGGCCGGTGGATTCGGCCTCGGCGCGCTGCTTGGCGTTGGCGTCGGGCTCGAAGTCGGCCAGCGCGGCGCCGGTCTCGATGATGTCGCCGGGTGCGCCGTGCAGCTTCTTCACCGTGCCGGTGTAGGGCGAGGGCACGTCGACCACGGCCTTGGCGGTCTCCATCGAGCACAGCGGCGCGTCGAGCTTGATGTAGTCGCCTTCCTTCACGTGCCACTCGACGATGGTGGCGTCGGGCAGGCCTTCGCCGAGGTCGGGCAGGTGGAATGTCTTGATGTCGGCCATGAGTGAGCTTCCAAGGTTTGGTTTTCTCCCTCTCCCCGCCGGGGAGAG
Source organism: Pseudomonadota bacterium (assembly GCA_021805685.1). GTDB lineage: Bacteria > Pseudomonadota > Gammaproteobacteria > Xanthomonadales > Rhodanobacteraceae > Rhodanobacter_A. The sequence continues at coordinate 3,681 of JAJZET010000161.1, forward strand.
GGTCGGGGTGAGGGGCCGGGCCTGCGGTAGCGTGCATTGAAGCTGTGCTTCGTTGCATTTTGTCGCAAGTCGTGGCCCCTCATCCGCCCCTTTCGGGGCACCTTCTCCCCGGCGGGGAGAAGGGAGTCAGGATGCGGCCAGCGTGCGCTGTGCGGCTTCGACGATGCGTTCCACGCTGGGCAGGTACTTCATTTCGAGGCGGAACAGCGGGATGTGGGTATCGGGGCCAGTGACGCGCTCGACCGGCGCGAGCAGCTCGTACAGGCATTCCTCGGCCACGCGCGCGGCGATCTCGGCGCCGAAGCCGGCGGTCTTCGGGGCCTCGTGCACGATCACGCAGCGGCCGGTCTTCTGCACCGACTCGGCGATGGTGTCGAAGTCCAGCGGGGTGAGCGTGGCGACGTCGATGACCTCGGCGCTGACGCCCTGCCTGGCCAGCTCGTCGGCGGCTTCCAGGCATTCCTTCACCTGGGCGCCCCAGGTCACCAGGGTGACGTCGGTGCCGTCGCGCAGCACGAAGCACACGTCCAGCGGCAGCGCTTCGCCGTCGTCCGGCACTTCTTCCTTGTACTGGCGGTAGATGCGCTTGGGTTCGAGGAAGATCACCGGATCGGGATCGCGGATCGCGGCAAGCAGCAGGCCGTAGGCGCGCGCGGGCGAGGAGGGCAGCACCACGCGCAGGCCGGGGATGTTGGTGAACAGGTGCTCGTTCGCCTCGGAGTGGTGCTCCGGCGCACGGATGCCGCCGCCCCACGGGGCGCGCCACACGGCCGGCACGGTGAGGCGGCCGCGGGTGCGGTTGCGCATGCGCGCGGCGTGGCAGGCGATCTGCTCCATCATCGGGTAGATGAAGCCCTCGAACTGCGCCTCGGCCACCGGCTTCATGCCCTGCACGGCCATGCCCACGGTGACGCCGGCGATGGTGGTCTCGTCCAGCGGCGTGTCTAGCACGCGCAGCTCGCCGAACTTTTCCTGCAGGCCCTGGGTGGCGCGGAACACGCCGCCGTTGACGCCCACGTCCTCGCCCAGCACCACGACGCTCTCGTCGTGCTTCATTTCGTAGGCGAGCGCCTGGGTGACGGCCTCGATGAGAGTGATCTGTGCCATGACTCAGTGACCCTTGTTTTCGTACGAGAGGACGAGATCGCGCTGCTTGGCGAGATCGGCGGGGACTTCGGCGAAGGTGTAGTCGAACATCGCCGTGACCGGCTGCGTCTTGGTCTCGAGGTAGGCGTTCACCTCGTTGTCCATCCACTCGTCGCACTCGGCCTTCCAGGCCTCTTCCTTCTTGTCGTCCCACACGCCCTTGGCCACCAGCCAGGCACGCAGGCGCTTCATCGGCTCCTTCGCCCAGGCGTCCTTCACTTCCTGCTCGCCGCGGTAGCGGCGGGCGTCGTCGGCGGTGGTGTGGTCGCCGAGGCGGTAGGTCACCGCTTCGATCACCGAGCCGCCCTGGCCGTTGCGGGCGCGCTCCAGCGCGTCCTCCATCGCCTTGCGCACGGCGATGATGTCGTTGCCGTCCACCTGGATGCAGTGCAGGCCGGCGGCGATGCCCTTCTGCGCCAGCGTGGGCGCGCCGGACTGGATCTTGCGCGGCACTGAGATCGCCCACTGGTTGTTCACGATCACCGCCACCAGCGGCAGGTTCTGCGCGCCGGCGATGTTGATGGCGCCGTAGAAGTCGCCCTTGGACGAGCCGCCGTCGCCGATGGTGCACACGGCCACGCGCTTTTCGCCGCGGATCTTGAAGGCCAGCGCGGAGCCGGCGGCGTGCAGGCACTGCGTGGCGATCGGCACGCTCCAGGCGAAGTCGTGGCGCGCCGGTTCCTTCTGGTAGTCGTTGCCGCGCTCGTCGCCGCCCCAGTACATGTAGACCTCGCGCGGCTGCACGCCGCGGTACAGCTGGGCGCCGTATTCGCGATAGCTGGGCGCCAGCACGTCTTCCGGCTTCATCGCGCTGCCGATGCCGACGTGGGCGGCCTCGTGGCCCAGGCAGCTGGCGTAGGTACCCAGCTTGCCGGTGCGCTGCAGCGCCACCGACTTGGCGTCGAACACGCGGGTGGACAGCATCAGCTTGTACAACTCGACCATGTGGCCGAGATCCTTGGCGAACTCGGGCAGGTCATCCCGAACCTGCTTGCCCTCGGCGTCGAGGTATTGCAGGTACTCGATTTCGAACTTGGCGGCGATGGACACGACGCGCTCCCGTTTGCGGCGAATGGGTGGGGGCGGTGGCCCATCCAGTGGGGCCAGACACGCGAAGATCCCTTGCCGCGAGAGCGCCTTGGCGGTCAAAACGGCCGGGAAAAGCCGTACATAGATAGCAGGCCGGCGTCTTGTGTCGCAAGGCACAGCGCAGCATTCGGGTGGGTACGGCGACTGCCGGCAAGCCGGTGCCGCCAGCGGTTACCATGCATGTTTTCCACGGCCGCGACCGACCATGACGGACAACCAGCGCGAGCTCGAGGCAGGCATCGAGCGCGATCTTGCGGGAAGGATGACCTACGGCGGCTACCTGCGGCTGGACACCCTGTTGTCCGCGCAGCGGCCCGTCTCCGACCCGCCGTACCACGACGAGATGCTGTTCATCGTGCAGCACCACGTGTCCGAGCTGTGGCTGAAGCTGTTGATCCACGAGCTGCGTGCGGCGATGGAGTTCATGCGCGGCGAGCGCATCGGTCCCGCGCTCAAGGTGCTGGCGCGGGTCAAGCAGATCCAGCGCCAGCTGTTCGAGCAGTGGGCGGTGCTGGAGACGATGACGCCGCACGAATACCTTGCCTTCCGCGACGCGCTGGGGCCGTCGTCCGGCTTCCAGTCGGCGCAGTACCGCACGGTGGAGTTCCTGCTCGGCAACAAGAACGCCGACATGCTCGAGGTGTTCGCCCACGATCCTGCGCTGCAACAGGGCCTGCGCGATACGCTGCAGGCGCCTGGGCTCTACGACGAGGTGCTGCGCTGGCTGGCGCGGCACGGCCATGCGGTGCCGCGCGAGATCCTGGAGCGCGACGTCGGCCAGCCGTGGCAGCGCCGCGACGACCTGCTGCCGGTGTTCAGGCGCATCTACGAGGCGCCGGAGAGTTTCTGGAGCGAGTTCCACCTGTGCGAGACGCTGGTCGACCTCGAGGAGAGTTTCCAGCTGTGGCGTTTCCGCCACATGAAGGCGGTGGAGCGCATCATCGGCCACCGACGCGGCACCGGTGGCTCCTCTGGCGTGGGCTTCCTGAAGAAGGCGCTGGACCTGAGCTTCTTCCCGGAACTGCTGGAAGTGCGCACCGTGCTGGGCACGTCGTGAACCTTTGCCGCCGCGAGTGATCCCAGCCGGGTCTTACTGCACCACGGGGATTCCGCATGAATGAGGCACGGGCCGTTGCGCCCTCGAGCCGGCAACACGATGGCAGCGTCTGGGGTCACCCGCGCCAGCTGTGGATGCTGTTGGCAGTCACGGTCGGGCTGAGCTTCGGCTTTTACGGGTTCCGTTCCTTCATCGCGCCGTACATCGCGCAGAATTTCTTTGCGCAGCTGGGCGCGGCCGCGGCGCAGCGGCAGGCCGACCTGCTGGGCAGCGGATTCCTTGCGCTGATGTATGCCACCCCTATCATCGGCGGCTACGTGGCGGACAAGATCCTCGGCGAGACGCGCTCGCTGGCCATTTCACTGTGGCTGTGCGCGCTGGCGCTGCTGCTGATGGCGTTGCCGACGCTGGTCGGCTTCGAGATCGGCATGGCGTTGTTTGCG
>JAJZET010000049.1 GCA_021805685.1 Pseudomonadota bacterium
GGCCGCCTGCTGGCCTTCCACCAGTCGGCGCACATCGTCTGGCAGGCGCGGCGCCTCGGCTTGCCACAGCGTGGCGTCCACGCGCGACAGGGCGAACCACAACGCCGCCGCCTGGGTCGGCGCGTCGCAGCCCATCATCGCCAGCAGTTCGAGCACGTCGGCGCATTCGGCCTGGTCGACCGGTCGCGTCAGGCAGGCCTCCAGCGCCGCGGCCAGCGCAGGCGGCAGCACGCCGGCACGGTCGCGCCAGGCTTGCAGTTGAGGCTTGGAGACGGGTCGGGTCATCGCGGGAACGGGGTGGGATCGCCCATTCTAGGCATGATGCCGGAAGTCACGCTGAAGCCAGCGACTCCAGCGCTTTCGCGAGGCGCTTCGCCGACACCGGCTCGGCGGTCTTCAGTTCCTGCGCGAACAGCGACACGCGCCATTCCTCGATCAGCCAGCGCAGTTCGTCGAGGTTCGTATCGCCGGCGGCGCGGTGCCTGAGGTATTCGCGCCAGTAGGGCAGCACCTGCAGCATACGCTGCTGATCCTTGGCCGGATCCTGCCGCAGACGCTCGCCGCGCAGGCGCATAGCCTTGAGGTAGCGCGGGTAGTGCCCAAGCCGCGCCAGCGGCAGGTCGCGCAGGAAGCCGGGCGCGAGCAGGGCGTCCAACTGCTCGCGCAGGTCGTCGTAGCTGGCGCGGGCGAAGCCGAGCAGCGGCGGTTGCATCCATGGCTTGAGCTCGGCCTGCGCCTCGATGGCGGGCTCGGCGAGCTTCAACCGTTCGACCGCGCAGCCGAACAGCTCGCGGGCGGCCCGCGTGCGCAGCGCCTCGAAAGCGGCGGCGCTGCGCGCGTCGAGATCCAGCCGCGCGACGAGGTCGGCGAAGCCGCCCTCGACCAGGTCCTCGCGTAGCCCGTCCACGCCGCCCAGCGGCGCGTATTTCAGCGCCAGCGGGTTGGCGATGGGTAGGCGTCGGCGTGCCTGCTTGAGGTCGCTGGCCAGCGCGTTGCGCAGCAGGCGCAGCACGCCGCCCACGTGCGCTTCGGCGGCTTCGTCGCGGCGCTCGAACACGCGCAGCGCCACCGCATCGCCGAGGTCGACCAGCGCGGGAAAGGCGAGCAGCCCGCCGCTGGAGCGCACCTCGCGCGGGATCTCCTCGAAGTCCCAGGCAACGACGTCCTCGCGGGTGAGCTCCACGTCGGTCTTCCTGGAGAACGCTTCGCGTGCGCGGCTCTCCCACTCGGCGCGCAAAGCGGCGAGGTCGCGGCCGGTGGCCAGCGTACGGCCACTGTCGTCGTGCACGCGAAAGCGCATCAGGTAATGCGGCGCGAGTTCGCCGGCGGCGAATTCGCCAGCGTCGATGGCGACGCCGGTGGTGCGCTGAAGGAAGCCGGCGAGCGCCTTGGCCAACGGCTCGTCGCGCGGCGCCTCGGCCTCGGCGAAGGCGCGCGCGAAATCCGGCGCAGGTACGAAGTTGCGGCGCAGCGCCTTGGGCAGGCCGCGGATCAGCTCCGCCGCCTTGTCCGCGAGCAGGCCGGGCACCAGCCATTCGCAGCGCGCGGCGGGCAGGGCATTCAACATCGCCAGCGGCAGGTGCAGGGTGACGCCATCGGCCTCGTCGCCAGGGACGAAACGGTATTCGAGGCGGTAACGCTGCGCGGGGCCATCCTTCGGGGCGATCTCCAGCGCCGCGGGAAACGCCTTTGGGTCCAGCCCCGCGCCGCCCACCATCACGTCGTCCAGCGACCAGCGCAGCGCGGCCTGCTCGGCGGGGCGGGCGTGGCGGTACCACGCATCCAGTGCGCGGCTGGAAGCGATGTCTTGCGGCAGCTTGCCGCGGAAGAACTCGACCAGCTCGTCCTCGTGGCGGATCAACCCTTCGCGGCGCTGCTTCGCCTCGATGCCCTGCGCGTCCTCCAGCACGCGCTGGTTGGCGCGCACGAAATCGGCTTTTGCCTCGATGTCGCCGCGCGCCAGTGCCTCGCGCAAGAAGATGGCGTGTGCGAGGGCGGGGTCCTGTTTCTCGAACGTGACCGCGCGGCGCTCGACCAGGTTCAAGCCGAACAGGCTCACCTGTTCGTAGGCCACCACGCAGCCGCGCTTGCGCGACCAGTGCGCGTCGCGGCAGGACGACTTCAGCAGGTGCGCAGCCTGCTGTTCGATCCAGGCCGGTTCGATACGCGCGCACATCATCGCCCACACCTTGCCGCCCACGTCGAGGATCTGCGCGGCGAACACCCAGTTCGGCGCCACCTTCGCCAGCGCGGAGCCGGGGAATACCTGGAACTTGCGCTCGCGCGTGCCCTGGAAAATGCCGCGTTCGTCCTTGCGGCCCACTTGCGTGGGCAGTCCCGCCAGGAGGCTGCGGTGGACCGTCTCGAAGAGGCGGGACGCCGCAGCCTCTTCATCAATGCCCCGCCCTTTGCCTTCGCTTCCTCTCCCCTGCGGGGAGCGGATTGAGGTGAGGGGCGGGTGCTCGCGGGAACGCTCGTGCGAAGCGCGCTTGTTCCTGCCAGCGCCCCGCGAGCTTGACCCCTCACCCCGACCCTCTCCCCGAGTGGGAGAGGGAGAAGAAGCATCCAGCCTCCATCCGAGCTCCTGCACCACCAGCAACAGCTGCCGGTGCAGCTCGCGCCACTCGCGCATGCGCATGAAGCTGAGGAAGTGCCGCGAGCACCAGTCGCGCAGTTTCGACTGGGTGAATTCCTCGTGCGCCTGGTCGTAGGCGCGCCACAGGTTCAGCACGCCGACGAAGTCGGACTTCGGGTCGGCGAAGGCGGCGTGCGCGGCGTCCGCTTGCTGGCGTGCGTCGGCGGGGCGTTCGCGTGGGTCTTGGATGCTGAGGAAGGCGACGACGGTGAGCAGCTCGCGCAGTGCGCCGAGTTTCTCCGCCTCCACCAGCATGCGCGCCAACTGCACGTCGATCGGCAGCTTGGCCAGCGTGCGGCCGATCGGGGTGAGCGTGCGCGCCGCGTCGATGGCGCCGATCTCGGCGAGGCGGCGGTAGCCGTCGGCGACCACGCGCGGATCGGGCGCGTCGAGGAAGGGGAAGTCGTCCACCTCGCCCAGCTTCAGCGCCAGCATGCGCAGGATCACGTTGGCCAGCGAGGCGCGCAGCAGCTCGGGATCGGTGAAGGCGTTGCGCGCGGCGAAATCGGCCTCGTCGTACAGCCGGTAGCAGATGCCCGGGCCGATGCGGCCGCAGCGGCCCTTGCGCTGGTCCGCGGCGGCCTGCGAGACCGGTTCCACGTGCAGGCGTTCGAGCTGGCTGCGCTGGCTGTAGCGCTTCACCCGCGCGCTTCCGGTATCGACCACGTAGCGGATGCGCGGCACCGTCAGCGAGGTCTCGGCCACGTTGGTGGCGAGCACCACGCGGCGTTTCGGGCCGGGCTTGAACACGCGGTCCTGGTCGGCGGCGGAGAGTCGCGCGTACAGCGGCAGGATCTCGGTCTCGCGGTACTGCCGGCGCGACAGCAGCAGGTGCGCGTCGCGGATCTCGCGCTCGCCGGGCAGGAACACCAGCACGTCGCCCGGACCGCCGCCCAGGCTGCGGTCGGCCACGATCTCGTCCAGCACGGCGGCGATGTGCTCGGCGCTGCCCTGCTGCATGCGTTCGCCGGTGTCGCCCACCGGCCGCCAGCGCAGCTCCACCGGATAGGCGCGGCCTTCCACCGACACCACTGGCGCGCCGCCGAAGTGTTCGGCGAAGCGTGCGGTGTCGATGGTGGCGGAGGTGACGATGATCTTCAGCTCGGGCCGCTTCGCGGCCAGGCGCTTGAGGTAGCCGAGCAGGAAGTCGATGTTGAGGCTGCGCTCGTGCGCCTCGTCGATGATCAGGGTGTCGTAGGCCGACAGCCAGGGATCGTTCTGCGTCTCGGCGAGCAGGATGCCGTCGGTCATGAACTTCACCAGCGTGCGCTCGCTGACCTGGTCGGTGAAGCGCACCTGGAAGCCCACTTGGTCGCCGAGTTGCGTACCCAGTTCCTCCGCCACGCGGCGCGCGACCGAGCGCGCGGCCAGCCGGCGCGGCTGGGTGCAGCCGATCAACCCGGCTTCGCCGCGGCCGGCGGCCAGGCACAGCTTGGGCAGTTGGGTGGTCTTGCCCGAGCCGGTTTCGCCGGCGATCACCACCACCTGGTGTTCGCGGATCAGCTTGACGATCTCCTCGCTGCGTGCGGCGATCGGCAGCGATTCGTCCAGCCGGATCGCGGGCTTGGCCTCGACGCGCGCGCGGCGTTTCGCGGCGGAGGTTTCGATGTCGGCGGCCAGTGCCGCCAGCTTGCTGTCGTCGGCACGCTTCGACAATCCGCGCCATCGACCCAGCAATCGGCCGAAGTCGCGACTGCACACGCTGTCGAGCGCGCGGCGCAGGTCGCGCAGCGCGGACGGGTGGGTTGGCGGGCGGCTGGTGTCGTTCATGCAGCCGCACATGATAACGGCAGGCTTACATTCCGCTCGATAGGCTCGTGCTATCGGCTGCATCGTGAGGATTGATTTCCACTGCGGTCGGCGCGTTGTTACCGTGGCCCCATCCCCCATCATCCATCGCACAGGAGAACACCATGGCTTCGAACATCGGCATTGCGAAGAAGGATCGCGAGGCGACCGCCAAGCAGTTGTCCAAGCTGCTGGCCGACACCTACTCGCTCTACCTGAAGACCCACAGCTTCCACTGGAACGTCACCGGGCCGCAGTTCAACAGCCTGCATGCGATGTTCGAGGCGCAGTACAACGAGCTGTGGCTGGCCGCGGACGAGATCGCCGAGCGCATCCGCACGCTGGACGTGTTCGCGCCCGGTTCCTACAGCCAGTTCGGCAAGCTCAGCTCGATCAAGGAGGAATCCGGCGTGCCGGAGTGGAAGCAGATGGTGAGCCAGCTGGTCGAGGGCCACGAGATCGTGGCGAATACCGCCCGCGCTGCGATCAAGGTGGCCGACAAGGCCGGCGACGAGGGCAGCGCCGACATGATCACCGGTCGCCTGAAGGCACACGAGAAGACGGCGTGGATGTTGCGCTCGCTGCTGAAATGAGCGGGCCGGCAGCCGGATGAGGAAAGGCCCGCCGATGGCGGGCCTTTCCGTTGGTGCGTCCTGCGTCGCTTCAGTTCTTCGGCGCCGGTCCCTTCACCGCGGTGACCAGTCCATCCGGGCGCACGTACTTGGCGAAGGCCTGCTGCACTTCGGGCGCGGTCAGCGCGAGGTAGTGCCGTGCGGCAATCGTCATCGCGTCCAGCGGCTTGCCCTGTTGCGACAGCGTGAGCAGTTGGCCGCCGATGGCACCGAAGCTGGATTCGCCCAGCGGGATGCGGCGCAGCAGGATGCCCTTGGCCTGCTTCAGTTCGGTGTCGGTCACCGGCTGCTGCTGCATCTGCTTGAGGTCCTGCACCACCAAGGCGCTGGCCGCGCCCACCTTGTCGGGATCGCAGCCGAAATACACCCTGTAGGTGCCGCGATGCTTGTTCGCGTCCAGGCCGACGCCCACGGTGTAGACCAGGCCATGCTTCTCGCGCAGGTCGCGGGTGAGCCGCGACGCGTAGAAGCCGCCGCCCAGCACCTGGTTGCCGAGGTTGATCGCGAAGCGGGCCGGATCGTCGTAGGTGACGGCGATGGTCTGCGCCATGTCCACGCTGTCCTGCACCGCGCTGGCATCAGGCACGTGCAGCTTGCCGGGCGCGTTGGCCGGCACGGCGGCATAGGAGGTTTCGGGCTTCGGCCCGGTGGCCTTCCAGCCGCCGAAGGCCTGCTCGATCGCCTGCCTGGCCTGCGCCGGGTCGACCTTGCCCACGACCACGATGGTGGTGAGGTCGGGGCGGAAGGTCTGCGCGTAGTACTGCTTCACCTTGTCCAGCGTCAGCGCCATCACGTCCTGCGGGGTGGGATGACGCAGTTCCGGGTCGTTCGCGGGCAGCAGTGCCTTGCTCAGGCCGTGCTGGAACAGGAAGCTCGGCGACTGCAGCATGCCGGCCATCCCGGCGGCCGTCTGGTGCTGCACCACCGCGAACGCCTGTGGCGGCAGCGCCGGGTGCAGTTCGTTGTCGGCAAGCAGCTTCACGCCGTCGTCGAAGTGCGCGGACGGGACCGACAGCGAGAAGTCGGTACCGGCGCTGACGTGCGCGCTGATGTTGTCCAGCGCCTGCTGGAACTGCAGGCGGTTCATGTGCTCGGTGCCGAACGGGAACAGCCCGCCGAGCACGTCGGCCACGCCTTCCTCGCCCTTGGCGGCTTGCAGGTCCTGGTTGGTCTTGATGTTGCCGAACAGCTCCACCGTGTCGCTGATGGTCTCCGGCTGCACGATCAGCTTGAGGCCGTTCGGCAGGGTGTAGGAGACGGGATCGAGCGAGGACTTCGGCACCTCGAGCTTGGCGAAGGCCTGCTCCGCCCAGGCCGGCAGGTGCACCGGCTTGTCGGGGCTGGAGGCGAAGCTTTCCGCGCCACCGAAGCCCTTGCCCGCCACCGGCTTGCCCGAGCTTTGCGGAGTCAGGATGGCGGTGATCGCATGCGCGGGGTCGAAGGTCCGCTTGGCCAGCGCGTTCACCGCCTCCGGCGTCACCGCCTCAATCGCGGCCTTGATCGCGTCAGGCGATTCGGCCCCCTGGAATGCCAGCGCACTGGACCACGCATTGGCGAGGCCGTCCACCGAGTTCTTCTTGAATTCCAGCGCGGCGATGGCCTTGCGCTTGGCGGCGTCCACCAGCGACGGATCGACGCCCTTCGCCGCCGCCTCGGCGAGGATGGACTGCATCTTGGCCAGGATGGGTTGCGGGTTGCCGCCCTTGGGGAAGATGCCCACCGCCATGCCCACGCCGGCCTTCGGCATGGCCTGGTCGAAGAAGCCGCCGAACAGCGCGGTGCCGTCGAAGCGCATGCCGGCCAGCGCGGCGCGCTGCGAGCCCAGTGCACCGCTCAGCACCATCGCGGTGGCGTAGTCCTTCGAGGTCAGGCCGGGCATGCGGTAGCCGAGGTAGACCGAGCCGTAGGGCGCATCGGTGGGCAACTGCACGGTCTTGGCGGTCACCGGCTTGAAGTGGAACACCGGGCGCGCCGGCAGCGTCTTGCGCGGGATGCCGCCGAATTCCTGCTTCACCTTGGCCAGCGTGGCGGCCGGGTCGACGTCGCCGGCGATCACCAGGATCGCGTTGTTCGGCGCGTACCAGGTGTCGTGGAATTTCTTCAGCATCGCCGCCGAGGTCTTGTCGAACGACGGCCGCGTGCCCAGCGGCGTGTGCGCGTAGGGCGTACCGGCGAACATCTGCTGCAGCAGCTGCGTGTAGAACTTGAAGTTGGGGCTGGAGAGGTCGCGCGAGACTTCCTGCTCGATCGCGCCGCGCTCCTTGTCCCATTCCTTCGGCGCCATGT
>JAJZET010000290.1 GCA_021805685.1 Pseudomonadota bacterium
CCAGTGGTGCTCGCCATGATCCTTACTCCAACCCGTCCAGAATCTGGTCGAGCTTCTCGATGGTGATGCGCTCGTGGTAGTGGCCGTTCACGGTCATCGCCGGCGCGTATACGCAGGCGGCGATGCACTCCTCCTCGCGCTTGAGGTAGATGCGGCCATCTGCGGTGCTCTCGCCCAGCTTGATGCCGAGCTTCTGCTCGCAATGCTTCACCAGGTCCATGCCGCCATTGAGCCAGCACGAGATGTTGGTGCAGATCGCCACGTTGTTGCGGCCCACCGGCCGGGTTTCCAGCATCGAGTAGAAGCTGGCCACTTCGTAGGCCCACACTGCGGGCAGGTCGAGGTACTTCGCCACCGCCGCGATCAGCTCATCGGTGAGGAAGCCCTGGTTCTGTTCCTGCGCGGCGAACAGCGCCTGGATCAGCGCCGAGCGCTTGCGGTCCGGCGGGAACTTGGTCAGCCAATGGTCGATGTGGTGGCGCGTGTGCTCGTTGAGCACGACGAGCGGATCGACGTTCTTGACCTGGTCGTAATGTCCGGTGGCTTTCATGCGTTTCTCCGTCGTGCCGGCTCAGCGGTCTACTTCGCCGAACACGAGGTCGTAGGTGCCGATCATCGCCACCACGTCGGCCAGCAGGTGGCCACGGACGATGGCGTCGATCGACGACAGATGGGCGAAGCCCGGCGCGCGCAGGTGCACGCGGAACGGCTTGTTGGCGCCGTCGGAGACGAGGTAGCAGCCGAACTCGCCCTTGGGCGCTTCCACCGCGGCGTACGTTTCGCCGGCCGGCACGCCGTAGCCCTCGGTGAACAGCTTGAAGTGGTGGATGAGCGCTTCCATGCTCTCCTTCATTTCCTCGCGCTTCGGCGGGGCCACCTTGTAGTTCTCCACCATCACCGGGCCGGGGTTGGCCTTCAGCCACTTCACGCACTGCTTGATGATGCGGTTGGACTGGCGCATCTCCTCGACGCGCACCAGATAGCGGTCGTAGCAATCGCCCTGCACGCCCACCGGGATGTCGAAATCCATCTCGGCGTACTTGGCATAAGGCTGCTTCTTGCGCAGGTCCCAGGCGATGCCCGAGCCGCGCAGCATCGCGCCGGTCATGCCCCAGGCCTGCGCCTGCTCGGGCGAGACCACGCCGATGCCGACGGTGCGCTGCTTCCAGATGCGGTTGCCGGTGAGCAGTTCCTCGTACTCGTCCACCTTCTTCGGGAAGTCGTCGGTGAACGCGTCGAGGAAGTCGAGCATGGAGCCTTCGCGCCAGCTGTTCAGGCGCTTCAGGTCCTTGCCCTTGTGCCAGGGCGACTCGCGGTACTGCGACATCTGCCCGGGCAGATCGCGGTAGACACCGCCGGGGCGGTAGTACGCGGCGTGCATGCGCGCGCCCGACACCGCCTCATAGACGTCCATCAGTTCCTCGCGCTCGCGGAACGCGTAGAGGAACACCGCCATCGCGCCGAGGTCGAGCGCGTTCGAGCCCACCCACATCAGGTGGTTCAGGATGCGCGTGATCTCGTCGAACATGGTGCGGATGTACTGCGCGCGCTCCGGCGCCTCGATACCCAGCAGGTTCTCGATGGCGCGCACGTAGGCGTGCTCGTTGCACATCATCGAGACGTAGTCGAGGCGGTCCATGTAGCCGATCGACTGGTTGAACGGCTTGGACTCGGCCAGCTTCTCGGTGCCGCGGTGGAGCAGGCCCACGTGCGGGTCGGCGCGGACGATGGTTTCGCCGTCCATCTCCAGCACCAGGCGCAGCACGCCGTGCGCAGCGGGGTGCTGCGGGCCGAAGTTCATCGTGTAGTTGCGGATTTCCTGGGCCATCGAATCAGTTCCTGCGCCAGTCGTCGGCGGCTTCGGCCTTGGCCTGCATGAGGTCGGCGTCGTCGCGGATCACGCGCGGCACGCCGACGCGCGGCACCACCGAGGTGACGGGTTCGTACACCACGCGCTTCTGCTCGGCGTCGTAGCGCACCTCGACGTTGCCGATCAGCGGGAAATCCTTGCGGAACGGATGCCCGACGAAGCCGTAGTCGGTGAGGATGCGGCGCAGGTCCGGGTGGCCGTCGTAGATGATGCCGTAGAGGTCGAACGACTCGCGCTCGAACCAGTTCACGCCCGGCCAGATATCGCAGACGGACGGCACCAGCGGCAGGCTGTCGTCCTCACAGAACACGCGCAGGCGCAGGCGCTGGTTGTGCTCGATCGAGAGCAGGTGCATCACCGAGGCGAAACGGCGCGGACGGTGCACGTCGCGCGGACGGTCGGCCCAGTCGAAACGACCGACCGCCTCGCCTTCCACGCCGCGGGAGAAGCCGGTGCTGGTGACGTCGGTGGTATCCCACTCGGCCTGGCCGTAGCCGAGGTAGTCGACGCCGCACAGGTCGACCAGTTCGGTAAAGCGGAAGCCCGGCTCGTCGCGCAACGCGGTGGCCACGGCCAGCAGGTCGGCGGCGGCCAGTTCGGCAGTGGCTTCGTTGCGCACGACGCTGATCTTCAGCGTGTCGCCGAACCGCGCGGCAAGGCGCTCGGCCAGCGAGGTCTTTTGCGTGTCGGTCATGGGTCCTGCCTCAGCCGCGGGCAATGGTGCTGGTACGGCGGATCTTCTTCTGCAACTGCAGGATGCCGTGGATCAGCGCTTCGGCCGTAGGCGGGCAGCCCGGCACGTAGATGTCCACCGGCACGATGCGGTCGCAGCCGCGCACCACGGAATAGGAGTAGTGGTAGTAGCCGCCGCCGTTGGCGCAGCTGCCCATCGAGATCACCCACTTCGGCTCGGGCATCTGGTCGTAGACCTTGCGCAGCGCCGGGGCCATCTTGTTGACCAGGGTGCCGGCCACGATCATCACGTCGGACTGGCGCGGCGACGGGCGGAACACCACGCCGTAGCGGTCGAGGTCGAGGCGCGCCGCGCCGGCGTGCATCATCTCCACCGCGCAGCAGGCGAGGCCGAAGGTCATCGGCCACATCGAGCCGGTGCGCGCCCAGTTCATCAGCGCATCGACGCTGGTGGTGGCGAAGCCGCGCTGCATGACGGGGTTGTCGCCGGCCGGACGGAGGATGTCGTCAACCACGCTCAACGGCTGCGGGTTGTGCATCACCTTGTCGATGGAGGAGATCACTCCCATTCCAGTGCTCCCTTCTTCCAGACGTAGGCGAAGCCGATCACCAGCAGCAGCAGGAACAGCGCCATCTCGATCAGCGCCGTGATGCCGATCTGCTTGAACACCACCGCCCAGGGAAACAGGAAGGCGATTTCCAGATCGAAGATGATGAATAGGATGGCCAGCAGGTAATAGCGCACGTCGAACCGTGCGCGGGCATCCTCGAAGGCCTCGAAGCCGCATTCGTACGGCGAAAGTTTTTCCGCATCGGGCCGGCGCTTGCCGGCCAGCATGCCGATCACCAGCAGGACGACGCCCAGGCCGGCGGCCACGGCGATGAAGAGCAGTACAGGCCAATATTCGGCAATCACGATGCAACCTACCTCCGCGCCATAAGGGCGCATCAGCGACCGTGGGGAAACGGTCCGGCAATGCGTTTCGGGCAACCACGCTCCCATCTGGCGACAACCACGCGGGCCCGACTCTCCACGATCAAAGTCGTGAACCGATGCATTGTATCAGCGCATGCCGACACCACAACAGCTTGACGTTCGCCAAATGCGCGAAAAAAGCGTCGATGCGTGCCAGCGCTGCCGGGCCGTCACATCGTATGGGTGGGCTTCTCGGAATTGAGCACGCCGGCGAGCATGTTCTCGATGCGCTGGCGCGCCACTTCCGCGTCGGGCGTGTCGTTGAAGTGGATGCCGATGCCCGCGGTACGGTTGCCCTGCGCCCCGGTGGGGCAGATCCACGCCACCTTGCCCACCACCGACAGACGCTCGCTCTCGTCGGCCAAGGTCACCAGCAGCACCACTTCGTCGCCCAGCGAATAGGTCTGCGCGGTTGGCGCGAACAGCCCGCCGTGGCGCAGGAACGGCATGTAGGCGTTGTACAGCGAAGCGGCGTCCTTGATCTTCAGCGAGATGATGCCCTGGCGGGCGGCAGCGGCGATGGGATTCATGCGGGCTCCTGGGCGACTCTCGGCTATCGATGCGACGCCGCCCATGCTAGCGAGCACGGCACGCCGCGCAAAGCCTCACAACGCGCACCAGCCCCAGTGATCGAAGATCCACGGCGACGGCCATGCCAGCGACAGGCGCGCGAAGCAGGCCCCAACCGCGGGTGTCGCCGGCCAGTCGAGCCGCCAGCCGCCCTGCCCGTCGCGCTGCAGTGGCGCATCGTGCCACGACCATTGCCGCGCCTCGCCGGAAACGCAGGCCGCGGTCAGGCGCAGGCGCGGCCACAGCAACGGCGATGGCCGCCACGGCAGCGACCCGGCCGCCGCCGAAGATGCCGTCCCGATCGGCGCGTGGCACTCGGGGCGGCGCGCCAGGCGACGGAACCGTTTGCCGCTCAGGGCCAACTGGGTGCGGTAGGCCGCCAGCGCCTCCTGCTTGGCAGCCTGCCTGGCGGGCGAACCGGCCGGCGCGGACTCCGGCCCGGCATCGCCACGCCCATGGATCCTGTAACCGAGCAAGTCCGGCTCCCGGCCGAGCCGCGCCAGCGCCATGCGCACCAGCACGTGCGCCGTGCCGTGATCGGGGTGGCGATCGTCCAGTGCCGGCATGGCAACCAGGCTGGGCGCGAAATCCGCCAGGGCTGCCGCGAGTTCGGCCAGCGCCCGCCGGTCCGGCTGCAGCAGGCAATCGACCATGCCCATGTCCGGCCAGCCCAACGGCTGCAGCACGGAGGCCGGCATGCCCAGCCGGCGCAGCGCCTCTTCGCACTCGGCGCGACGGCGACGCCCCCAGCGCGCTCGCTCGACCGGCCCTACGGACCAGCGCCGCTCCAGCCAGCGCTGTGGCCAGGGATTGTTGTCGCCATCGGTAAGCAGCAGCACATGTACCGAGCCTCCGGCATCGCGGACCCGCTGGATCAGCAAACCGTTGCAGAGGGTCTCGTCGTCGGGATGCGGCGCCACGACCAGCAGGCGGGTGTGCGCCGTGATGACCGGAAAAGCCGGCGCGCTCAGCGCCATTGCGCCAACAGTTCCAGCAGCAGCAGGTCGCCGCGCAAGGGACCACGCAAGGCGTCGCGGGTACGGTTGGCGGCGTCGTACCACTGTGCCAGCGCCTCGCCGTCCAGGTTGCTGGCCAGCGGCGCCGCGGCCTGCATGGCCTGGGCGCGCCGTTCGTCGGCCGCGGCCTGCGCCGCGAACCACAGGCGCTGGGCGGCCTCGTCGTCCAGCCAGCGGCGCGACATTTCCGTGACCTGGCCGCGACCGGCCGCCAGGGCGGCCAGGTCGCGCCGTACCTCGATGCGACGTTCCAGCGCACCCTGCTGCGCCCATGCCAGCGCCAGGCCCGGGTTGCCGAGCGCCGCCTCCAGCGCCTGCTGCGGCTGCGCCACGCCCTGCCCCTGCAACCAGGCCTGCGCTTCCGCAGCCGGCGGCAGGCTGAACTCGATGCGCTGACAGCGGCTGCGTATCGTCTGCGGCAAGCGCCATGGCGCGTCGGCCAGCAGGATCAGCATGGTGCGCGCTGCCGGCTCCTCCAGCGTCTTCAGCAAGGCATTCGCCGCCGCCGCATTCATCGCGTCGGCCGGATCCACCAGCGCCACCTGCCAGCCGCCGAACTGGCTGCTCATCGCCAGCCGCGCGGACAAATCACGGATCTGCTCCACCACGATCTCGCTGCGCGGCGTGCCGTCCTTGCGCAGGCCGAGGCCAAGCATGACCACGTCGGGATGCGTGCCCGCGTCGAGCAGCCGGCAGCTGCGGCATTGCCCGCAGGCTTCGCCCTCCTGTGCGCGCTCGCACAGCAGGCCGAGCACGAAGCGCTGCACGAAGACGCGCTTGCCCAGCCCGGCCGGACCGCACAGCAGCAGTGCATGCGGCAGGGCATCGCGCTGCCGGCGTGCCTGCAGGCGCGCCCAGCTGGCGGCATGCCAGGGCATCGCGTTCATGCCATCGTCCCGAGCAGGGGAGCCACCGCGGTGATCGCGTCGCGCAGCACCGCCTCGGGCGATTGGCCGGCGTCGATCACGCGGAAGCGTTGGGGTTCGGCCGCAGCGCGCGCGCGGTACACGGCGCGCACGCGCTCGAAAAAGCCGTCGGATTCGACTTCGATGCGATCAGCCTTGCCGCGCCCGGCGGCGCGTGCGCGACCATCGGCCACGGGAAGATCGAGCAACAGGGTGAAGTCGGCCTTCAATCCGGCGCAGGCCCATTGCTCCAGCGACGCGATGCGTTCGACCGGCTGGCCGCGCCCACCGCCCTGGTAGGCGTAGCTGGCATCCACGTAGCGATCGCACAGCACCCAGCGCCCCACGGCCAGGGCTGGCTGCAGCACTTCGCGCACCAGCTGTGCCCGCGAGGCGAACATCAGCAGCAGCTCGCTCTCCGCGCACATCGTGCGCTGCGCAGGATCGAGCAGGATGGCGCGCGTCGACTCTCCCAGCGCGGTGCCCCCGGGTTCGCGCGTCAGCAACAGGTCGATGCCGCGGCCTTCGAAATAGGCGCGCAGGCCCGCCAGCAAGGTGCTTTTGCCCGCGCCCTCGCCACCTTCCAGCGTGATGAAGCGACCCGCTTCACTCATGGCCGCAACGCTTCAGTTGGTAGCAGGCCACGTTGCGGTTCTGCTCGGCCAGGGTGTCGGCAAACACGTGTGTGCCGTCGCCGCGCGCCACGAAGTACAGGGCGGTGCCGGGCTCCGGATGCAACGCCGCCATGATCGCCGGCTTGCCCGGCATCGCGATCGGCGTGGGCGGCAGGCCCGGACGGGTGTAGGTGTTGTACGGCGTGTCGGTGGTGAGGTCGGTCTTGTGGATCTTGCCCTGGTAGCGGTCGCCCATGCCGTAGATCACGCTGGGATCGGTCTGCAGCAGCATGTGGTCCTCGAGGCGGCGCACGAATACCCCGGCAATCTTCGCGCGCTCGTCGGCGCGGCCGGTTTCCTTTTCCACGATGGAGGCGAGGATCAGCGCATCGTAAGGCGTGGCCAGCGGCAGGCCCTTGTCGCGGCCGGGCCACAGCTCGTCCAGGGTGCTGGTCATCGCCGCGTGGGCGCGCCTGAGGATGTCGAGGTCGCTGTCGCCCTTCACGTAGGCGTAGGTCTCGGGCAGGAAGCGGCCTTCCGGCTGCTCGCCCGGCGCGCCGATCCTGCGCATGATCGTGGCATCGTCGAGGCCGACGGTGTCGTGCTTGAGCTTGTCTGCCTTGGCCAGCGCGGCCAGCACCTCGCGGAAGGTCCAGCCGTCGACGATGGTGAAGTCCCTTTGCAGCACCTTGCCCGCCGCCATGTTGGCCAGCAGCTGGCGCGGCGTGATGCCGACCGGCGTGGCGTATTCGCCGGCATGCATGGCGCCGACCACGTGCATCTGCATCGCCAGCAGGCGCCAGTACAGCGGCGAGGCGCTGCTCAACCCTTCGGCGCGCAGCTGCTTGACGATCTCCTTGAAACTGCTGCCGCGACCGATGTCGATGCTGCTGCCCTGCGCGGAGACATGCAGCGGCGCGGTACCGAAGCGGCTGAAGTCGCGCCAGCCCCAGACCGCGCAGCCGATCGCCGCGATCAGCAACGCGAGGATGATGTTGCGCCAGCTTCTGCCTTTCATGCCTGCTCCACAGCGAAACCCAGCCCGCGCCAATGCGCCTGCATCGCACGGGTTACCGGACCGGGGGCGAACACCGTATCGCCCACGGCCTGAACGGGCAGGATGCCGCGAACACTGGAACTTAGGAAGAGTTCGCTGGCGGCGAGGCACTCGGCCAGCGGCAGGTCGCGCACCTGCACGTCAGGCAACACGTCCAGCAATTCGGCGCGCAGCACGCCGGCCACGCCGCAACGATCGACGCGCGGGGTCACCGGCACGCCGCCGATCACCGCAAACAGGTTGGCCGCGGTGGCCGAGACCGCGTTGCCGCGCAGGTCGCACAGCAACCCCTCGGCGATCGCCGGATCGCTCCACTCGGCGCGCGCCAGCACCTGTTCCAGCCGGTTGAGGTGCTTGATGCCGGCGAGCAGGGGCTGCTCGGCGAGGCGCGTTTCGCACAGGTGCAGGCGCACGCCGTCGCGGCATGCTGCCACGCCTGTCGCCGGCATCGGAAACGCCGCCACGATGCGGGTGACGCATGGCGCCTCGGGCATCGCATAGCCACGCTGGCCCACCCCGCGGGTGAGCGTGATGCGCAGCACGGCACTTGCCATGTCCTGCGTCGCCGACTGCGCTTCGCGCCACAGCAGCGCGCAATCCGGCGCCGGCAGACGCAATCGCCCGCAACCGTGCGCCAGCCGCTGCATGTGGCGCGGCCACAACGGCGCCACGCCGTCCACGAAGCGGATCGTCTCGAACAGGCCGTCGCCGTAGAGCAGGCCGCGATCCAGCGCGGAGACGCGCTCCTGCACCCGGCCGTCGACCAGCATCATGCGTCCGCCGCTCCCAGCGCGCGCAGCAGGCCGCGCGCCTTGGCGCGGGTTTCGTCGAGCTCCCTGTCCGCCACCGAGTCAGCCACGATGCCGGCGCCCGCACGCAGGCTTACCGTGTCGCCGGCCAGCGTGAGCGTGCGGATCAGGATGTTGAGGTCGAGGTCGCCATTGACGTCGAGATAGCCCAGCGCGCCGGTGTAGGCGCCGCGCGGGGCGTCCTCGAGCGCGGCGATGATCTCCATGCAGCGCACCTTGGGGCAGCCGGTGATGGTGCCGCCGGGGAACACCGCGGCGATCGCCTGCCCCGGTGTCACGCCTTCGCGCAAACGGCCGCGCACGTTGGAGACGATGTGGTGCACATGGGCGTAGCTCTCCACCGTCATCAGCTCGTCCACCTCGACCGTGCCGGGCACGCAGACGCGGCCGAGATCGTTGCGTTCGAGGTCGATCAGCATAACGTGCTCGGCGCGCTCCTTGGGATGCGCGACCAGTTCGCGGATGCGCGCACCGTCATCGTCGCCGTCCGTGCGCGGCCGGGTGCCGGCGATGGGGCGCGTCTGCGCAAGGCCCCCGCGCACCTCCACCAGCCGCTCGGGCGAGGAACTGGCGATCGCCCAGCCGGGCTGCTGCAGCAGCCCGGCAAACGGCGCAGGGTTGGCGCGGCGCAGGGCGGCATGCAGTGCCGCCGGCGTGGGCGGCTCGGTGTAATGCGCGCGCCAGGCGCGCGACAGGTTCACCTGGAAAATGTCGCCCGCCTGCAGGTGTTCGTGGATGCGTGCCACGCCGTCAAGGAAGTGCGACGGCTCGTCCTCGACCAGTTGCACGGGCGACGGCAGGGCGGGAAGCGACGGCGTCGCTGCGAGGTCGGCCTGCAGCGCGTCGAGCAGGTGTTCGCTGCCCGCCTCGGCCACCAGCA
This sequence comes from Pseudomonadota bacterium, assembly GCA_021805685.1. Lineage (GTDB taxonomy): Bacteria > Pseudomonadota > Gammaproteobacteria > Xanthomonadales > Rhodanobacteraceae > Rhodanobacter_A. The sequence goes on from JAJZET010000290.1 coordinate 9,391, forward strand.
CGGTGCAATCGCGCGCGTGGTCCACGATCGCGGCGACCGGGCAGCGCAGGGCCAACGCCGTCGGCAGCACGGCATCGGCGCGCAGCCGCAGCTTCGGCTCGATCTCGCCGGCCAGCTCGTAGCACAGCAACAGCGCCCAGCCGCCGTGGAACGGCAGGCCGTCGTCCTCGCGCGGCTGGCGCCCGGCCTGCCACGCGGCATCCAGCGCGTCGAGAAAGCGCGCACCGACGACGTCGCCGGCGCCGTTGCGCACATGGCCGTCCGCAGCGAGCGCCAGGCTGTCCTGCGGAAACGCGAACAGGATGTCGAAGCGCGCCTGCGGCGTGCCGTGCAGGACGCTTTCGAGCAGGCAGGGGTAGCGCTGCGGAAAAGCAGCGGCCGGCGCGAGCAGATCGCGCCGGCCGCCGAGGATGCGACGATGGCAGGCCGTCACACGCGACGGAACGCCAGCGTGCCGTTGGTGCCGCCAAAGCCGAACGAATTCGAGAGCGCCACCTCCAGCTTCGCTTCGCGCGCGACGTGCGGCACGAAGTCGAGGTCGCAGCCCTCGCCCGGCTCGTCCAGGTTGATGGTCGGCGGCAGCACCTGGTCGCGCAGCGCGAGGATAGTGAAGATCGCTTCCACCCCGCCCGCCGCGCCGAGCAGGTGGCCGGTCACCGACTTGGTCGAGCTCATCGCCAGCCGGTAGGCGTGGTCGCCGAACACGCGCTTGGCCGCCAGCACCTCGCCCAGGTCGCCCAGCGGCGTCGAGGTGCCGTGTGCGTTGACGTACTGCACGTCGGCCGGGTTGAGGCCGGCGTCCCTCAGCGCGCTGTCCATGCAACGGGCCGCACCTTCGCCGCCCTCGCTGGGCGCGGTGATGTGGAAGGCGTCGCCGCTCATGCCGAAGCCCACGAGCTCCGCGTAGATGCGCGCGCCGCGCGCCTTGGCGTGTTCGTATTCCTCCAGCACCAGCACGCCGGCGCCGTCGGACAGCACAAAACCGTCGCGATCCTTGTCCCACGGCCGGCTGGCCCGGGCCGGCTCGTCGTTGCGGGTGGACATCGCCTTGGCCGAGCAGAAGCCCGCCATCGCCGTGCCGGTGGTGGCGAACTCGGCGCCGCCGGCGATCATCACGTCGGCGTCGCCGTACTGGATCATGCGCGCGGCCAGCCCGATGTTGTGCGTGCCGGTGGTGCAGGCGGTGACGCAGGCGATGTTCGGGCCCTTCAGGCCGTACATGATCGACAGGTGGCCGGACACCATGTTGATGATCGAACTGGGTACGAAGAACGGCGACACGCGGCGCGGGCCCTTCTCGTGCAGTTCGATCGAGGTGTGCTCGATGGTGTGCAGGCCACCGATGCCGGCCGCCACCGCCACGCCGATGCGCGGCGCGTTGGCCTCGGTCACTTCCAGCCCGGAATCCTTCAGCGCCTGCGTGCCCGCGGCGATGCCGTAGTGGATGAAGGGATCCATCTTCTTGATCTCTTTCGGCGCGATCCACTGCGCCGCGTCGAAATCCTTCACCTGGCCGGCGATGCGCGTGGCGTAAGTGGACGCATCGAAATGGGTCACCGGACCGATGCCGCTGGCGCCCTTGAGGATGTTGCCCCAGGCCGTGGGCAGGTCGTTGCCGACCGGCGAGATGATGCCCATGCCGGTCACTACCACGCGTCGCTTGCTCATGCTGTTTTCCTTCGTGTTGCGGGGAGCCGGCCTGCGGCCGCCTCCCGTCGTTCGCGGATGCCCGTGGCCATGGCGCACCATACGGGATCGGACGTTACAAGTTGCAGAAACGAAAACTGCGCCATGTCGGCGCAGCTTCCGGTACCGCTTGCGAAGCAGTGGCGCATGGCGCCCGGCTGCCCCGGCTCGATCAGTCCTTGGAGTGGGCCTTGATGTAGTCCACGGCCTGCTGCACGGTGGTGATCTTCTCGGCGTCCTCGTCCGGAATCTCGGTCTCGAACTCTTCTTCCAGCGCCATCACCAGCTCGACGGTGTCGAGCGAGTCGGCGCCCAGGTCGTCCACGAACGAAGCATTCGCCGTGACTTCATCTTCCTTGACGCCCAACTGTTCGACGACGATCTTCTTGACGCGCTCTTCGATGGTGCTCATTGCAAATCTCCCACGGGGAATGTGTTGTACGCCGGCCTGCGACCGGCAAGACCGGCGGATTGTAGTGGCTAAGCGGCGAGGCCGCCACGCGTTCCGCCGACTGGGCCAAAAAAGCGATTGTCGCCGAAAATCCGACCATGCGCGACAGTTTGGGCGGGCGTTTGAAACTGCCGTCAAGGCATGTACATGCCGCCGTTGACGTGAAGCGTTTCGCCGGTGATGTAGGCTGCGGCGGGCGACGCCAGGAAGCCCACCGCCTTGGCGATGTCGCCGGCTTCGCCGAGACGGCCCAGCGCGATCTGGTTCAGCAATCCTTCCTTCGCCGATTCCGGCAGCGCACGCGTCATGTCGGTGTCGATGAAGCCCGGCGCCACCACGTTCACGGTGATGCCGCGCGAACCGATCTCGCGCGCCAGCGACTTGGAGAACGCGATGATGCCGGCCTTGGCCGCCGCGTAGTTGGACTGGCCCGGATTGCCGGTCAGGCCGATCACCGAGGCGATCGAGATGATGCGCCCCTTGCGCGCTTTCATCATGCCGCGCATCACCGCCTTGCTGGTGCGGTAGACCGAGCTGAGGTTGGTGTCGAGGATGGCCTGCCAGTCCGCCTCGGGCATGCGCATCAGCAACTGGTCGCGGGTGATGCCCGCGTTGTTGACCAGGACGCTCACCGCGCCGAACTCCTTGGCGATGCCGTCGACCAGCGCCTCCACGGCGGCGCTGTCGACCACGTCCAGCACGCGGCCGTGGCCGCCGTGCGGCGCCAGCCGCTCGCCGATCGCGGCGGCGCCGCTTGCGCTGGTGGCCGTGCCGATCACGGTGGCGCCCATCGCCGCCAGTTCGTCCGCGATCGCCGCACCGATGCCGCGGCTGGCGCCGGTCACCAGCGCGATCTCGCCCGTCAGAGTCTTTTCCATCGCCGTGTTCCGTCAGGTTTCAAAGCCGCGAACCTTACACGGAAACGGACCACCGCTGCACGTAGCTCAGCGACCGCAGCAGGCATCGCCCCGGTCGTCGTATTCGTCATGACGCCGCCACCAGACGCCGTCGGCCTCGTTGCGCCCCAGCGGCGCGCGGTCCAGCCACTGGTACATGCCCCACAGGCCGTCGAGCCCACGCGCATAGGCGGAATAGCTGTGGTACACGACGCCATCCTCGAGCACGAATGCGCTCATGCCCGGCCGTTCACGGATGTAGGTAAAGGGGTCGGTGCCGCATGTCCGCGCGAACCGCGAAACCGGATGCTCGCCACCGAATTGCGTGCTCGGACCGTCGGGTGTCTGCGGACTCCGCGCGGCGGCTTCGCGTCGATAGTTGTATTCCGCACCACCTTCGCGCTGCTGCGCTTCGGTGATGCCAACCGCGAAATCGAGATTGAAGTCGCTGCCGAACGAGGATGCCCAGGGAAAGGTCCAACCCAACCGCTGCTGGTAGGCCTGCAACTTGGCCAGTGGCGCGCGCGACACCGCCATCAGCATCACGTCGTGATTTGCCAGGTGCACGGCAAAGCCGTTGAATCCGTCCGCAATCGCCGAACAGGACGGGCAACCGGCCGCGTAGTCGGGACCGAACATGAAGTGGTAGACCAACAGCTGCGAGCGCCCCTTGAAAAGCTCCGCCAGCGTGGCCTCGCCCTCGTCGGTGGCGAAGCGGTAGTCCTTGTCCACGCGCACCCACGGCAGCGCCTGCCGGCGGCGCGCCAGTTCGTCACTGCGCCGGGTCAGATCCTTTTCGGCCTCCAGCAGTTCCAAGCGCTGCCGCAGCCATTCCTCGCGTGTGGCGAGCCGATGCCCGCGCGCACTTTCAGCCCATCCGCCGTTCATGGATTGCCTCCCGTTGTCCCCTGCTGCAAGTCGATTGCCCGTGCCCGCTCTCGCGTCGCGCGGGCGACGCCCCTCCCTCGGCACCACGACCTCGCGGCCGCCACCACGCCCACGTCGACGGAGCACATCGCTCAGCCCTCCTCCGGCAGCTGCGCCACCAGGGTGTCGAGGAAGAAGCTCCAGCCCTCGGTATGCGCCAGCGCCATCCGCTCGTCGGGCAGGCCTTCGTGGGTGAGGCGCAATTCGGTGCGGCTGCCGCGCGGAGTGAATTCCAGCGTCACGACCGATTCCTTGCCCTGCGTGTGCTCGCTGACCCAGGTGAACTCGAGCAGGCGCGGCCCCTCCACGCGCAGGTAGCGGCCGTAGTGCGGGCGGATCGCGCCCGAATGCTGCATGCCGAGATAGAACAGGCCGCCCGGACGCGGGTCGGCCACCACGTCACCGCCTTCCGCCAGCCAGGCCTTCAGGCTGGCCGGATCGGTCCACGCGCGGAACACCCGCTCCGGCGAAGCGTCGTAGCTGCGCGGTATTTCGAGGCGGAACCCGCCCATCGCCGATTCATTGCGACCCTTCATCGTCGTTCTCCTGCTGCTGTTCGAGGAAAGCGCCCAGCGCGTCGAGGCGCTGGATCCAGAAGCGCTCGTACTGCGAGGTCCAGCGCGCCACCTCGCGCAACGGTGCGGCACGCAGTCGCAGGTAGTGCTCGCGGCCTTCGCGGCGGCGGCGCACCAGGCCAGCGCCCTCCAGCACCTTGACGTGCTTGGACACCGCGTTCAGCGACATCGCGAACGGCAGTGCGAGGTCGGTCACGCGCAGCTCGCCACGGGTCAGCCGCGCCACGATGCGGCGGCGGGTCGGGTCGGCAAGCGCGGCGAAGGCTAGATCGAGGTTCGACACGGCGATATTCATTCAACCTTTTGGTTGAATAATACGCCAACGAAAGGGCGCGTCAAGCGCGCCCTCCGTAGAGTCCCTGCTCAGTCCCGCCAGTCGGCCAGCGCGGCGTCGAGCTCGGCCGGCGCACCGATCGCGCGCGTCTCAAGCCCCTTGTCGATGCGTTTGACCAGGCCGGCCAGCACCTTGCCCGGACCGCACTCGGCGACACGCGTGACGCCGCCGGCGGCGAGCGCCTGCACGCATTCGGTCCAGCGCACCGGCAGGTAGAGCTGGCGCTGCAGCGCACCGCGGATGGCGTCGAGGCTGTCGTAACGCTTCGCTTCCGCGTTCTGCACCACTGGGATCGCCGGCAACTGCCAGGCCATCGAGGCCATGCGCTCGCCCAGCTTGTCCGCCGACTCACGCATCAACATGCAATGCGAGGGCACCGACACGGCCAGCTTGATGGCCTTCTTCACGCCCAGTTCGGCGAGCCGGGCCAGTACACGGCCCACCGCTTCGGCGTTGCCGGCGATCACCAGCTGGCCGGGCGAGTTGTAGTTAGCCGGTGCCACCACCTGGCCTTGCGCCACCTCTTCGCAGACCTGCGCAATCTGCGTATCGTCGCCGCCCAGGATCGCCGCCATCGCGCCCGTGCCCGCCGGCACCGCCGCCTGCATCAGGCGGCCGCGCTCGGCCACCAGCGATGCGGCATCGTGCAGCGACAAGGCGCCGGCGCACACCAACGCGCTGTATTCACCGAGGCTGTGGCCCGCCAATTGCGCCGGCCGCGCGCCGCCGAGCTTCTGCCATACGCGCCACACCGCCACGCTGGCGGCGAGCAGCGCGGGCTGCGTGTTCTCGGTGCGGTTGAGCTGGTCCTCCGGCCCCTGCTGGCTGAGCGACCACAGGTCCGCACCGGCGCCTTGCGAGGCCTCGTCGAATACCGCCTTCACCTCGCCATGCGCCGCGGCCAGCTCGGCCAGCATGCCGACGGACTGCGAGCCCTGGCCAGGGAAAACGAAGGCGAGGTTGGGGTGGATGACGGTCATGCTGGCGTTCTCCGACGAATGCAAAAGCAGGCACCCCGGCCCCGCATGCCGGGGCGAGCGGCGTTTCCGAATCCTCGATCCGGGCTCAGTAGCGCAGCAGCGCCGAGGCCCAGGTGAAGCCGCCGCCGAAGGCTTCCAGCAGCAGGTTCTGGCCGCGCTGCACCTTGCCCGAGCGCACGGCGTAATCCAGCGCCAGCGGCACCGAGCCGGACGAGGTGTTGGCGTGCTGGTCGACCGTCACGATCACGCGGTCCATCGGCATCTGCAGCCGCTTGGCGGTGGCTTCGATGATGCGCAGGTTGGCCTGGTGCGGGATCAGCCAGTCGATGTCCGACTCGTGCATGCCAGCAGCCTCGAGCGTCTCGTCGACCAGCGAATCCAGCGTCTTCACCGCGACCTTGAACACTTCGCGGCCGGCCATCTTGATGCGCACGCCGTGGTTCGGCTCGTCGCGGAAGCCGACCGACACGCCGACCGGATTCCACAGCAGTTCCTTGTAGCCGCCGTCGGCGTGCATGCAGGTGGCGTAGATGCCGGGCTCGCCGGAGGCTTCGAGCACCACCGCACCGGCGCCGTCGCCGAACAGCACGCAGGTCTCGCGCTCGTTCCAGTCCACCATGCGGGTCAACGTCTCGGCACCGATCACCAGCACCTTCTTCGACTGCCCGCTCTTGATGAACTTGTCGGCGATGCCCAACGCATACATGAAGCCGGAGCAGGCGGCATTGACGTCGAACGCCGCACAACCGTTCGCACCCAGCCGCTGCTGCACCAGGCAGGCGGTGGACGGGAAGATGATGTCGGGCGTGGTGGTGCCCAGCACGATCAGGTCCAGCTCGGACGCCTTGACGCCGGCCGCCTCCAGCGCCCGCTGCGCGGCGAGGAAGGCCAGGTCGCCAGTGGTCTCGCCGTCGGCAGCGATATGGCGCTGGCGGATGCCGGTGCGGGTGCGGATCCATTCGTCGCTGGTGTCGACGATCTTCTCCAGATCGGCGTTGCTCACGGCGCGCTCGGGCAGAGCGCTGCCGGTGGCGATGATGCGGGAGTAGATCGGGGCCATTCCGTTTTCCGTCAAACGTAAACCATGAATTGAACGCCCTGCGCGACGCATGCGCAACCGTTCGGACGTCCACTCGATGCCCTGCAACGCGAAACGGCGCGTCGCCGCGCCGTTTCCTTCGATGCGTGCAGGCGGATTCCGCGAGGGAAATCCTCTGCGCGATCAGTCCTCGACCGACACCGCGCCCTTGGTCTCGATCACCTTCTTGCCGCGGTAGAAGCCGTCGGCGGTGACGTGGTGGCGCAGGTGCACCTCGCCACTGGTCGGGTCGGTGGACAGCTGCACGGTCTTCAGCTTGTCGTGCGCGCGACGCATGCCGCGGGTGGACGGGGTACGGCGGCTCTTGGCAACGGCCATGGTAGTTCTCCAACTGAAACTGTGTTCGATTTCTACGTGATCGGGGCCACATGCCCCGACCGGTTCACTTCTTCAGTTCGCGCAACACCGCGAACGGATTGTTCTCTTGCGACTCGGCCCCGCCCTGCTCCGGCTCGCCCTGACCCACCAGCGCGTCGGGCAGGCTGCTGTCCGGGTTCACCGGCACCAGCGGCAAGGCCAGCAACAACTCGTCCTCGATCACGTCCGCCGGATGCAGGCGGCCATCGTCGGGCACCAGCAGCGGTTCGCACCCGGGCGGCAAACCCGCCTCGTCGCGCTCCCGCCGGATCAGGCCGAGCCGGCTGTCCACCGCTACCGGCAACACGAACGGTTCGAGCGTGCGCTGGCAGGTCATCGTCAGCGGCGCCTGCGCATGGACATCCACGTAGTCCGTGCCCAGCTCGTCGCGGCCGAAATCCAGCCGATAGACCACTTCGCCGTCGTTGCAGGCCAGCGCGCCGCACAGGCGCCCGAAAGCGGCAACCGGCATGGCTCCCTCGAACGAACGCCGCGCCGAGACCATGCGCCATGCGTCCACGGACTCTGGCAGTGTCACGGACATAATCGGCGAATGGTAAGTTCGCAAACGACCGAAGTCAACCGACAATCAAGCGCTTGCGTCGCGCGCCTCGGCCATTTTGCCTGATCCGTCCTGCTTGCGGCAGACTGCATGCCCGCACCATGCGAGCCCTGCCACGTGAACCTTCCCCTGACCCTCGGTGCGCTGGCACTGCTGGCGCTGGTCGCCGCCGCGGCCTGGGCGCTGACGTCGCGCCGCTGGCAGAACCGTCGCGCCGCCGGCCTGCAGCAGTTGCTCGACCTCGCCGACCGGCTGGAGGCGGACCTGAAGAGCTGCCGCGCCGGACTGCAGCAGGCGCATGCGGTCATGGCGATCAACCCCGACCTGCCCGCCGCCAGCGAACAGGATGCCCGCCACGCCGTCGATGCCGGCCTGCAGGCCCTGCTGCGGCAGCGCATCTGGATCCGCGACCATGCGGCCTCCGCCAGCCAGCACGAACTCGACGAGGCAGTCGCCACGATGCGTGCCAGCCGCGACCGCCTGCAGCCGCTGCTGCACGCGCTGAATGCCGCCCAGCGCGATCTGGACAGCGCCATGCGCGAACACATCCACCGGGATGCCGAATGAACGCCGCACCACCCCGCATCGTACTGGCCTCGACCTCGCGCTACCGCGCCGAACTGCTGCACCGGCTGCTCCCCGATTTCGAGCAGCACGCCCCCGGCACCGACGAAACCGCGCTGCCCGGCGAGGCGCCGGAGGCCCGCGCGGCGCGGCTGGCGGTCGCCAAGGCCACGGCTGCCGCGGGCCACTTCAACGATGTGCTGGTGATCGGTTCCGACCAGGTCGCCGAACTCGACGGCGAAATCCTGGACAAGCCCGGCAGCGTGGCGAATGCCTGCGCCCAGCTCGCCGCAAGCTCCGGCCGCACGGTGCATTTCCACACCGCGCTGTGCCTGTTCGATACGCGCATGGGCCACCACCAGCTTCACGTCGACCGCACCCGGGTGCATTTCCGCGCACTCGGCTCGGCGGAAATCGAGCGTTACGTGGCGCGCGAGCGCCCCCTGGACTGCGCCGGCAGCTTCAAGTGCGAAGGCCTTGGCATCAGCCTGTTCGAGCGCATCGACAGCGAGGACCCCAGTGCCCTGGTCGGCCTGCCGCTGATCACGCTGGCAAAGCTGCTGCGTGCGGCGGGTGTGGCCGTGCCGTAACCCCCGCCGCGCCGATGACAGTGCGCGCAGGCTGCCGCTACTCTGCACGAAGGGAACAGGGGAGCAGCGCATGAATACGGAAACGACGTGGTACTACGCGGACCGGGACGGCAGGCAGCAAGGGCCGCTGTCGCGCGAGGAATTCCTGCGCGTGCTGGAACGCGAACGACTGCCGCCGGAAACCCTGGTCTGGCGCGACGGGCTGGCGCAATGGCAACCGCTGTCCACGCTGGCCGCGGAACTGGACCAGGCCACCGCGCCGCCGCCGGTTCCGCCACCACCGTTTCGCACCGCACCGGCGCTCGTGTCGGCATCGAATCCGGTGGTCTATGCCGGCTTCGTGCGCCGCTTGGCGGCCTTCCTGCTGGACGGGTTGATCCTCGGCGCGATCGACGCCGCGCTGATCTTCGTGCTTGCCCTGGCGATCGGCCTGTCGGCTCTGGAGCATGCCGGCACGCCCGATCCCGCCCGCGCCGCCTGGGTGCTGCTGGTCTACCCGATCGCCTTCGGCGTGGCGCTGCTGTACTACTCGCTGCAGGAGAGCTCCGCGCACCAGGCCACGCTGGGCAAGCGCGCGCTGGGCATCAAGGTCACCGACCTGGAAGGGCGGCGGATCAGCTGGAAGCATGCCGTCGGCCGCTGGTTCGCCGCGGCGCTGTCCTACCTCACCTTGTACGTCGGCTTCCTGATGGCCGCCTTTACCGAACGCAGGCAGGCACTGCACGACATGGTGGCGGACACCCTGGTGACGGATCGCTGGGCCTTCACCGACCATCCGGAAAGGCAGAGCACGCAGACCTCCGGCTGCCTCATCGCCATGCTGGTCGGTGCGTTCCTGGTCGTCCCGGTGATCGCGATACTCGCGGCCATCGCCATTCCCGCCTACCAGAGCTACGTGGAGCGCGCACAGATCGGTGCCGCGATCATGCAGGCCGGGCCGCTGAAAGCGCAGGTCGAACAGGCCTGGAAGGCCAGCGGTCAATGCCCCCGCAACGGCGAGGCCGGCATCCGCGATGCCGACAGCTACGCCAGCGGGCAACTGCAGTCCATCCAGGCCGGCAGGATGAAGGGCAGCGGCCGCTGCGCGCTGGAACTGACCCTGCGCGCAGCGGGTCAGTCCATGCTCGACGGCAAGCGCGTCTGGCTGACGATGGACAAGGATGGCGGCCTCACGCCAACCTGGCATTGCAGCTCCGAACTGCCGAACCGTTACCTGCCGATGACCTGCCGCGGACCCAACCAGCAATGAGCCAGCCCGAACCCGCCATGCCGGCCGCCGACGAACTGCGCCAGCGCCTTGCCGCCGCCGAAGCGCAACTCAATCGCGTGGTGCTGGGCAAGGCACGGCAGGTGAAGCTCGCCCTGGCCTGCCTGGTCGCCGGCGGCCACCTGCTGCTGGAGGACGTGCCCGGCGTGGGCAAGACCACGCTGGCGCACGCGCTGGCGGCCAGCTTCGCGCTGGATTTCCAGCGCGTGCAGTTCACCAGCGACCTGCTGCCTTCCGACATCCTCGGCGTCAGCGTCTACGAGCGCGAGACCGGGCAGTTCCGCTTCCATCCCGGCCCGATCTTCGGCGGCCTGCTGCTGGCCGACGAGATCAATCGCGCCACGCCCAAGACGCAAAGCGCCCTGCTCGAGGCGATGGCCGAAGGCCAGGTCACCGTGGACGGCCAGACGCACGCGCTGCCGCAACCGTTCTTCGTGGTCGCGACGCAGAATCCGCTCGACCTGACCGGCACCTTCCCGCTGCCCGACTCGCAACTCGACCGCTTCATGCTGCGGCTGTCGCTGGGCTATCCCGATCCCGCGGCCGAACGCGAACTGCTCACCGGCAGCGACCGCCACGACCTGCTGGCGCAACTGAAGCCGGCGCTGGACGGCGCCGCCCTGCTCGCGCTGCGCCGGCAATCGACGGCCATCGCCGCCAGTCCCGCCCTGCTCGACTACCTGCAGGCGCTGCTCGCCGCCAGCCGCCGCCATGCGGATATCCGCACCGGCCTGTCGCCACGCGCCGGGCTGTCCCTGCTCGCCGCCGCACGCGCATGGGCGTTGCTGCACAACCGCACCTACGTGCTGCCGGAGGACCTGCAGGCGCTGTTCGTGCCGCTGGCCGCCCATCGTCTGGTGGCTGCGCGCGGCACCGCTGGCGATGCGCTGGCCCGCCAGCTCCTCGCCGAGGTGGCGGTGGACTGACATGCATGCTGCCTTGCGCCGGCTCGCGCAACGCGCCGTGGCCCGGGCCGAACGCCGTCTGCCGGCGCTGACCCGCCTGCGCCGGCCGGAGCCGCTGCCGATCGAACTGAACCGGCGACGCATCTACATCCTGCCCACCGCGTTCGGGTTCGGCTTCGGCGCGCTGCTGCTGGTGATGCTGGTCGGCGCGCTGAATTACGCGAACAACGCCGCCCTGCTGCTGACCTGCCTGCTCGGCGCCGCCGCCGCCGCGAGCATGCTGCTTGCCTTCCGCACGCTGGACGGGCTGCGCCTGTCGGACATCCGTGCCGACCACGCCGTCGCCGGCGAAGCGCTGCGGCTGACGCTGGATTTCTCCGCCTCGCGCCTGCGCGAAGCCGTACGGCTGGACTGCATGGGCGAGACCCGGGCGTTCGCGGTCGATGGCACCACCGAGCTGCACTTGCAGCTGCCCACCACGCGTCGCGGCTGGCAGGCCCTGCCGCGGATACGCGTCTGGAGTACCTGGCCGCTGGGAATGTTCCGTGCGTGGAGCTGGCTGCATCCGCAGCAATCGGTACTGGTATGGCCACGTCCTGAGCAGGCCGGGCCGCCCCCCGTGCTGCCGGCCGATGGGCAGGAACGCCTGCGCCCGCAACCGGGCGAGGAACTGGCCGCGCTGCGCGACTACCGCCGCGGCGACGCGCCGCGCCACATCGCATGGAAAGCCAGCGCACGCCACCACGACCTGCTGGTCAAGGATTTCGACCGACCCGAGCCGCGCGAAACCTGGTCGCTGGATTGGCATGCACTGCGCTCGCTGGACCGCGAGGCGCGCATCGCCCGGCTGGCGCGCTGGCTGGGCGAGGCGGAGGCACAAGGCCGCCGTTACAGCCTGCAACTGCCAGGCGAACGCATCGAGGTCGGCAGCGGCCCAGTACATTACGCGCGCTGCATGGGCGCGCTGGCGGTGCTGCCATGAAGGCCGACGCCCAGCCGCTGGACACGCGCAGCTTCGACCTCGCTGCACTCGCCTTCGCCATGGCGCTCGTGCTGCAAGCGCCGCATTTGCCGTGGTGGCTCGGCGCGCCCCTGCTGCTGGCCATCGGCCTGCGCTGGTGGCTGCGCCGGTACCAACGGACCCGTGTAGCCGCGTGGCTGAAACTGCCGCTGCTCGCGCTGCTGGTACTGGCCGTGGTCGCACGCTACGGTAACGTGTTCGGGCTGGTGCCAGGCACCGCGCTGGCCGCAGGCCTGCTGGTACTGAAGCTGCTGGAAACCGAGACCCCGCGCGACGCGCGCGTGGGCATGGGCTTCGCCTGCTTCACCCTGATGGCCGCACTGCTGTTCGACCAGAGCCTCGTCGCCACGCTGGCAGTGGCGCTGGGCCTGCTGCCGCCGCTGGCGGCGCTACGCTCGCTGGAGCCGGGGCGCAGGGCACCTGCCGCGCTATGGCGCGAATGGCTGCCCGGCATGGGCCTGCTTGCCGTCGCGCTGCCATTGGCCGTGCTGGCCTTCCTGCTGGTGCCGCGACTCAGCTCGCCGTTGTGGGGCGCACCGAACGTCGACCAACAACGCAGCGGCCTTGCCGACAGCATGACGCCAGCCGGCTTCACCCAGTTGCTGGTCGACGACAGCCCCGCGCTTCGCGTGAGCTTCGACGGCCCGCCGCCACCGCCTGGCCTGCGCTATTTCCGCGCCTACGTGATGAGCCATTACGACGGCGCAAGCTGGACGTATCGCGACGTGTCCAACCAGCCGCCGGCACCGATCGAGGCCGCTGGCGGCATCCGCTACCGGATCAGCCTGGAACCGACGCGACAGCGCGTGCTGCCCACGCTGGACATGCCGCTGGCCGCGCCGCCGGGCGCCAGCCTGCGCCGCGACCGCGTGGTGATCGCCGACAAGCCGGTGGACAAGCTGCGCGACTACACGGTGAGTTCCGCCACCGCCTACCGGCTGGAGCCACAGCTCGGTCGCCACCACGCGCGCTGGCTGCAACTGCCCGCCGGTTTCAACCCGCGCACGCTGTCGCTGGGCCAGTCGTGGCGCAGGCAATACGGCAACGACGATGCCGCCATCGTGCGGGCGGCGCTCGCGCTGTTCCACGACGGCGGCTTCCGCTACACGCTGGCGCCCGCGCCGCTGGGCAGGAACGCCATGGACGATTTCCTGTTCGATACGCGCGAGGGCTTCTGCGAGCACTACGCCTCGGCCTTCACCGTGCTGATGCGCGCCGCCGGCATTCCGGCCCGGGTGGTCACCGGTTACCAGGGCGGCTACTGGAACGCGATCGGGCACTACCTGCTGGTACGCAATTCCGACGCGCATGCATGGAGCGAAGTGTGGCTGGCCGGCAAGGGCTGGGTACGCGTCGACCCCACCGCCGCGGTACGTCCGCAGCGCATCAGCCTCGGCGCCGCCGCCGCAGCGCCGGGCGGCCAGTTGCCGTGGTACCAGGTGGGTTGGCTGCAATCGCTGCGCAACCACTGGGACATCGTCAACCGCTGGTGGAACCAGGGCGTCAACGGCTTCAACGCCCTGCGCCAGCGCGGCCTGCTGAGGCCGTTCGGCATCGACCGGACGGACACCTCGACGCTGGCGCTGCTGCTTGCCGCGTCCTGCACGCTGGCCATGCTGATCGGCCTCGCCTGGGTATGGCGGCGGCGCGAACCGGAAGACGCCGTGCGCGCCGCACTGCGCCAACTCGAACGCAAGCTGGCCCGGCTGGGTGTGGTGCGGCAAACCGGCGAGGGTCCTCGCGACTATCTGCAGCGTGCAGCAGCTGCCTTGCCCGCCCAGCGCGAGCGCCTGCTCGAACTGATGCACCGTTACCTGGAGCTGCGCTACGGCCGCGCCGAACCCACGCCTGAATCCCTGCGCAGGTTGCAACGCGCGATTCGGGATTTTCCTGTCCGCCGCGTGGTCAAATGAACGTTGAATAGGCAACCCACCCATTTCGTGATGGAGAAACCGCCATGTCCCTGTACCGTCCCCTCGCGCTAGTCGCGGCCGTTGCCCTGCTGGGCGGCTGCGCCACGATGCCGCAACCGCTGCAAGGCAATTACGCCAACCTTTCCAGCAGCGCCGCCCAGCAGGGTGGTGCCGGTGGTACCCGCGTACGCTGGGGCGGCGAGATCATCAAGACCGAACCGGGCCCGCAGGAAACCTGCTTCTACATTCTCGCCCGTCCGCTGGACAGCCAGGCACGGCCGGAAGCGGGCCGCTCGGGCGGCGACCAGGGCCGCTTCGTGGCTTGCCACAGCGGCTTCTACGACCCCGAGGTGTTCACCCGCGGCCGCGAGCTGACCGTGACCGGCACCATCCACGGCACGGTGACGCAGAAGGTGGGCGACTACGACTACCCCTACCCGCGCGTGGAAGCCGACGTGGTGTATCTGTGGCCGAAGCGGCCGGTCTACGTGAGCACGCCCTACCCGCCCGGCTTCTACGACCCGTTCTGGGGCCCCTGGGGTCCGTGGGGCTACGGCCCGTATCCGTACTGGAGTGCTCCGCGCGTGATCGTGGTGCGGCCCGTCCCGCCCCCGCCGCCCCCGCCGCCGGCCAAGTAATCCCCGGCGACACCTGCGAAAAAGCCGGCTACGTGGCCGGCTTTTTCGCGCCCCCCAGGCCATCGCCGCGATCAGCCCGGCGGCCAGCCCAGATGGCGGCCGGCCAGCAGGTGCAGGTGCAGGTGGTAAACGGTCTGGCCGCCGTATTCGCGGCAATTGTTCACCACCCGATAGCCCTGTTCGGCAAAACCCTCGCGCCGCGCGTACCCGGCGGCGGCCAGCAGCAGGCGACCCAGCAGCGCGACATCCTCCGGCTGCGCATCGTCCAGCGTGGGGATGGCCCGTTTCGGAATGAACAGCACGTGCACCGGAGCCTGCGGGTTCAAGTCACGGAAGGCCAGCACTTCGTCGTCCTCGTAGACGATGTCCGCCGGGATCTCGCGCCGGATGATCTTGCCGAAGATGGTGTCGCCCATGATGTCGCCCTTGATTTGAAACGTGCAGCTACGGATGGTTGCACGTACGGTTTTCGCGATCATGGATGATCGCAAGCTCATAGCAAAGTGCGGCCACCGATGCCCGCGATCCCGGACAATCGCAAGGCCGGATCAACCGTGCGACCGCGGCTGGTCGCTCGTCTGCTTCCCGGGCTCGCGGATGACCGCAAGGCTCACAGCAGCTGGCGGCCACCGAACGCATGCGCCAGCGTGCCGCGGTCCACGTATTCCAGCTCGCCGCCCAACGGCACGCCGTGCGCCAGCCGCGTGGGCTTTACCCCGCCCGCATGCGCCAGTTGCGCCAGGTAATGCGCAGTGGCCTCGCCCTCGACGGTGGGATTGGTGGCGATGATCAGTTCTTCCACCTCGCCCTCGCCGAGACGTTGCGCGAGTTGCGCCAGGCCGAGCTCTTCGGGCCCGAGGCCGTCCAGCGGCGACAGCCGGCCGTGCAGCACGAAGTATTGGCCGCGGTAGCCGGTAGCCTGTTCGATGGCCGCCAGATCCACCGGCGACTCCACCACGCACAGCAGATGGCGGTCACGACTGCTGCCGGCGCAGATCGCGCACAGCGGCTCCTCGCTGAAGTTGCGGCAGCGCGTGCATTGCCCGATGCGCTGCATCGCCTCGCGCAATGCATCGGCCAGCTTCAGGCCGCGCTCGCGATCGCGTTCCAGCAGGTGGAAGGCCATGCGCTGCGCGCTCTTGCCGCCCACGCCGGGCAGGCAGCGCAGTGCTTCGATGAGGTTGGCGAGGAGAGGGGAGCTGGATGACATGGGTGATTCGAGAAGTGAGGGAAGAGGAGTGGGGAGTGAGAGAAAAGCATCAGAGCAACAGGCTCATGCCCTCTCTTTCCGCTCACTACTCTCCACTCGCTACCTGTCTTCAGAACGGCATCTTGAAGCCCGGCGGCAGGCTCATGCCGGCGGTGACGTTGCCCATCCTGTCGCGGCTGGCCTGCGCCACCTTGTTCACCGCATCGTTGATCGCGGCGGCGACCAGGTCCTCGGCCATCTCAGGGTCGTCGGCGAAGGTTTGCCGATCGATGCTCACCTTGCGCACTTCGTGCGCACCGCTCATCGTCACGCTCACCAGGCCGCCGCCGGCGCTGCCGGTAACCTCCAGCTTGGCGATCTCTTCCTGCGCGCGCTTCATGTCTTCCTGCATGCGCTGGGCCTGCTGCATCAGCTGGCCGATCTGACCTCTCATCTCGCTAACTCCGTCATCAACTGCCAAAGGGCTTCACCGACTGCGGCACCACGCGGGCACCGAAGTCGCGTTTCATGGATTGCACGAAGGGATCGTCCTCGATCGATTGCTCCGCCGCCGCCTGCGCCGCGTCACGCGCCTGGGTGGCGCGTGCGGCCGGGGTGGCGGACGCCGCCGACTTGTCGATGCCGACGAAGCGCAGCTTGATGCGTTCGCCCAGCGCGCCGCTGATACGCTCTTCCATCTGGCTGAGCATCGGCTCCACCGCCATGCCCATGTGCGCCGGCTGCAGCGCCAGCACCAGGGTGTTGCCCTCGCGCTCGCGCAGCACGGCGTTCTGCGCCAGCACGCCAAAGGGGCCGCGCAGGCCGGCCTGCTCGATCAGGCTTTCCCAGTGCGGCAGGCCGCCGGCATCGCGCGGCGGCGCGACCGGGGTCGGTTCGCGTACGGCCGACCCAGGCTCGCGCACGGCGGGCGGCGGTGCGGCGGCGGGCGGCGCGGTTCGATGGGTCGGTGCAGGCGCCGGTGCGGAGGTATGGCTGCGCGCCGGCGGCGATACCGGTCGGGCCGGCGCTGCCGCACGTTCGGTTCCGGGTTGCGACACCTCGTCGCCCGGGCGGAACGCCAGCATGCGCAGCAGCGCCATCTCGAAGCCGGTGCGCGCGTCGGGCGCCAGCGCGAGGTCGCGGCGGCCGCCGATGGCGATCTGGTAGTAGAGCTGCACGTCCTCCGGCGCGATGCGCGCGGCCAGCGCGTGCAGGACCTCGCCGTCGGCGCCTTCCTCGTCAAGCCGATATCCCGGGATCAGCTGAAGCAGTTGCAGGCGGTGCAGCACGCCGGCGAGATCGTCCAGCACGCCGCCGAAATCCGGCGAGTAGGAGGCGATCTGCGCGCACTCGGCGAGCAGGCGCGCGCCGTCGCCGCCGGCCAGCGCGTCGAGCACGCCCAGCACCTGGCCGCGCGCCACGCTGCCCAGCATGGTGCGCACGTCCTCGGCGTGCAGCGCGCCGCCGCCGTAGGCGATGGCCTGATCGAGCAGCGACAGGCCGTCGCGCATCGAGCCGTCGGCGCCGCGCGCCAGTTCCTCGACCGCGGCGTCTTCGTAGGCGATGTTCTCGGCGCCGAGGATGTGGCGCATCTGGCCGGCGATCTGCTCCGGCAGCAGGCGCTTGAGGTTGAACTTCAGGCAGCGCGACAGCACCGTCACCGGCAGCTTCTGCGGGTCGGTGGTGGCGAGCAGGAACTTCACGTGCGGCGGCGGTTCCTCCAGCGTCTTCAACAAGGCGTTGAAGGCCGGCTTGGAGAGCATGTGCACCTCGTCCACCAGGTACACCTTGAACCGGCC
>JAJZET010000219.1 GCA_021805685.1 Pseudomonadota bacterium
TCCACGTGTTCCGGCGCCTTGTAGTCGGCCACCGTCCCCGTCTTGCCCGCGGGCATGAACAGGTGGCTCAGGCCGGGATAGAGGTGGAACGCCGTATGCGGGCGGCCAACCAGCTCCCGCTGCCAGCGCGCGAAATCCAGTGTGGGTGATACCTGGAAATCGCCACTGCCCTGCAGGAACAGCATCGGCATCGACAACGCTTTTGCCACCGCGACCTGGTGGTAGTCGTACAAGCTCAGCCAGTAACCCTGGGGCACACCGCCGAAAGAGCCCGCCGGCGGATGCTGCAAATCAGCGCCAGCCAGCAGCTTTTTCTCCGCGGTGATGGCCTGTTCACCGGCAGCGATCTGCGCCGCCGTCTCGTGGGCGCGCAGACCCTGCTCGCGCACTTGCTCGGCCGATACGTCCAATAGGGGTCGGGCCGGCGCCGCCAGCAGCACCAGGCCTGCCAGTTGCGGATCGCGCTGACCGATGCGCGGTGCCATCATCGCACCCAGGCTGTGACCGAGCACGAATAAGCGTTTGGGATCGATCCCTTTCTGCTGCGCCAGGAGATGAACTGCCGCCACCGCATCGTCGGTCACCTCGGCGTCAACCACGAAACCGGAGCCGCCCCCTGGATGGTCGAAGGTGCGCTTGTCGTAACGCAACGAGGCGATGCCGGAGCGCGCCAGACCTTCGGCGATGTCGCGAAACGGCTTATTCGGACCAATGGTTTCATCCATGTCCTGCTCACCGGAGCCGGCCACCAGCACCACCGCCGGGAAAGGCCCGGCTCCCGGCGGTAAGGTCAGCGCACCGTGCAGTGGGCCGACCGGAGTCGGCACGTCCAGCGGCGACACCCGCACCCCGTCAGCCTCGACATGCGCCACCACGGCGGTGGAAGCGAGCGCCTCCAAAGGCACGAACCGATAGGTAGTGAGCCTGCCCTGCGCATTGCAAGCCGCAACGAAACCAAACTGCATGTTGGCGAAGTTCAGCGTCGTGACGGCAACAGCTTGGCCGGCCAAGACCCTCTGCCGTATCGCTTCATGCGACCGGTAGGTTCCCAGTGCGCCCTGCAGCTGCTGCCAGCCCTGTTCGAGCCTGGCGGTGTCTACCTTGCCCGCGATTACTTCACTGAAATCCTTGCGCGCGCCGGCATAGTCACCCCGTGCAAGGGCGTCCAGCGACGCAGTGGCGTGCGCCACGCAGGCCGGCGAGGGCGTATCGGCGGCATGCGCCGCTGACGCAGACAGCACCACCATGGCCAGAACGGCATGCAAAGGTTTCATCACACATCTCCTTCCGTTGAGTGGCGCCCTTCGAGGCGCCGATAGATGAAGTACGAACACACGTGCGGGACCAGCAGCACAATCACCACCGCCGCCAGCGTCCATCCCGACATCGCGCCGGCCAGCGCAAGAACGACCATCGCCAGGCCAGCCAGCACGTACGTCCACCCGGCCAGCCGATGCGTTCTCTCCCATGCCGCTTCGCTGGCCAACGTCCAAGGCGTGCGGATGCCCATGAAGAAATTCCGGCGCAGCTTGCCCATGTAGTTGCCCAGCACCATCAGCAGCACGCCGACCGCGAGCGGCGCGACGGTCGCCATGGGCACGGCGTGCCCGGCACCGGCCAGCATGGCCGCGACGCCAAGCAGCAGCACCACGCCCTGGATCACCAGCATCAGCGCGGTGTAGATGCCCGCAAAGGATTCCATTTCGAAGCGTTTCGGCGAAATGCGCGGCAGTGCCGCCGCGAGCAGGGCCAGTCCGAGTATCAGCAGAGGCCAGATGGCCACGGCCCAAAATCGGGAGGCGTAGCCATTCGGTTGCCCATCGGCATTCCAGTGGATCGCCGCCCGCGCCGGCAGGTGCGGGTAAAGCCAGATCGCCACGCCGACGGCAATGGCTGCGAACACCACGGAAACGATGAAGCTGCGTGCGGATTTCATAACTTGCCTCCAACCTTGCCCTTGGCAGGGAACAGATCCATCAGCATCCGCGCGAGATCCTCGAAAACGGTGCTGTTGAGCGAATAGACGATGTACTGGCCGCGGCGCTCGGTGCGCACCAGGTCGGCGTGCTTGAGCACGGCGAAGTGGTGCGACAGCGAAGCGGGCGTGATGTCGAACGCCTCGCCGATTTCGCCGGCGGTGAGCGGGCCGCCCTGCAGGCGCTTGAGGATCGCGCGCCGCGTGGGATCGGCCATGGCCTTGAAGACTTCCTGCTGTTTCATTGATGGGTCACCCCAGGGAGTATTTCTAGATATTTAGATATTTTTCTAAATATTGCAAGTGCCATCGTACGATCCCGGCGTTCACCCCGCGCGGGAGCGTGTGCGACACTTCCAACCATGTCGCTTACGCTTCCCTCCATCGTCGCCATCGTGCTGTACCTGGGCGCGTCCGCACTGCTGGCCGCCCCGCTGACCGGCTGCCCCCGCACGCCACGGCGCCTCGGCCTGGGCGCCGCCACGCTGGCCGTGCTGCTGCATATCGCCGCACTGCTCGGCGCGCACGGCGGTCGCGTTGACCTGCACTTTTTCGCCGCCCTGTCGCTGGTCGCCTGCGTGGTCGCCGCATTGACCCTGCTGGTCAACCTGTCCAAGCCGGTGGCCGGGCTGGGCGTGATCGTGTTCCCGCTGGCGGCGCTATTGCTGGGACTGGACGTCTTCCTCGCACCGCCCACCACGCCGAATCCGCTGGACTGGCAGATCAGCCTGCACGTGGCGATCGCCCTGCTCGGCTACAGCGTACTGTCGATTGCCGCCGTGCTGGCCGTGCTGCTGGCGGTGCAGGAGCGCGCGCTGCGCACGCATCGCCCGATCCGCCTGATGCGCGCACTACCGCCGTTGACGCAGACCGAGTCGCTGCTGTTCCGCCTGATCGGCACCGGCTTCGCCCTGCTCACGCTCACCCTGGTGAGCGGCGCGCTGTTCATCCAGAACATCCGCGCCCAGCACCTGGTCCACACCACGGTGCTCAGCGTACTGGCGTGGCTGATCTTCGGCACCCTGCTATGGGGGCGCTGGAAGCACGGCTGGCGCGGACGCAGCGCGGTGAACCTGTGCCTGATCGGCATGGCCGTGCTGCTGCTGGCCTTCTTCGGCAGCAAGGCGGTGCTGGAGCTGATCCTGCACCGGAGTATGTAAGTTGGTGCGATTCGTCCGGAATCGCGGCTCGACGCGGTAATACGGCGAGCTTCAAGTGCCTGCATAAGCCGAGCGCCAACCGCGGCCATTCATGGCCGCACTCTTCAGGAACAGCCGGCACGATCGAGCGATGACATCGCCTGTTTTCAGGCAACTGCCACGGCAGCATGGCCCACGCCACGCGCCTGCTACAAACTCAGATTCGCGCCACGCGCAATCACGCAGCGATATCGGTCATTCGCCACGCAGGCGCACGTCGCCCGGCGCGATTTCGGCACGCTCTTCCGCTCGTGCCGTGCGCTGCTCCTCGAAGAAGCGCTGCACCTGCTGGCACACCGCCATGGTGTTGTCGCGCGCGAGCGCGGAAACGAGGAACCACGGCTCCTTCCAGTCCAGGCGGCGCACGATGTCCTCGGCCACCTGCTGGCGCTCGTCCTCGGGCAGCGCATCGGACTTGTTCAGCACCAGCCAGCGCGGGCGCTCCAGCAGTTCCGGGTTGAACTTGGCCAGTTCGTGCTCGATGGCGCGCACCTGTTCGACCGGATCGGTGCCGTCGATCGGCGCGATGTCGACCAGGTGCAGCAGTAGGCTGGTGCGCGCCACATGGCGCAGAAACTGGATCCCCAGGCCGGCGCCGTCGGCTGCGCCCTCGATCAGACCGGGGATGTCGGCGATCACGAAGCTCTGGTCGGTGCCCAGGCTCACCACGCCGAGGTTCGGATGCAAGGTGGTGAACGGATAGTCCGCCACCCTCGGCGTGGCCGCCGAAACGGCGCGGATGAAGGTGGACTTGCCTGCATTGGGGAAGCCGAGCAGGCCCACGTCGGCCAGCAGGCGTAGCTCCAGCTTCAGCTCACGCGACTCGCCCGGCGTGCCGTGGGTGAACTGGCGCGGCGCGCGGTTGACCGAACTCTTGAAGTGGATGTTCCCCAGGCCGCCCTTGCCGCCCTGCGCCACCAGCAGGCGCTGACCGTGCGCGGTGAGATCGCCGATCATCTCGTCGGTGTCGACATTGGTGACCATGGTGCCCACCGGCACGCGGATCGTGGTGTCCTCGCCGCCCTTGCCGTACATGTCGCTGCCCATGCCGTTCTCGCCACGCTGCGCCTTGTAGCTGCGCTGGTGGCGGAAATCGACGAGAGTGTTGAGGCCTTCGTCGGCCACCAGCCACACCGAGCCGCCGCTGCCGCCGTCGCCGCCGTTCGGGCCGCCGAACGGGATGAACTTCTCGCGGCGGAAGCTCGCGCAGCCATTGCCGCCGTCGCCTGCCTGGACCTTGATGATGGCTTCGTCGACGAATTTCATGACATGGGAACCGGGAGCAGGGAATCGGAAAGGGGAATGTCGAGACGCAGGGACAAGCTTACTCGCGCCAGTCCAGCTGCGGCCTCACAAAACAAAAGCCCCGCCGAAGCGGGGCTCCTGCAGCAGCTTCGGAAAGGATCAGGCCTTCACGACGCTGACGAAACGGCGGTTGTTCTCGCCACGGACCTTGAACTCCACCGTGCCGTCCACCAGGGCGAACAGGGTGTGGTCGCGGCCGAGGCCCACGCCGCTGCCGGCATGGAACTGGGTGCCGCGCTGACGCACGATGATGTTGCCGGCCTCGACGGCCTGGCCACCGTACACCTTCACGCCCAGGTACTTCGGGTTCGAGTCGCGACCGTTGCGGGACGAACCTACGCCTTTTTTGTGTGCCATGACTATCTACTCCGGCTGTATCAGGCGTTGATGCCCGTGATCTCGACTTCGGTGAAATGCTGGCGGTGGCCCTGCTGCCGCTTGTAATGCTTGCGGCGGCGGAACTTGATGATGCGCACCTTGTCGGCACGGCCGTGCTTGCGCACGGTGGCGGACACGGTGGCGCCAGCCACGGTCGGCGCGCCGACGGTGATCGACTCGCCTTCGCCGACCAGCAACACCTGGTCGAACTTCACGGCGGCGCCTTCTTCGGCGTCCAGCAGTTCCACGCGCAGGACGTCGCCCTGCTGCACGCGGTACTGCTTGCCACCGGTCTTGATGACTGCGTAACTCATGGGAATGGCCCTTCTGTCGTTATTCTCTTGGGTTCGTTCACGGCCTTTCGGGCCGGACGAACCGCGGATTGTAGCCAGCCGACGAGGCGCTGGTCAAATCGTGACCAACCCGAACCGCGGGGCTACGGCAGGCAATAACTAACCTGTTCAGTTTGGTATAGTTCACCTTTTCCCCGATGCGACCCCACGCATGGACACCATCCGCATCCGCGGCGCACGCACGCACAACCTCAAGAACATCGACCTCGACCTGCCGCGCGACCGGCTGATCGTGATCACCGGCCTGTCCGGTTCGGGCAAGTCCTCGCTGGCCTTCGACACCATCTACGCCGAGGGCCAGCGCCGCTACGTGGAGTCGCTGTCGGCCTACGCGCGGCAGTTCCTGTCGATGATGGAGAAGCCCGACGTCGACCACATCGAGGGCCTGTCGCCGGCGATCTCGATCGAGCAGAAATCCACCTCGCACAACCCGCGCTCCACCGTGGGCACGATCACCGAGGTGTACGACTACCTGCGCCTGCTGTACGCCCGCGTCGGCACGCCGCGCTGCCCCGACCACGGCATCCCGCTGGAGGCGCAGACGGTAAGCCAGATGGTGGACGCCACCCTCGCGCTCGATCCCGAGAAGCGCTACATGCTGCTGGCCCCGGTGGTACGCGAGCGCAAGGGCGAGCACGTGCAGGTGTTCGAGCAGCTGCGCGCACAGGGCTTCGTCCGCGCCCGCGTG
The DNA here is from genome assembly GCA_021805685.1 of Pseudomonadota bacterium. Taxonomy (GTDB): domain Bacteria; phylum Pseudomonadota; class Gammaproteobacteria; order Xanthomonadales; family Rhodanobacteraceae; genus Rhodanobacter_A. The sequence goes on from JAJZET010000219.1 coordinate 5,899, forward strand.
GACGGCCAGGTCCACGACCTCGACGCGGTGCCGCCGCTGGGCCTGCGCATCAAGCACACCATCGAGGCGGTGATCGACCGCTTCCGCCCGCGCGAGGACATCAAGCAGCGCCTGGCCGAGTCGTTCGAGACCGCGCTGCGGCTGGGCGATGGCCTGGTGATCCTGGCCGACATGGACGACCCGTCCGCGAAGGAGCAGCTTTACTCCTCGCGCTATTCCTGCCCGGTGTGCGACTACTCGCTGCCGGAGCTGGAACCGCGGCTGTTCTCGTTCAACTCACCGGTCGGCGCCTGCCCGTCCTGCGACGGCCTGGGGGTGACCCAGGTGTTCGATCCCGCCCGCGTCGTGGGCCACCCGGACCTGCCGCTGTCCGGCGGGGCGATCCGCGGCTGGGACCGGCGCAACCCGCACTACTTCCAAATGCTGCAGTCGCTGGCCGCGCACTACGGCTTCGACGTGGACACAACCTGGTCCGACCTGCCGAAGGCGACGCAACAGGCCATCCTGCACGGCAGCGGCAAGGAGAAGATCGCCTTCCGCTACCTCACCGAGCGCGGCGGCCGGGTCACCCGCGAGCATGCCTTCGAGGGCATCCTCCCCAACCTCGAGCGGCGCTACAAGGAAACCGAATCCGCCGCGGTGCGCGAGGAGCTGGCCAAGTACATCAGCGACCATCCCTGCCCCGAGTGCGGCGGCCAGCGCCTCAACCGCTCGGCGCGCAACGTGTTCGTGGCCGACCACGCGCTGCCGGCGCTCACCCACCGCTCCATCGACGACGCGCTGGCCTTCTTCGCGGAGCTGACGCTCAGCGGCTGGCGCGGCGAGATCGCCGCGAAGATCATCAAGGAGATCCGCGAGCGCCTCACCTTCCTCAACGACGTCGGCCTCAACTACCTCACGCTGGACCGCCAGGCCGACACGCTGTCCGGCGGCGAGGCGCAGCGCATCCGCCTAGCTTCGCAGATCGGCGCCGGCCTGGTCGGCGTGATGTACGTGCTGGACGAGCCTTCCATCGGCCTCCACCAGCGCGACAACGAGCGCCTGCTCGGCACGCTCACCCGCCTGCGCGACCTCGGCAACACGGTGATCGTCGTGGAGCACGACGAGGACGCCATCCGGATGGCCGACCACGTGCTCGACATCGGCCCCGGCGCCGGCGTGCACGGCGGCGAGGTGGTGGCGCAAGGCTCGGTGGCGGATATTCTCGCCTCCAAGCGCTCGGTCACCGGCCAGTTCCTGTCCGGCGAGCGCGCCATCGAGGTGCCAAGGCAGCGCCGCCAGCCCAACGACGACGCCTACTGGCTGCGCCTGCACGGCGCCAGCGGCAACAACCTGAAGAACGTGGACCTGGACATTCCCGCCGGGCTGTTCACCTGCGTCACCGGCGTCTCCGG
>JAJZET010000119.1 GCA_021805685.1 Pseudomonadota bacterium
GCCGGCAAGCCGGACGCGCCCAGCGGCACCGTGCGTGAGCTGGCCACGCGCATGGGCAAGGTGCGCCAGCCGCGGTTGGAAGTACCGCTGGAGGAAACCCGCGGCCTGCGCGAGGCGCGCGGCGGCACCCTGGCCGGCAGCCAGGTGCATGCGGTGCGCCTGCCCGGTTTCGTGCTCGGTGCGGAGACCCTGTTTGGCCTGCCGGACCAGACCCTCAGCATCCGCCACAATGCCGGCGGCAGCGCCAAGCCCTACGTGGACGGCGCCCTGCTGGCGATCCGCAAGGTGCCGGGCCTGATCGGCCTGCACCGCGGGCTGGATGCGGTGCTGGAATTCTGACCGTCAGGCGTGGCCGGCATCCCCGGCGCCATGCTGCGGCGGCGTCGGCAGGGCAGCTTCCAGCTGCTTCTTGAGTATGCGCAGATTCTGCGTGGTCTGGTCGATCATCGCTACCATCTGGCTGACCACGTACAGGAACCGGTGCGGGTCAACCTGGCCGGTATCCAGGTCGGCGATGGTGTCCACCATGCCGGTGCCGTTCATCAGGATCGCGGTGTCCTCGCGCATCAGGGTGACGCTGTCGCGCGCGTTGGCGTAGGCGGCGGAGTAGCGCTGCATGCGGGCACTGTCGATCCAGCTGGCGGACTGGTTGGCCACCGCCACGTCCCAGGCCTCGTGCCGCAGGGTCGGGAACTGCAGCTGCAGATCGAAACCGTCCTTGGTCAGCGCAAGGATGTGCTGGCGCATCGCATCGTCGGGCGTGTTCGACTGGAGGTCGTGGATCACCGCGTCGCGGATCGCGTCCAGCTTCTGCAGCTGCCTGGCGTCCATTTGCGCATCGGTGTCGACCTCGGCCAGGTTGCTGCGGATCTCGGCTTCGATCTGCGTGCTGGCGGTGACCGCCGCATGCGCGTGGTGCACATGCTCGATCCATGCCTCCAACCCCAGTGCCGTGAGGATGCTGAGCACGATCATCAGATAGTGCTTGGCGAAATCCTTGAAGGAGGCCAGGCGAGTGGTCGGCGGCTCGATGTGCATGCGATCTCCAACGCCAGCGGGGTGCGATGGCCAAGCGTAGCGGATCGCCGCGCGGCATCGACAGCCGGGCATGCCATCCGCGCCCTCTACCGCATGCAGCAGAGGGCGCGTGTTCTCAGAGGGCGCCGACGAAATCCGTCTTGCCGATTTCCACGCCCATGCCGCGGAACAGGTTGTAGGCGGTGGTGCAGTGGAAATACAGGTTGGGCAGGATGAACTGCAGCAGGTAGGTCTGGCCGTCCAGGGCCAGTTCGCCGCTGCGCATCTTGAGGTGGATGGCGCGGGCCTCGCTGCCGTCGATCTGTTCGGCCTTGAACGACTGCGCGTAGGCGATCGCGCGGTCGATGCGGTCGTACACCTCGGCCATTGTCGCCTCGTTGTCCTCGAAGCCCTTCGGCTCTTCGCCGGCAAGGCGGGCGGCGCCGCGGCAGGCCATGTCGCAGGCGATCTGCACCTGCTTCACCAGCGGCAGCATGTCGGGGACCAGGCGCGTCTGCAGCAGCACGGCGTCGGCGACGCCCTTGGCCCTGGCGTGCGCCTCGCCCTTCTGCAGCACGTGGCGCAGGTTGCCGAGCGCGCGGACGAAGACGGGGACGGAGGCCTGGTACATCGAAAGGCTCATGGGAGGTGCTCCATTGGTTCGGGAGTGGGCAGGTCGGATGATGCGAATGCCGGCGCGGCGTGGCGTGTGGCGCGGATCGCCACCAGCGTGGCGACGACCAGCAGCAGCGCAGCCAGCACGAAGGCTACGCCCGGCAGGTGATGCACCGGCGCATGGTTACTGATGAACAGCGCGAACAGGTTGGCGAACATCGCCGGGCCGAAAATGCCGGCGAGGCCGCGCAGGCTGGAGAGCGCGCCTTGCAGGCGGCCCTGCTCGTGCGGATCGATCTGGTGGGTCATCATCGATTGCGCCGGCGGGCCGGCCAGGCCGCCCAGGCAGAACACCGGGATCGCCAGCAGGAACAGATCCACCGTCGGTGCGAGGCCGAACAACAGGTAGCCCGCCACGCACAGCACCAGGCCGATCAGGATCATTCGCCGCTCGCCAAGCTTCGGCATCCAGCGGCGCACCAGCCCGCCCTGCACGATGCCGCTGCACAGGCCCACCGCGCCCAGGGTGTAGCCCACGATCTGCGGGCCCCAGCCGAAGCGGTAGTCGGTGAACAGCACGTAGGTGGAGTTCAGCGAGAACTGCGCGAGGTTGATCAGGAAGAACACCGCGGCCAGTCCGAGTACCTGCGGGTAGCGACGCAGCAGCATCACTGCGCCGAACGGATTGGCGTGGCGCCAGTCGAAGCGCGGCGCGCGCCGTTCCTTCGGCAGCGACTCGGGCAGCACGAACCAGCCGTAGCAGAAATTGACCAGCGACAGGCCGGCGGCAACCCAGAACGGCAGGCGCAACTGCCAGTGGCCGAGCAGGCCGCCCAGCGCCGGGCCCAGCACGAAGCCCACGCTGAAGGCCGCGCCGATCATGCCGAAGGCGGCCGCGCGCTTCTCGGTAGGCACCACGTCGGCGATGTAGGCGTTGGAGGTGGAAATGCTCGCCGAGCAGGCGCCCGACACCACGCGGCCGATCAGCAGGAACCACAGCGAAGGCGCGAGCGCCATCACGATGAAATCCACGCCCAGGCCCAGGCAGGAGATCAGGATCACCGTGCGCCGGCCGAAACGGTCCGACAACGCACCCTGCAGCGGCGAGAACACGAACTGCATCGCCATGAACAGGGTGGCGAACGTACCCACCCAGGACGCCGCCTTGGCGATGTCGCCGCCAAGCAGTTCGCGGATCAGGTGCGGCAGCACCGGGATGACGATGCCGAACGCCAGCATGTCCAGCGCGACGGTGACGAAGATGAAAGCGAGTGCGGCCTTGTGGCGCGATGCTGGGACAGCGGACTGGTTCATGGCGCGGGTTGCAGCGGCAGACGCGGAACAATAACCCATCGACCGCCGCAGGGGCTTGCCGTTTGGCGATCTCAGCCCGGCGGCGCCGTGAGTTCTTGCGCATCGAGGCAGCCGTCGTGCCGGCGGTCCAGCCTGCGGAACTGGCGACGCAGGCTGTCCTGCCACGTCTTCAGGGTCACCGGCCTGCCGCGGCCGCCGGGCAGCTCGTCCGCTTCCAGCACGCCGTCGTGGTTGCGGTCCATCTGCGCGAAGCCGCGGCTCATGTAAGCCACGTACTCGGACTCGCTCACGCAGCCGTTGCCGTCGGTGTCGAACTGGCGCAGGTAGGCGGAGCGGGAATCCTGCGCCGCCGCCGCGAGCGGCAGCAGGCACAGCGCGATCCAGACGAGTCGGCGCATCAGCGGCGCATGCTTCCGTGCAGGCCGATGAACTGCAGGAACTCGGCGCGCGTGCGCGCGTCGTCGCGGAACGCGCCCAGCATCTGGCTGGTGACCATCGACACGCCGCGCTTGTGCACGCCGCGCGTGGTCATGCATTCGTGGCTGGCGTCGATCACCACCGCCACGCCAGCCGGCTGCAGGCTCTCCTGGATGCAGTGCGCGATCTGCGCGGTGAGCTTCTCCTGCACCTGGAAGCGGCGCGCATAGCCTTCCACCACGCGCGCCAGCTTGCTGATGCCGACCACGCGGTTGGTCGGCAGGTAGCCGACGTGGGCGCGACCGACGATGGGCGCCATGTGGTGCTCGCAGTGGCTCTCGAACTCGATGTCCCGCAGCACCACCATCTCGTCGTAGCCCTCGACTTCCTTGAAGGTGCGTTTGAGGTAGTCGGCCGGGTCCTCGCCGTAGCCGGAGAACCAGTCGCGGTAGGCCTTCACCACGCGCTTGGGCGTGTCCAGCAGGCCTTCGCGCGCGGGATCCTCGCCGGCCCAGCGCAGCAGGGTGCGCACGGCTTCTTCGGCCTGCTGCTGGGTGACGCCGTCGTCGGCTGCGTGCTTGCTCATGAGGGGACTCCGGGGATGAGGCGAAGGCGTATTTTAGCGGCTTCGCGGTTTACGTCGCCGATGGCGTGCCGAACAGGCGGCGTGCCAGCGCGTCGAACGACACGCTTACCAGCAGCGCAGCCGCGGCACCCAGCGCGACCTCGCCAAGGCGGAACAGCGCGAACTGCATGAACGAACCGTGGTGCGGCACCAGCATGATGATCGTGGTGGTGGTGCCGCTGAGGCGGCCGGCCGCACCCAGGTTGAGGACCGAGCACAGCAGCATGCCGATCATCACCGCCAGCACGTAGTCGAGGTAGTGCCCCGGCCCGAGCGTGGCGACGGCCATGCCGATCAGACCACCGATCAGCGCACCGAGGAACTGGTCGCGCGAGGAGTTACGCACGTCGGCGTAGCTGCTCTGGCTTACCGAGATCGCGGTGATCGCGGCCCAGTAGCCCTGATCCAGCCCCAGCGCGAGTGCGCCGAAGTAGCCCAGGCTGGCGGCCAGCACCGCACGTGACGCATGCGCCAGGCCGATCAGCAGGCGATCGTGCGGCGGCAGTGCCTTCCACAGCCACTGCACCTGGTCGCCCAGCGCGCCGAGCTGGCGGTGGTGCTCGGCCAGCGGTCGTCGCGGTGCGTTCATGCGTCGTCGTCCGAAGCGTCATCCTCGGGCGATGCATCGTCGAGTAGGCCGGCGGCTTCCTGTCCCGGCAGCGATTCCACGTCGCGCAGCTTGCGGGTGATCGCGCGGGTGCGCACGCCGGTGGCCTCGATGTGCTTGCCGGCCTCGTCGAGCTTCTTCTTCACCTTGTCCAGCACTTCGCCGAACTTGCCGAATTCGCTCTTTACCGCACCCAGCAGTTGCCAGACCTCGCTGCTGCGCTTCTCAATGGCCAGCGTGCGAAAGCCCATCTGCAGTGCGTTGAGGATGGCGGTGAGCGTGGTCGGCCCGGCCACGGTGACGCGGTGCTCGCGCTGCAAGGCCTCGAACAGGCCGGGTCGGCGCAGCACCTCGGCATACAGCCCTTCGGTGGGCAGGAACAGGATCGCGAAGTCGGTGGTGTGCGGCGGCGCCACGTACTTGGCGCGGATCGTGCGCGCCTCGTCGCGCACGCGGCGTTCCAGCGCGGCGGCGGCGAGACCGGCGGCGTCGGCGTCGGCGCGCTCCTGCGCATCGAGCAGGCGCTCGTAGTCCTCGCGCGGGAACTTCGCGTCGATCGGCAGCCACACCGGGTGCTCGGCGTCGGCGCCGGGCATGCGCAGCGCGAACTCCACGCGTTCGTTGCTGCCCGGCACGGTGGCGTGGTTGGAGCGGTACTGCTCGGACGTCAGCAACTGGTCGAGCAGGGCGCCCAGCTGCACCTCGCCGAGGATGCCGCGCGTCTTCACGTTGCCCAGCACGCGCTTGAGGTCGCCCACGCCGGTGGCGAGGCTTTGCATCTCGCCGAGGCCGCGCTGCACCTGCTCCAGCCGTTCGGAAACCAGCTGGAACGACTGGCCCAGCCGCGTCTCCAGCGTGCTCTGCAATTTCTCGTCCACGGTGGCGCGCATCTTTTCCAGCTGCGCGGCGTTGTCTTCGCGCAGCGTCTTGAGCTGGCCCTCCAGTGTGCCGCGCACCTCGCCCATACGCTGCTCGTGCTGCGCGCCCAGCGCGGTGAGGCGCAGTTGCTGCTGTTCGCCGAACCGGTTCAGCGCCTGCGTGAGCTCCTCGCGGCTCTTGCGCGCGTCCTCGGCGAGATTTTGCGCCAGCGTCTGCAGGCCGGCATTCGTGCCGTCGGTGAGCGCGGCGAGGCGCTGGCCGAAGCTGTCGATGCGCTCGGCCTGCTGGCGCGACATGCCATCCAGCTGCTCGTTGACGTGGCCGCGGAAACGCTCGAAACCCTGCTGCAGCTCCTCGCGGCCGCTGCGCTGCTCCTCGCGCAAGGCACGCTGCAGGCGCTCGTTGTCGTCCTTCAGCGCATCCAGCCGCGCATGCAGGCCGTCGTCGCCGCGACCGCGCAACAACAGTGCAACCTGCAGCACGAGCACCAACAGCGCGAGCACGACGAGGACGGTGAGCAGGGTTTCGCTGGCGGGCATGGGCGGATCGTGCGGGAACGGTACGCGCCAGTGTACGTCCTGCCGTCGCAGGCTTTGCGACTTCACGTCGCATTCGCCACCGCCGCGCATGATGGGCGGGTCGTTTCGCGGGGAGCGGTCCATGGAACACGTGCACGATTACCTGATCGTCGGCGCCGGCATGGCGGCCGATGCGGCGGCAAAGGCGATCCGCGAGGCCGATGCGGCGGCCGACCTCGGCATGGTCGGCGAGGAATCCGTGCCACCTTACCAGCGACCGCCGCTGTCCAAGGCGCTGTGGAGAGGCGACAAGCGCCTGGCCGAGATCGACCTGGACACGGCGGCGAGCGGCGCCCAGCTGTACCCCGGGCGGCGCATCGTGGCACTGGATCGTGTGGCGCATATCGTGCGCGACGCTCAGGGCGACAGCTACCGTTACCGCCGCCTGCTGCTCGCCACCGGCGCAACGCCGCGACGGCTGCCGTTCGAGGGTGGCGGCCGCGTGATCCACTTCCGCGCGAAGCGCGATTACGAGGCCTTGCGCCGCTTCGCCCAGCCCGGCGCGATCATTGCGGTGGTCGGCGGCGGCTTCATCGGCGCCGAACTGGCGGCCTCGCTATGCGGCGCCGGCTGCAAGGTGTGCATGCTGTTTCCGGATGCGCACATCGGCGCAGGCCGCTATCCCGACGGCCTCGCCAGCCATCTCGACGGCTATTACCGCGCCCACGGCGTCGAGCTGCGCAGCGGCGTGCGGGTGAGCGGTGGCCGGCCCACCGACGGCGGCGTGGAGCTCGCCCTGTCCGACGGCAGCCTGTTGCGGGTCGAGGCTGTCGTGGCCGGCCTCGGCGTGACGCCGAACACCGCGCTAGCCGAACAGGCGGGCCTCGCGGTGGACAACGGCATCGTGGTCGATGCGCAGCTGCGTAGCAGCGATCCCGACATCTGGGCCGCCGGCGACGTCGCCAATTTCTACAACCCGGCGCTGGATCGGCGCCTGCGCGTCGAACACGAGGATGCGGCCATCGGCATGGGGCGGCATGCCGGCCGCACGATGGCCGGCGCCACCGGCCGCTACGATACGCTGCCGTTCTTCTACTCCGATCTGTTCGACCTCGGCTATGAGGCGGTCGGCCTGCTCGATACCCGCCTCGACGTGGTCGAGGACTGGCGCGACCCCTACCGCGAAGGCGTGGTGTATTACCTGGACCACGGCCGCGTGCGCGGCGTGCTGCTGTGGAACACCTGGGGCCAGGTGGATGCGGCGCGCGCGCTGATCGCCGAGGCCGGGCCGTTCGATGCGGCAGCGCTGAAGGGGCGTTTGCCCCGGTAGTGCACGGGCGATTTCCTGCAATGGCAAAGCCTTCTGGACGGGTTCGGTAAAGCCCGGCATGATTGCTCGCGTTGTTCGCGCTTTATCGTCTCGCATGGATGCTGGACCAGGTGTCCGTGCGATCAACCAGGGGAGAAACACCATGATTGCCCGGAAGAATGCCAGGTTGCTGGCTGTTTGCCTGTGCGTGTCGCTGGCGGGTTGCGCCACTTCGCGCAGCGAGATCAAGCTGCAGAGTCCTGTGGTATCAGCTTCGTCCTCGGTTGCCGGGAACGGGCGTGTCGTGGTCATCAAGTCGGTGACCGACGAGCGTGTTTTCGAGCAGGCGCCATCGGACCCAAGCACGCCGTCGCTGGGGTTCGGCGGATCGGACAATGCCACCGCGCAAGTGAAGTCCAGGGCCATCGGGCGCAAGCGCAACGGTTTCGGTAAGGCGCTGGGAGATGTCCTCCTCGATCAGGGGCAGACGGTTCAGGAGATCGTGCGCAAAAATCTGGCCGCAGCGCTTGAGCAAAGTGGCTACAAGGTCGAGTCGCAGGCCGACGCCAGCGTGAAGCCGGTGATGCTCGATGTCCGCATCAAGAAATTCTGGTCATGGCTACAGCCCGGCTTCTGGGCCATTACCTTGCATTCGGAGATCGCGACGGAGCTGCAGGTCGAGGGGGGCGGTGCACCGCTCGAAATCCAGGCGCACGCCGAAGACAAGCGCCAGATGGCCACGGATGGAGCGTGGATGGCGATCACGGAGCAGGGGCTCGACCATTATCGCGCCGCGGTCGCCAAGGGTGTGGCCGACAAGCTTTAAGCGTGGCGTTGCCCCGGCCGTTTCGATGCCGGGGCGACGCGTTTCTACTCCACCCGGCAGAACACCGCCTTGAGGTAGCGGCTTTCCGGCACGTTGGCGTGCACCGGGTGGTCGGCGCCGGCGCCGCGCACTTCGAGGATCTGGATCTCGCGGCCAGCGTTGATCGCCACGCGGCGCAGCATCTCCAGGAAATCCGCCTCGCTGACCAGGCCGGTGCAGGAGCAGGTGAGCAGCAGGCCGCCGGGCGGGATCACGTCCAGCGCGAGGCGGTTCATCGCGAAGTACTTCTTCAGCGCGTCGAACACCTTGTTGCGGTCGCGGGTGAGCTTGGCGGGGTCGAGGATCACCGCGTCGTACTTGTCGCCGCGCGCCGCCGCGTCGCGCAGCCAGTCGAAGATGTCGGCCTGCTGGAAATCCACCGCCAGCCTGTTTGCGGCGGCGTTGGTGCGGGCGATGTCGAGGATGCCGGCGTCCATGTCCACGCCTACCGCTTCGCGCGCGCCGCCGGCCATTGCATGCACCGCGAAGCCGCCGGCGTTGCAGCACAGGTCGAGTACGCGGCGGCCGCGCGCGAGCTCGGCGAAGCGCCGACGGTTGTCGCGCTGGTCGGCGAAGAAGCCGGTCTTGTGGCCGGCGCCGGGTGCGGCGTGGAAGGCGAGGCCGTGCTCGTGCACCGCCACAGGCGCAGGCGGCTCGCTGGCGCGGCAGTCGAAGGACTCCTGCTTTTGCACATGCGTTTCGGCGAAGCCGTACAACCGCGCGCCGGGGAAATGCGCCAGCAGCGCGTCGCGGATCGCGTCGCGGAATTTCCACATGCCGGCGGCGAAGTATTCGACGACGAGGACGTCGGCGTAGCGGTCCACGATCAGTCCGCTCAGGCCGTCGCCCTCGCTGTGCACCACGCGCCAGGCGTCGGTGTCGCGGTCGAGCTGCAACAGCTCGCGGCGCAGCCGCACGGCGCTGTCGATGCGCGCGGCGATCCACGTGGCGTCGATGGCCTCGGCGGGGTTGGCGCTGAGCAGGCGCAGCGCGATACGCGCGTGGCCGTTCCAGAAACCGCGGCCGACGAAGCGGCTTTTCGCATCCACCACGTCCACCACGCTGCCCGGCGGGATGCGCCCCTCGGGCTTGTGCACCTGCGCCGACCATACCCACGGGTGGCCGGGCGTGCGGTCGGTCTTCAGGCGGATCACGGGAAGGGCGGATGCGGTGTCGGTCATCCGCGCATGATAGCGGCAGTGCTGCGCTTGCTGATCCCACGGTGAGGTGGTCTGATGCTCCAATGGCATCACGAAGGAGAGTGGCGATGGAGATGAAGCCGATGCGTTGGGGACGGATTCTTCTAGGTGGCTTGCTGGCGTTGGCAGGACTTACGGCTTCTGCCAACAGCAATGTCGGCGGCGGTACGGCGGTGGACTCGCTGCTGAAGATGGAAGGAATCGACAGCAGCTACGCAATCACGTATCACGATGTCGATGGCAAGGTTGTAACGAAGGCCGACTTCGTCGCCGCCTTGGTACAAAAGCACCTCACCTTCAATCTCGAAGATGATCAGAGCAAGCACACGGCGGTGCTGAGGCTGAATGCCGCGGGCTCGCCAGCGGCGAAGAGACTCGCGGCGGCAGAAAAGAGCCTACCTGCCCGCATGATTAGACCGGGCAAGCTGCTGCCACCGTTCCGGCTTGCCACGGCAGGCGGCGGCGACGTTGATAACGAAGATCTGCGCGGGCGGCCCGTATTGATCAATTTCTTCTTTGCGCACTGCGCGGGCTGCATCGAGGAGACGCCGGCTTTGAACGCTTACGCGAGCGCGCATCCGCACATGCGCGTGCTGGCCGTCACCTTCGACGATGCGGTCACTGCCGCCGGCTATGTCAAGCAGCGGAGATTTGCGTGGCCCGTGGCATATGGTGCTCAATCGTGGCTTGATGCGCTCGGCATCAATGCTTATCCAACCTTGGCGTTGGTCGATGCAGAGGGTAGGGTGCTCGACATTCGCCTCAGTGCGAATGTGCCGCATGGAGGGGATGGAGTCACGCCGAAGGATCTGAACAGCTGGGTCACCGGCGTACTGGCGAAGCAGTCAGCGAAGTGACACGTCCGTGCCCCTCTCCCATCAGCAGGAGAGGGGCTTCAAGGCAAACTCAGACCGGCTCCAGCCAGCCCCACTTGTCGTGGGTCTTGCCGTTGAACAGGCCGAAGTACAGTTCCTGGATGCGGCGGGTGACCGGGCCGGCGTGGCCGGCGCCGATCTGCTTGCCGTCGACCGCGCGGATCGGGGTGACCTCGGCGGCGGTGCCGCACATGAACACCTCGTCGGCGAGATAGAGGTATTCGCGCGGCAGGTCGCGCTCGACCACCTCAATGCCCTCCTCGCGCGCCAGCGTGATCAGCGAATGGCGCGTGATGCCGGTGAGGATGGAGGCGCTGGCCGGCGTGGTGTGCAGCGCGCCGTCGAACACCAGGAAGATGTTCTCGCCGGCACCTTCGCTCAGCAGGCCGGTGGAGGCCAGCGCGATGCCTTCGCCGAAGCCCATGCGCCGGGCCTCGCGCGCGATCAACTGGCCGGAGAGGTAGTTGCCGCCGGCCTTGGCGCCGGCCGGGATGGTGTTGGGCGCGAAGCGCTGCCAGCTCGATACGCAGGCGGTGATGCCCTGCTCGAGCGCCTCCGGCCCGAGGTAGGGGCCCATCGGCCACGCGGCCACGGCCACGTCGATCGGTGTCTCGGCGGAGAGGCCGAAGCCGCCCAGGCCGCGCCAGGCCACCGGGCGCAGGTAGGCGGCGGAGAGGCCGTTCTTCTTCACCACCTCGCGGCAGGCCGCGGCGAGCTGGTCGCGCGTGTACGGCACCGCCATGTCGTAGATCTTCGCCGAGTGGTACAGGCGGGTGAGGTGGTCGGTGAGGCGGAAGATCGCCGCGCCGTCCGGCGTGGCATAGCTGCGGATGCCCTCGAACACCGAGGAACCGTAGTGCAGCGCGTGCGACATCACGTGGGTGGTGGCCTCGGCCCACGGCTTGATCGCGCCGTTCTGCCAGATCCAATCGGGGTACTGCTGCGCCATGGGAATGCTCCGTGGGGGACTGCCCATGATAAACCCCGTCCGCGCATGCCGATATTTGCGGCGCAGCATGCGGCGCGCGCAGCAAGCGCCTGGGCGACCGTCCTGCGCGGGAAAAGCGGGCCTATGCCGGGCGGTTCAATCGTCGTAGCGCAGCCACAGGCAACCGGCCCGATGAGCGACGTCGAAGCTGGCGTCGTCGCCGCTTTCGGTGCGCAGCCGCAGGGCGCTCGCCAGCGGCGGCGCGGCGGGGATAGTTGTCCCGTTGGCCGGTTCGTCGTCGAAGTGGATCGACAGCAACGGTTGCCGCACCAGTTGCGTCAGCGCGCGCAGGTCGCCCACGGCGGAGCGGTCGCCGTAGCCGCGCCAGAGCATCAGTCCCGCCAGCTTGTTGGGGTCGTGCGCGGCGAAGGCGTCGATCACGCGCCTGCGCAGCGCGGTCGTGGTGGCGGCGCAGCGATGCAGTGGCACCGGCGCACCGGGCAGCGCAATGCCTGCGGCTGGCGCTGGCGCCCGCACGGGAGTGGCGTGCTGCGACGCGCAGGGCTGGTCGGTGAACACGGGGTTGCCGTGCACGTCCACGCAATGATGGATGACATCCTGCGCCCGCGCCGACATGGCAAAGGCGCAGAGCAGCGGCAACAGGAGCAGGGCGATGGCGCGCATCGCGGCAGCATAGCGACAGCAGGCCGCGCCGGGCGTGAATCAGTCCAGCTGTTCCAGCACCGCCCGCGTGGCCCTGGCGCGGTTCAAGGTGTAGAAGTGCAGCGCCGGCGCGCCGCCGGCCAGCAGGCGGCGGCACAGCTGCGCCACCACTTCCGCACCCAGTGCGCGCACCGACGCGGCATCGTCGCCGTGGGCCTGCATGCGCTTGGCGATCCAGCGCGGGATCTCCGCGCCGCAACCGTCCGAGAAGCGCTTCAGCTGGGTGAAGTTCGCGATCGGCATGATGCCCGGCACGATCGGCACGCGCACGCCCAGTCGGTGCGCGTCGTCCACGAAGCGGAAATACGCGTCGGGGTTGAAGAAGTACTGGGTGATCGCACCGTTCGCGCCGGCATCCACCTTGGCCTTGAAGTGGCGCAGGTCGATCAGTGCGTCGTCGGCCTGCGGATGGGTCTCCGGGTAGGCCGCCACCTCGATGTGGAAGTGGTCGCCCGAATGCTCGCGGATGAAGCTCACCAGCTCCGCGGCGTAGCGGAAGTCGCCGGCGCTGGCCATGCCGGAGGGCAAGTCGCCGCGCAGCGCCACGATGCGGCGGTAACCGGCGGCCCGGTAGCCGTCGAGCAGGGCACGGATCTCGGCGCGCGTGCCGCCCATGCAGGACAGGTGCGGCGCCACCGTGTAGCCGTGCGTCGCATGCAGGTGCGCCACGGTATCGCCGGTGTAGCTCAGCGTGGAGCCGCCGGCGCCGAAGGTCACCGAGGCGTACTCGGGCTGCCAGGCCTTCAGCGCCTGTGCGGCCTGGTCGAGCTGGACGCGCTGCTCGTCGGTCTTGGGCGGGAAGAATTCGAGGCTGATGGCGGGCATGGAGGTCACCGGCGGGATTTTCCGGCGATTATATACATTCATCGCGATGAAAAGATAGACGTCCAAACGCCAGCGGGGCGGCAAGGGTTGCTCTCAGGATGTGAGTTACGCTGATGCTTTTGCCATGGATCCAGCCATGACGATTGTCCTCACTCCTTTCGCGCGTGCCCGATTGTTTCCACGCGAGGCGCGTGGAAACGCCATCCAGGACTGCACGCCCGAGGAGTTCGAGCGCCGCCTCAACGACGAGGCGCCGTTCAAGGTGCTCGACGGCTACGCACCGTTCTGCAAGCTGCATGTGCATCGCAACTGGACCTCCACGCGTTGCCTCACCGCGCCGATCACCGAGGCCAACCGCCACCTGCTGCGCTCCGCCTACGAGGCGCGCACCAAGGCCGAGCTGCCGGTACTGGTGCGCTGGTTCGAGGGCGTGCAGCCGCCGGTGGCGAACTGGCTGGTGGTGATCCTCTACAGCCGCGAACAGCTCGCGAAGGAAGGCGAGCCGATCGAGGCCGACTGGGGCGTCGTCGGCTGCCTCTACACCATGGAGCCGGAGGAAATCCCGATGGCGCCGATCACCATGATGCGCAACGCGCTGGGCGTGGAAGAGGGCGGCTCCGGCGTGCCGCTGGATCGCGCGGCGTATCGCCGCGCGGTGGCGTTCTGGGAAAACAACGCGAACTGGCGGCCCTGATCCCGCTTCAGGTCAACAGGTGCGGGGTGTTGCTGTCCGGCACGCGTTCCGGCGGCAACGGCTCGGCCAGCATTTCGCGCAGCGTGCGCTCGATCGTGGTCGACATCGCGTCGAGCGCGAGGTCGTTGGCATCGAAGCCGAACGGCTCCTCGATCTCGCTGCCCAGCGCTTCCAGCGCGAAGAACGTGTAGCTGACGAAGGCCGCGATCAGCGGCGTCATGGCGCCGATCTGGTCGACCAGGCCAAACGGCAACAGGCTGCAGTAGAGATAGATGGTGCGATGGATGATCACCGAATAGGTGAACGGTATCGGCGTGGAGGCGATGCGTTCGCAGCCTCCCAGCGCGTCGGTGAGTTGCGTCAGCGACTGTTCAAAAGCTGGCATCGAAGCCGCATCGATCCGTCCTTCGCGCAGGTTGCGCCCGACCCACTCGCCGGCCATCAGCAGCAATACGGCGGGTTGATAGCGCGCCGCGCCGGCACGTGCGACGTCGGCCGGGTCGAGCACGCGCTCGAGATCGGCGCGCGGATCGCTGCGGCGCAACTGGTGGCGCAGCGCGTGCACGAAGGCGATCGTGCGATGCCCCAGCAGCTGCGGTTCGCTGCCGTCACGAGCCAGCGTCAGCCCCATGCGCACCAGCGAGCGGCTGGCGTTCAACAGCGTGCCCCACAGTGTGCGCGCCTCCCACCAGCGCGCATAGCTGGTGCTGTTGCGAAACCCGAGGAAGATCGCCAGCGCCATGCCGATCAGCGAAAACGGGATGACGTTGAGCGGGATCTTCCACGACAGCACGTGCCCATGCACCACGGTGACGGCCACGGCGAGCAGGGTCACGGCGATCAATTGCGGCGCGATGTCCGGCAGCACCGAGCCGCGCAGCACGAACAGCATGCGGAACCAGTTCGGGCGAGGGCGGATGATCATGCGCGCAGTGCGGTGGCGGGGATGCCTGGCATTGTCGCAAAGCGGACGGTGTCGTGCCGACGGCCATGGCCGGACACGAAAACGGGCGCCTCGCGGCGCCCGCTTTCGGCATTCCCGCGCTCGTCCATGAGCGCGAAGACCGGACCGCGACCATCCATGGCGGCGTGGTTCGAACCCGTCAGTAGCGGTAGTGCTCCGGCTTGTACGGGCCGTCCACCGACACGCCGAGGTAGGCGGCCTGTTCGTCGGTGAGCTTGGTGAGCTTCACGCCGATCTTTTCCAGGTGCAGGCGTGCGACTTCCTCGTCAAGCTTCTTCGGCAGGATGTAGACCTTCGGGTCGTAGAAATCCTTGTTCGCCCACAGGTCGATCTGCGCCAGCGTCTGGTTGGAGAAGCTGTTGCTCATCACGAAGCTGGGATGGCCGGTGGCGCAGCCCAGGTTGACCAGGCGGCCCTCGGCGAGCATGAAGATCGAACGGCCGTCCTTGAAGGTGTACTTGTCCACCTGCGGCTTGATGTTGAGCTTGCTGGCGCCGGAGGCGTTCAGCGCATCGACCTGGATCTCGTTGTCGAAGTGGCCGATGTTGCAGACGATGGCCTGGTCCTTCATCGCCTGCATGTGCTCGAGGCGGATCACGTCCTTGTTGCCGGTGGTGGTGACGTAGATGTCGCCGCGGCCCAGGGTCGATTCGACCGTGTTGACCTCGAAGCCTTCCATCGCCGCCTGCAGCGCGTTGATCGGGTCGATCTCGGTGACCACCACGCGGGCGCCGTAGGCGCGCAGGGAGTGGGCGCAGCCCTTGCCCACGTCGCCGTAGCCGCAGACCACCGCCAGCTTGCCGGCCAGCATCACGTCCATCGCGCGCTTCAGGCCGTCGGCCAGCGACTCGCGGCAGCCGTACAGGTTGTCGAACTTGCTCTTGGTCACCGAGTCGTTGACGTTGATCGCGGGCACCAGCAGCTTGCCGGCCTCGGCGAGCTGGTACAGGCGGTGCACGCCGGTGGTGGTCTCCTCGGAGACGCCCTTCCAGTCGGCGACCACGCGTGTCCAGTAGCCAGGACGCTCCTTCGCCACGCGCTTCAGCAGGTTCTTGATCACCTGCTCCTCGTGGCTGCCGGAGGCGCTGTTGACCCAGCTCGCGTCGCCCTTTTCCAGCTCGTAGCCCTTGTGGATCAGCAGGGTCACGTCACCGCCGTCGTCCACCACCAGCTGCGGGCCGAGGAAGCCGCCCTTGCCGTCGGGGAAGGACAGCGCGTCCAGCGTGCAGTCCCAGTACTCCTCCAGCGTCTCGCCCTTCCAGGCGAACACCGGCGTGCCGCTCTTGGCAATTGCGGCGGCGGCGTGGTCCTGCGTGCTGAAGATGTTGCACGAGGCCCAGCGCACGTCGGCGCCGATGTCCTTCAGCGTCTCGATCAGCACCGCGGTCTGGATGGTCATGTGCAGCGAGCCGGTGACGCGCACGCCCTTCAGCGGCGTGGACGCGGCGTACTTGCGGCGGATGGCCATCAGGCCGGGCATCTCGTGCTCGGCGATGTCCAGTTCCTTGCGGCCGAAATCGGCGAGGCCGATATCGCGGATCTTGTAGTCGTGGTTGTCTTCTTTGAGTGCGGCGTTCATCGTGAATCTCCGGATGATCGCGTCGCTACACGGCGATGGGGCTGCCGCGAGAACGCATGCGGTGATTGAGCGCCGTTGCAAGGTCGTGCCGTCGAGCCTGGCCGTGGATCGGGGGATCTGCACCGGGGAGTGCAGGCCCAGCGGGGAGTCCGCCTGTCGACAACGGTCGCAGCGCCCCTCGACGGAGGCGGCAAGTATAGCCTCGCGTCGCCGTGGCGTCGCCCATCGGGGAAGGCATGCGCAGGGACGCCGGCCGATGACGGAAAGTCATATGCGGCAATGCAGCAAGCCGGGCGCATATGCGTTAGGCTCGGGATTCCCCCTTCCTGCGAGCCGATATCGTCGAGATGAACGTTTCCCGCAGTCCCGAGCCCGCCCTTCCCGATGCGCCCTTGCGCGACGACGTGCGCCGGCTGGGCGCCCTGGTCGGCCGCATGCTGGCCGAGCAGGATTCGCCCGCTTTTCTCGACGAAGTGGAACGCGTGCGCATCGCCGCCATCGCGCGCCGGCAGGAGGGCGCGCCGCTGGCGACGCTGACCGCACCGCTGGCCGGGCTCGACGCGACCCATGCGGAGGCCCTGGCGCGCGCCTTCGCCACCTATTTCAACGCGGTGAACATCGCCGAGCGCGTGCATCGCATCCGCCGTCGCCGCGACTACCAGCGCGAAGGCGGCGCGCCGCAGCCGGAGTCGCTGCGCGACGTGCTGCAGCGGCTGAAGGCGCAAGGCGTCGCTGCGCAGGAATTGCTCGACTGGCTGTTCAAGCTGGAAGTGGAACCGGTGTTCACCGCGCATCCCACCGAGGCGGTGCGCGCCTCGCTGCTGGAAAAGGAGCAGGCCATCGTGCGCGCGCTGGTCGACGGCTTCGACGCCGGCCGCACGCCGCAGGAGCGCCGCGAGGACGAGGAGCGCATCCACATGGCGCTCACCGCCGGCTGGCAGACCGCCGAGGCCTCGCCGCTGCGGCCCAGCGTGCAGGACGAGCGCGAGCACGTGGGCTTCTACATCGCCGACCCGATCTACCGCATCGTGCCCGCGCTGTACGAGGCGCTGGCCGACGCGCTGCAGGCGGTGTACGGCGTCGCGGTGCCGCTGCCGCGCCTGCTCTCCTTCGCCACCTGGGTGGGCGGCGACATGGACGGCAACCCCAACGTGGGCGCCGACACCATCGCCGCCAGCCTGGCCAGCCAGCGCACGCAGATCCTGGACCGCTACATCGGCGACGTCGCCGCGCTGGCACGCCTGCTCAGCCAGACCGACAGCCGGGTGCAGGTCGACCCGCGCCTGCGCCAGCGCCTGGATGAGGCGCGCACGCGCTATCCGCAGGCCGCGTCGCGCATCAAGCCGCGCCATGCCGACATGCCTTACCGCAGCCTGCTCACCGTGATCGGCGGGCGGCTGCAGGCCACGCACGAGGACGGTCATCCGGAGGCCTACGCCAGCGCCGACGAATTGCGCGACGACCTCGAGCTGATCGCCGCCAGCCTGGTCGACCATCGCGGCCTGCACGCGGGCGCCTATGCCGTGCAGCGTCTGATCTGGCGCGTGCGCAGCTTCGGCTTCCACCTCGCGCGGCTCGATGCACGGCAGGATTCGCGCGTGCACGACGACGCGCTGGCCGCCCTGTTCAACGACGCCGACTGGGCGCAGCGCAGCGTAGACGAGCGGGTGGCGACGCTGCACGCGCACCTGCGCGGCGAGCGCGACTTCGTCGCCAGCGAGGACAGCGTCGCCACCTCGCTGCGCGCCGTGTTCGCCGCCCTGCGCGATGCGCGCCGCGATTACGGCGTCCAGGCGACCGGCCTGTACATCATCAGCATGGCGCGTTCCGCCGCCGACGTGCTGGCGGTGCTGGCGCTGGCAGGGCATGGCGGGCTGGCCGACGCGGCGCGGAACGTCCCGCTGGACATCGCCCCGCTGTTCGAAACCATCGACGACCTCACCAACGCGCCCGCCACGCTGCGCGCGCTGCTGGCCGACCCGTTGTACCGCGCCCATCTCGCCGCACGCAGCGATCGCCAGTGGGTGATGCTGGGCTATTCCGACAGCGGCAAGGACGGCGGCACGCTGGCCTCGCGCTGGGGCCTGCAGCGTGCGCAGGTGGAGCTGCTGGAGGTGGCACGCGAATACGGCATCGCGCTGGCGTTCTTCCACGGCCGCGGCGGTTCGGCCAGCCGTGGTGGCGCGCGCATCACGCCCGCGCTGCTGTCCTCGCCGCGCGGTTCGGTGGCCGGCCGGCTGCGCGTCACCGAGCAGGGCGAGGTGATCCACCGCAAGTACGGCATCCGTGCGCTGGCGTTGCGCAATTTCGAACAGACCGTGGGCGCGGTGCTGCGCGCCAGCCTGCGCCCGCGCGACGAGGACACGCGCGAAAACCAGTGGCGCGAACGCATGCACGCGCTGTCGGCGCGCAGCCGGCAGGCCTATCGCGCGCTGGTCGAGCGCGAGGGCTTCGTGGACTACTTCCGCAACGCCACGCCGATCGACGTGATCGAGCGCATGGCGCTGGGCTCGCGCCCTTCGCGCCGGCGCAGCATGCGCGGCGTGCAGGACCTGCGTGCGATCCCCTGGGTGTTCGCCTGGACGCAGTGCCGCTCGATCATCACCGGCTGGTACGGCCTGGGCAGCGCGCTGGAATGGGGCGCGGCGGAATACGGCGAAGACGCGCTGGCGGAGATGGCGCGCGATTGGCCGTTCTTTGCCAACGCGCTGGACGACGTGGAAATGCTGCTGGCCAAGTGCGACCTCGACATCGCCGAGGCGTTCTCGCAGCTCGCGGGCGAGCTGCACCAGCCGTTCTTCGCGCTGATCCGCGCGGAGTTCGAGCGCAGCCGGCGCTGGGTGCTCCGGCTCAAGGGCGCCGAGGAACTGCTGCAGGGCGACACGCGGCTCGCCGCTTCGATCCGCCTGCGCAACCCCTACATCGACCCGATGAGCCTGCTGCAGGTCGACCTGCTGGGCCGCTGGCGCGCCGGCGACCGCCAGGACGACGCCCTGCTGCGCGCGCTGGTGAGCTGCGTGAACGGCGTGGCGCAGGGCCTGCAGAACACCGGCTGAGCGGGGCTTGGCAGCCTCTCGGCGCGCCGGCTACGCTGGGGCGCCTACCGGGAGTAGCCCATGTCCGACCGTCCCGCGCCCAAGCTCGGCCCGCTGCCCCTGCTGATCTTCAGCGCGCGCTGGCTGCAGTTGCCGCTCTACCTCGGCCTGATCGTGGCGCAGTGCGTCTACGTGTTCCTGTTCGGCAAGGAGCTGTGGCACCTGATCGTCGAGGCGCCGAAGCTCAGCGAGCAGGAGATCATGCTGATCGTGCTCGGCCTGATCGACGTGGTGATGATCTCCAACCTGCTGATCATGGTGATCGTGGGCGGCTACGAGACCTTCATCTCGCGGCTCGGGCTGGAGGGCCACCCCGACCAGCCGGAATGGCTGAGTCACGTCAACGCCTCGGTGCTGAAGGTCAAGCTGGCGATGGCGATCATCGGCATCTCCTCGATCCACCTGCTGAAGACCTTCATCGCCGCCGGCGCGCTGCAGGGCCTGCCGTTCTGCTCGCCGGAGGAGCTGGCGACCATCGCCGCCAACGGCAACATCGGCTCCGGGCTGCATTGCTCCACCCTGACCACGGTGGGCGTGATGTGGCAGACCATCATCCACATGGTGTTCATCGTCTCGGCCATCGGCATCGCCTGGACCGACCGCATCATGCAGGCCGGGTTGCAGCGGCATCGCGAAGCGCATTGACCGCTGGCGGCGTCCGTTTGTGGACGCAGCGATCCGGATGCGGACGAGGCAGCATGGCGCCGCTCGCGGCGCGCCGGTCCGCGGCCTTGATGGGCAAGGGTTTTCCGAACGCTTGAGGGCTGGCACGGCGCTTGCCATGCCTCGCGCATGGATATCGCAAATCCCTTGTATGGCATCCGCAAGCGCCGTCGCCTGCGCCTGATGATCGGCGGCGGCGCGCTGGCCGTGGCCGCGCTGGCGGTGCTGGTCTGGCGGCTGGGGCCGGCATTGCCGGTGGCGGATCGCGGCAGCCTGTGGATCGACACCGTGCAGCAGGGCGACATGCTGCGCGAGGTGCGCGCCACCGGCACGCTGGTGCCGCGCGAGATCCGCTGGCTGGCCGCGGCCACGCCGGCGCAGGTGGAAAAGATCCTGGTATGGCCGGGCGCACAGGTGCAGCCGGACACCGTGATCATGCAGCTCGCCGATCCGCAGACCGAGGACGCGCTCCGCAACGCGCAGGCGCAAGTGGCCGCGGCGCAGGCCGACGTCGCCGCCAAGCGCGCCGAACTCGAGTCGCAACTGCTCGACCAGCGTTCCGCGTTGGCGCAGGCGCAGTCCGACTATGCCTCGGCCAAGGTCAAGGCCGACACCGACACCATCGCGATACGGCAGCACCTGATCCCGCGCGTGCAGTACGAGCAGGGCCAGATCGCGCTGAAGCAACTGCACGAGCGCATGCAGATTGAGCGGGAACGCGTGGCCGCATTCGCCGCCAGCATGAAGGCGCAGCTCGACGCGGTGCAGGCCGCGCTGCTGCAGCAGCAGAGCAACCTGCAGCTGCGCCAGCGCCAGGCCGACGCCTTGCAGGTGAAGGCCGGTATCGCCGGCGTGCTGCAGGAGGTGCCGGTGCAGGAGGGCGCCCAGGTCGCCGCCGGCGCCAACCTGGCGCGCGTGGCGGTGCCCGACGTGCTGATCGCGCGCCTGCAGGTACCCGAAGTGCAGGCCAAGGACGTGGCGATGGGCATGCCGGTGAGCGTGGACACGCACAACGGCCTGGTCGACGGCAAGGTGGAGCGCATCGATCCGGCAGTACGCAACGGCAGCGTGCAGGTGGACGTGGCGCTGACCGGCAAGCTGCCGCCCGGCGCGCGGCCCGACCTCTCGGTGGACGGCCGCATCCTGATCGCGCAATTGCACGACGTGCTCTCGGTGGGGCGTCCGGCGCTGGCCCAGGCTCACGCCGACCTCAGCCTGTTCCGGCTCGACCCCGATGGCGACACCGCCACCCGCGTGCCGGTGCGCATCGGCGTGGCCTCGGTGGATCGCGTGCAGATCCTGCGTGGCCTCAAGGCCGGCGACCGGGTGATCCTTTCCGACACCAGCCAGTGGGACAAGTACGACCGCATCAAGTTGAAGTGAGCCGCGACGTCGAACCCCTCCCCCGCCGGGGAAAGGAAACCGAGCAAGCCCCAACAATGGACGAAGCCATGACCAACCCCGCCAACGTCATCACCCTCGACAGCCTCCGCAAGGTGTTCCAGACCGACGAGGTGGAAACCCACGCGCTCAGCGACGTGCACCTCACCATCGCGCGCGGGGAATACGTTTCCATCTCCGGCCCCTCCGGCTGCGGCAAGACCACCCTGCTATCCATCCTCGGCCTGCTCGACACCGCCAGCGCCGGCCGCTATGTGCTGAACGGCCATGACGTCGCCGGGCTCAACGCCGCGCAACGGGCACGCATCCGCAACGCCGAGATCGGCTTCATCTTCCAGGCGTTCAACCTGATCGGTGACCTGACCGTGCAGGAAAACGTGGAGCTGCCGCTCACCTATCGCGGCGGCATCGACGCGGCCGAACGCCGCGCGCGCGTGCAGGAAGCACTGGAACGCGTGGGCATGGCGCACCGCATGCGCCACTATCCGGCGCAGCTCTCCGGCGGCCAGCAGCAGCGCGTGGCGGTGGCGCGCGCGCTGGTCGGCAAGCCGGCGATCCTGCTCGCCGACGAGCCCACCGGCAACCTCGATTCGCGCAACGGCGAGGCGGTGATGGCCCTGCTCGACGAACTGCACAAGGGCGGCGCCACCCTCTGCATGGTCACCCACGACGCACGCTACGCCGAACTGGCCCAGCGCAAGGTGCGCCTGTTTGACGGCCGCGTGGTCGACGAGGAAACCTTCGATCGCCTGCGCCGCGAAGACGAATCGCGCCTCGACGCGCTGATCGGCCAGCGCATCGAGGCCAACGCATGAACATCTGGCTCGCCGAAGTCTGGCAGGCCTGGCGCGCCAGCCTGCGCCGGCCGGGCTTCCTGCTGCTGGCCGCCGGGGTGCTGGCGCTGGGCATCGGCGCCAGCGTGGCGGTCGCCACGCTGATCGACCAGGTGCTGATGCAGCCGCTGCCGCTTCCGGATGCGTCACGGGTGATCGTGGTCGGGCCCGAGTTCGACGGGCAACGCGTGGTGTCGCCCCTGCAGTACCAGCATCTGATGTCGCTCAAGGGCGTCGAGTCGACCGGGGCGACCTTGTTTTCCAGGCCCAGCGTCAACATCACCGGCGGCAGTCGCCCCGAGGTCGTATCGGCCGCCTATATCGACCGGGGCATGTTGCCGACCCTGGGTCTGCATCCACTGCTCGGACGCAATTTCACGGCGCAAGAGGACGCTCCGCACGGGCCGCACGCGGTCATCCTTGGTTACGGGTTCTGGCAGCGCCGTTACGGCGGCAGCCACGACGTGTTGGGACAGACGCTGGATGTCGAGGGTGTCGGCTACACCATCGTCGGCGTCTTGCCTGAGTCCTTCGACAGCCTGGCGTTCAACGGCGACGTGGCGCTGCCGCTGGCGCTTCCGCCGCACGACATGGTCGACGGCCTCAACGATATCGCGCTGGTGCGGCTCGACGTCGGCGCACGCCCACAGGCCGTGGCGGCGGCGATGGATGCGCACCTGCATGCCATGTATGCCGCGCTGGGCTCCAGGTATGTGGAGAACTGGAAAGGCGTGCGGTTCGGCGCGCAGCCGATAGCGGCATGGCAGCACGCGAACGCGCATGCCGCGCTGATGCTGTTCATGGCTTGCGCACTGTTCGTGCTGCTGACCGCCCTGGTGAATCTGGTCAACCTGATGCTGCTGCGCTCGCTGTCGCGCTCCCACGACAGTGCGGTGCGCGACGCATTGGGCGCCCCGCGGCTGCGTCTGGTGCTGCCGGCGCTGGCGGAAGGCTTACTGGTCGGCACCATCGGTGCACTGCTCGGCGTGGCGCTGGCGTGTATGGGGCTGCACGCATTGCAAGGCGCAGTATCGGCGGATTGGCTGCCCAGTGCAGGCATCCGAATGCCAGTGTGGATGGCACTGACGGCGACTGCTGTCGCACTGACTGCTGCCGTTTCCGCCGCGGCATTCGGCGTCTGGCGCAGCCAGGCGACAGTGAACGGCGAAACCCTGCGCGAAGGCGGGCGCAGCGGACTCGACCGGCGCGGTGGCCAGTTGGGTCGCGCGCTGGTTGTGGCGCAGATGTTGCTGGCCACGGTGCTGCTGTGCGGCAGTGGGCTACTCCTGCATGGCTTGTACAAGGCATCGGCAACGCCGTTGGGATTTTCCGGCGCGAACATGCTTGTTTTCGATCTGGCGCCGGTGCGGGAAGACTACCCTGACGCATCATCGGTGAATGCGCTTTCCAAGCGGCTGACGCGCCGTCTGGAGGCCATACCCGGCGTGACCCTCGCCACGGTCACCACCAATCTGCCGACCGGATCCGGTCATGCCTTCAACACGAATGTGTCCAGGGTCGGCGGCGAGCGCGTGGACATGGATTACTTCGGCGTTGGCCCGGAGTATTTCCGGTTGTTTGACATTGCCGTCTTGCGCGGCCGTTCCTTCACCCGTGACGACGTGCGCGGCGGCGAGCAGGTGGCGATCGTCAATCGGGCCCTGGCCGCACGGCTGTATGGCGGCCATGCGCTGGGCAAGCTCATCCAGGAGGATGGAGGGCGGTCGGCGCGCATCGTCGGGGTGGTAGCCGACACGCGCCAGTCCGGCCCGCTGCAGCCGGCGCCCGGCATCGTGTACGTGCCGCTGGCTCAGATCCCGAACGACGACCTGGACTTCATCCGCGACTTCATGCCGATGCGTGTCGTCCTGCGCGGCCACGGAGATCCTGGCCAATGGCGCGCCGCGGTGCGTGCGGCGGTGGCGCAGGTCGCACCCGACCAGCCGATTTCCGACTTCCGCAGCATGGACCGGATCGTGCGTTCGACCACGGCAGCCACGCACAGGACCTTGTTGCTGGTCGGCGTGTTCGCCGCGCTGGCGCTGTTGCTGGCGATGGCCGGCATGTATGCGGTGATGGCCGTGGCGGTGGCCGCGCGCGAACGTGAGTTCGGCGTGCGGACGGCCCTCGGGGCGGTACCGGCACGCCTGATGTGGCAGGTGTTGCGAAACGGGATAGCACAGATCGCCGTCGGCCTGACGGTCGGCGTGGCCATCGTGCTCGGTATGTCGCGGTTGCTGGAGCAGCTGCTGGTGTCGCTGGCCGGGCGCGGCGATACCTTCGATCCGGTGGCGCTGGGTGGCGCTTGCACGGTGCTCGCCATCGCCGGTCTGCTGGCTTGTTTTTTGCCCGCGTTGCGTGCCGCACGCGTGCCGCCGATGCGTGCGTTGAGAGGGGAGTGATCATGATGATCGTGCGTGAAATTCGCCAGGCGTGGCGGAGGCTGACCCGGCGGCCCGGTTATGCGTTGCTCTCGGTGGCAGTGCTGGGCGTGGGGCTGGGGATCACGCTTTTCCTGTTCACCGTGGTCAATTCGGTGATCCTGCAGCCGATGCCGTTTCCGCAGGCCGGTCGGCTGGTGGCGGTGGGTGAGCCGACATCCAACGGCATCGGCGGGATGGATCGCACGCAGTACCTCGCGTTGCACGGCAAGTTGCGCGGCATGGACGCGATGGGAGCCTACGCGGGCGTCAACCTCAATCTCGATAGCGGACATGGTGCCGTGCATTACGCGGGCGGCTGGCTGACGGCGTCGATGATGGATGTGCTCGGTATCAAGCCCCTGCTGGGCCGTGGTTTCGAGCCGGCCGACGATGTGCCCGGCGCGCCGCGGGTGATGCTGCTGGGCGAGCCGCTGTGGCGGCATGCGTTTGGCGCCGACCCACACATCGTCGGGCGCGCCGTGCAGGTCAATGCGCAGTGGGTCACCGTGGTGGGCGTCTTGCCGGCCAGCTTCCATTTCCCCTCTGGCTTGGCGGCGGCTTGGCTGCCGCTGCGCTTTGTGCCCAACGAGCACGGGTATGTCGACGTGGCCGGACGACTGGCGCCGGGTGTGCGGCTAGCCCAGGCGCGGGCGGAGCTGGATGCCTGGAATGGTCGCTTGCACCGGGCCATGCCCATGGCCTCGGGGCAATCCATGGATCGGATGACTATCTACCCGCTGTCGGTGGCTTTCTCGCCGCTGGACCTGCGCCACTGGATCTGGTTGATGTTTGGCGCCGGTGTGCTGGTGCTGCTGCTGGCGTGCATCAACGTGGCCAACCTGCAGCTGGCGCAGACCCTGCAGCGACGGCAAGAGCTGGCGCTGCGCAGCGCCTTGGGCGGCAGTCGCACGCGGCTGGTGTTCGGTGCGCTGGTGGAGAGCGTGCTGCTGTCGGTGGGGGCGCTGGCCCTGGCTTTCCTGATCGCCCATGCTGGCGACCGCTGGCTGGATGTGACCTGGATCGCCAGCCATCCGGACACGATGCCGAACGCACATGGCATCGACGCCTGGGTGATCGGCTTTGGCGTACTGGTGGCCTTGCTCAGCACCTTGCTGACCGGTGGCATCCCCGCGTGGCGTGCCTCGCGACCCGATCTGCAGGATGCCTTACGCGACGGCAACAAAGGCTCGGGTGGCGGTTTCGCGCGAGTGGCGAAGACCCTGGTGGTGGTCGAGGTGGCGCTGACGGTAGTGCTGCTGGTGGGTGCGGGCACTTTCGTGCGCGCGCTGGACGCCTTGCTGTCGCAACCGGTGGTGGGCGCCGCGCACGCCGCGCAGGTGCTCACCGCCAACGTTTCCCTGCCGGCGCAAGGCTATGCGGACGACGCGCAACGCATCCGCTTCTTCGACAGCGTGGTGGCGCGGCTGCGGCAGGATCCGGGTGTGGTCGATGCGTCGGCCACGAACACCGTGCCGGGGGCGATCCTCGGTAGTCACGAGGACGTTTCGCTGCCGGGATGGCCACAACCCGATACGGGCTGGCCGCGCGTGCAGATGGGTATCGTCGACGCGCATTTCCCCGGCACCTTCGGCGTGAAACTAAAGGAAGGTCGATTCTTCGATGCGCGCGATACGGCGGCCAGTGCCCCGGTGGTGGTGATCGACGCTAGGATGGCCGCCGTGTTCTGGCCGCACGGGGATGCCTTGAACCGCAAGCTGGTGCTCTATCCCGGCAAGGCCTGGGCACGCACGGTGACCGTGGTGGGTGTGGTCGAAACGTTGCAGCTGGACGGTATGCAGGACGGCATGCTGGCGCGTTCGCTGCCCAGCCTGCTGATGCCGCTGGATCAGTCGGCCACCATGTCGCCGTTGCGGGGTGTGGGCCTGAATGTACGTGTGCATGCGGATGCCGATGCCTTCGTGCCGCGCCTCGCTGACATCGTGCACGGCGTCGATCCGCAGGCGGCGATCTACGCGTCCTGGACCCAGGCGAAAGACATGGCGGTAGAACGTGCGGGCATGGTCGTGCTGACCGATGTGTTCAGCGTATTGGGTCTGGCGGCGCTGCTGCTGGCGGCCGCCGGCCTCTACGGCGTGCTGTCTTTCGCGGTGGCGCAGCGCACGCGCGAGTTGGGTATCCGCCGTGCCATCGGCGCGGGCCATGGCGCCATCGTGCGCACGGTGGCGCGGCAATTGGCGTGGCAGCTCGGCATCGGCCTGCTGGCGGGCCTGCTGCTGGCCTGGCCCTGGTCGAAACTGCTGGCCGACCCCAACATGCGCACCCGAGCCCACGATCCTGCCGTGTTCGTGCCGGTGCTGCTGCTGGTGGTCGGCGTTTCCGCGCTCGCCGCGCTGGTGCCGCTGCTGCGCGCGTTGCGCGTCGATCCCGCCGTCGCCTTGCGCTACGAGTGACCCTTACACTGCATGGATGAACGATCGCGTGGCGCGTGAACCGAACCCCACCATCCTGATCGCCGACGACCAGGCCGACGTGCGCGAGGCGCTGCGCCTGCTGCTCAAGTCCGAGGACATCGCCAG
>JAJZET010000196.1 GCA_021805685.1 Pseudomonadota bacterium
TTGCGCGCCGTCTACGAACTCGTCGTGAACGACTGGCAGGGCCGTGAAGCGCCGCGCCTGCTGCTGCGCCATGTCGAGCCGGCCTGAGCTTGCACGGCGTTCACGGTACGCGTGCCACACTGATTCCCCGCTCGCCACGGAGATCGTCATGCTCGAACAGATCGATGGACTGCCGCCCGGCACGCTGGGCTTCCGCGCACATGGCCAAGTGACTGCTGCCGATTACGAGCAGGTACTGGTGCCGGACGTGGAAGCCGTATTCGGGCTGAACCGCAAGTTGCGCGTGCTGTTCGTGGTGGATCCGGATTTCACCGGCTTCGACGCCGGTGCGATGTGGGACGACTTCATGCTCGGCATGCGCCACATCAGCGGCTGGGACCGTGTGGCGCTGGTGACCGACGTGCCATGGCTGCGCACCGCGGCCAAGGCCACGAAGTTCCTGGTGCCGGCCGATTTCCGCCTGTTCGCGCTGGCCGAGCTTGCGGAGGCGACAGGCTGGATCGCCGAACCGATGGAGGATTGAGCGATTGGACGGCCAAATACCTTCATGCCGAACGGTCACTTGCGAAGATGCCTGTCTTCTGTTCTAGTCGGCACATGATCTCCGCGACCGCCAACTTTGCGAATGCCACCGCGCCTGCCGCGCGGGATTTCGTGGCGGCCGTCAACAACAATCGCGCGAACAATAACGCCCATCGTTGGCGGGCCCGTGCGTAGCTGAGAGCAACACCACCAGACACGCGAAGAAGGCCCGCCCAGTGCGGGCCTTCTTCGTTTTGCGCGTATCCATCCGCGCAAAGCAAAACCGGCCATCCGTGGCCGTGCATGAACCATGGCGTGGCTCCATCCACGCAAAACAAGGCCGGCCATCCGTGGCCGACTCTCAAATATGGCTTCACCAACAACGAACGAGGAATGCCCACCATGTGCTCGATTTTCGGAATGTTCGACCTGCAGCCGGGCGACGACCTCGCTGCCTTGCGCCGGCAGGCGCTGGAACTGTCGCAGCGCCAGCGCCATCGAGGCCCGGACTGGAGCGGCGTATTTGTGGATGCCGGCGTGATCCTGGTGCACGAGCGGCTGGCCATCGTCGACCCGGCGTCGGGCGCGCAGCCGTTACGTTCGCGCGACGGGGCGCTGGCGCTGGCGGTGAACGGCGAGATCTACAACCACCGCGAGTTGCGTGACGCCAGCGACTACGACTTCACCACGGGTTCGGATTGCGAGGTGATCAACGCGCTGTACCGAGGACAGGGTGCCGACTTCGTGCCCAGGCTCAACGGCATCTTCGCCTTTGCACTGTGGGACGGCGCGGCGCAGCGTTATCTCATCGCGCGCGACCCCATCGGCGTGTGCCCCTTGTACTGGGGGCACGACGAGCAGGGGCGCCTGTGCGTTGCCTCCGAGATGAAGGCACTGATCGGTGTGTGCGCCGACGTGGCGACGTTCCCGCCGGGCCACGTGTACGACAGCGCCAGCGGCGAGCTGCGCCGCTACTACCACAAGGACTGGCGCGAGCATGCCACCACCCGCGGCCGCGAGGTGCCGCCGGCCGAGTTGCGCGAGGCCTTCGAGCAGGCGGTGCATCGGCAGCTGATGACCGACGTGCCCTACGGGGTGCTGCTTTCCGGCGGGCTGGATTCCTCGCTGGTCGCCGCCTGTGCAGCGAAGTTCGCCCGCGAGCGCATCGAGGACAACGACAGGAGCGAGGCATGGTGGCCGCGCCTGCATTCCTTCGCGATCGGCCTGGAAGGCTCGCCGGACCTCGCCGCCGCGCAGGTCGCCGCCGACGCGCTGGGCACCGTGCACCACGGCTTCGTCTACACCTTCTGGGAAGGACTGGACGCCGTGCCGGAAGTGATCCGCCACCTGGAGACCTACGACGTCACCACCATCCGTGCCGCCACGCCGATGTACCTGCTGGCCCGCCGGATCAAGGCGATGGGCGTGAAGATGGTGCTCTCCGGCGAAGGTTCCGACGAACTCTTCGGCGGCTACCTGTACTTCCACAAGGCGCCGTCGGCGGAAGCCTTCCACGAGGAAACCGTGCGCAAGCTCGACGCGTTGCACAGCTACGACTGCCTGCGCGCGAACAAGGCGATGATGGCCTGGGGCGTGGAGGCACGCGTGCCGTTCCTCGACCTCGAATTCATCGACGTGGCGATGGGCATGGACGCCGCGCACAAGATGGCGGGGAACGGCAGAATCGAGAAGCACGTGCTGCGCGCAGCCTTCGACGGCGCCTTGCCCAAGGAAATCCTGTGGCGCCAGAAGGAGCAGTTCAGCGACGGCGTGGGCTACGGCTGGATCGATGGCCTGAAGGCGCACGCCGAACAGATGGTCAGCGACCGCGAGTTCGCCGCGGCGGCCGCACGCTTCCCGTTCAACACCCCGGCCACCAAGGAGGCGTATTCCTACCGGCGCATCTTCGAGCAGTTCTATCCGGGCGAGGCCTGCGCCGCCACGGTGCCGGGCGGCAAGTCGATTGCCTGTTCGTCGCCGGCCGCGCTGGCGTGGGACCCGGCGTTCGCGGCGATGGCCGATCCTTCGGGCCGGGCCGTGCGCGGGGTGCACGAGAAGGCGCTCGCCTGACGTTTCGCCGGATTTGGGGCGATGCGATCCGCGCGCCCATGGGTGCCTCTGGTACCATGGGCGGCCAACTTTGGACATCCGGTTCAACCATGATCGAGACCAATCCGATCCTCGCGCAGATCGCGGACCTCACGGCCCGCGTCGAGTCGCTTAGGGGGTATCTTTGACTACGCCACCAAGCGTGAGCGCCTCGAAGAAGTAAGCCGCGAGCTGGAGAGCCCGAACGTCTGGGACGATCCGCCGCGTGCGCAGGAGCTGGGCCGCGAACGCGCCCGCCTGGACACCGTGGTCACCGGCATCGACGAGCTCACTGCGGGCTTGTCCGATGCCAAGGAGCTGCTGGAGATGGCCGCCGCCGACGGCGACGAGGATACCGTCGCCTCAGTCGCCGACGACGTGGCCAAGCTCGAAGCCCGCGTCGGCAAGTTGGAATTCCAGCGCATGTTCTCCGGCAAGATGGACTCGGCCAACGCCTTCGTCGACATCCAGGCCGGCGCCGGCGGCACCGAGGCGCAGGACTGGGCCGAAATGCTGCTGCGCATGTACCTGCGCTGGGCCGAGTCGCGCGGCTGGAAGACCGAGTTGCTGGAAGTCTCCGGCGGCGAAGTCGCCGGCATCAAGTCCGCCACCTTCCGCGTGGAAGGCGACTACGCCTACGGCTGGCTGAAAACCGAGATCGGCGTGCACCGGCTGGTGCGCAAGAGCCCGTTCGACTCGGACAACCGCCGCCATACCA
Organism: Pseudomonadota bacterium; assembly: GCA_021805685.1. Classification (GTDB taxonomy): domain Bacteria; phylum Pseudomonadota; class Gammaproteobacteria; order Xanthomonadales; family Rhodanobacteraceae; genus Rhodanobacter_A. Next base: position 3,329 of record JAJZET010000196.1, read on the forward strand.
GCTTCACCAGCGTGTTCGTATCGCCGGAAGTCGACGACGACATCGACATCGAGATCAACCCGGCCGACCTGAAGACCGACGTGTACCGTTCGTCCGGCGCCGGCGGCCAGCACGTCAACAAGACCGAGTCAGCGGTGCGCATCACCCACGTTCCCAGTGGCGTGGTGGTGGCCTGCCAGACCGAACGCTCGCAGCACGCCAACCGCGACCGCGCGATGAAGATGCTGGCCGCGAAGCTGTACGAGATCGAGATCCAGAAGCGCAACGCCGAGAAGGACGCGCTGGAAGCGACCAAGTCCGACATCGGCTGGGGCAGCCAGATCCGCAACTACGTGCTGGACCAGAGCCGCATCAAGGACCTGCGCACCGGCGTGGAGCGTTCCGACACGCAGAAGGTGCTGGACGGCGATCTCGACGAATTCATCGAGGCCAGCCTGAAGTCCGGGCTGGACGCGGGAGCCAAGCGCATCGATGCCTGAGGAGCCCGCGTCGCGGCTTCAGCCGCGGTAAGGAAAACCGCCTGTATAGACCATTCCCGGTTTCCAACACAGACGAGGTAGCCAGCATGAATGCCAGCAAGACTTGCAGCATCCTGTTTGCCTGTGCCGCCCTGGCGGCGTTCGGCGCGAATGCGCAGAGCGCCGGCCAGGACATCAAGCAGGGCGCGAAGGACGTCGGCCATGGCGTCGCCACCGGCGCACGCGACGTGGGCCATGCCACCCGGCATGTCGCCAAGAAGATCGGCCACGGTGCCAAGGAAGCCGGCACCGGCATCGGCCACGGCGCGAAGAAGGCCGGTGTGGCCATCGGCCATGGCGCCAAGGAAGTCGGCACCGCGATCGGTCACGGTGCCAAGGAAGGCTGGGACGCCACCAAGGACGCCACCAAGAAAGTGTTCGGCAAGGGCGGTTGACCGCCGTATCCCCACCCATCCCATCACGACACATGCGTCAGCCGGCGCGAACGCGCCGGCCATCACGGAAGCCCCATGAGCGAGACCATCGATACCCAGCCCGTCGACGAGAACAAGCTGATCGCCGAGCGCCGCGAGAAACTCACGGCGCTGCGCGGGCAGGGCATCGCGTTCCCCAACGACTTCAAGGTGGACAGCTTCGCCGGCGACCTGCAGGACGAGTATGCCGACAAGGACACGTACACCGCCGAGGTCATCGAAGCCGCGCAGCGTCGCGTGAAGGTGGCCGGGCGCATCGTGCTCAAGCGCGTGCAGGGCAAGGTCAGCTTCGTGCAGATGCAGGACATGACCGGTCGCATCCAGCTGTTCATCCACGCCGGTACCGTGGGCGACGTCTACGAGGCGTTCAAGGGCTGGGACATGGGCGACATCGTCGGCGCCGAGGGCGTGCTGATGCGCACCAAGACCGGCGAACTGTCGGTGAAGGTGGACGGGCTGCGCCTGCTGACCAAGAGCCTGCGTCCGCTGCCCGACAAGCACCACGGCATGGCCGACGTCGAGCAGCGCTACCGCCAGCGCTACGTCGACCTGATCGTCACCGAAGAGGCGCGCCGCACCTTCATGCTGCGCTCGCGGATCATCGGCTTCATCCGCCACTGGCTGGAGGCCGCACCGCGCCGCTTCATGGAAGTGGAAACGCCGATGATGCACGTCATCCCCGGCGGCGCCACGGCCAAGCCTTTCATCACCCACCACAATGCGCTGGACATCGACCTGTACCTGCGCGTGGCGCCGGAGCTATACCTCAAGCGCCTGGTGGTCGGCGGCTTCGACCGCGTCTACGAGATCAACCGCAACTTCCGCAACGAGGGCGTGTCGACCCGGCACAACCCCGAGTTCACCATGCTGGAGCTGTACCAGGCCTACGCCACGTACAACGAGATCATGGACCTCACCGAGTCGGTGATCCGTGACACCGCGCAGCACGTACTCGGCACTACGAAGCTGGAATGGGATGGCGCGCAGATCGACGTCGGCCCCGCCTTCCGCCGCTGGACCATGGAGGACGCGGTGCTCGAGCACAACCCGGAGATCCGGCGCGAGGAGCTGCGTGACCGCGCCGCGATGGCGGCGCATGCCAAGCGCCTGGGCGTGCAGGTCAAGGACGGTTACGGCTGGGGCAAGCTGCTGCTGGAGATCTTCGAGAAGACGGTGGAGCACACGCTGATCCAACCCACCTTCATCACCCAGCACCCGGTCGAAGTCTCGCCGCTGGCGCGCGAGAACGACACCGACAAGGGCATCACCGACCGCTTCGAGCTGTTCGTCAACGGCAAGGAGATCGCGAACGGCTTTTCCGAGCTCAACGACCCGGAGGACCAGACCGCGCGCTTCCAGGCCCAGGTCGACGCCAAGGACGCCGGCGACGACGAGGCGATGCACTTCGACGCCGACTACATCCGCGCGCTGGAAGTGGGCCTGCCGCCCACCGGCGGCCTCGGCATCGGCATCGACCGGCTGGTGATGCTGCTCACCAACTCCGCCTCGATCCGCGACGTGCTGCTGTTCCCGTACATGCGTCCGGAAGCCTGAGCGCCGAACGAAGCACGACAATGAAGGCCCGCCGAGCGCGGGCCTTCGCTGTTTCGGGGGCATGCCGTTCGCCGGGCCTGGCGTTCACGGCGGCCGCAGGTCACGGCGAGCCCGTCCGCCCGGGCCAGCGCCAGTCCGCATGGTCGGGATGGTCGTACCCTTCGCTGCTGGCAAAGCGCTGGCAGGCAAGGATGGCGTCCCTCATCCACTCGCGCACGTGCGCGCCGACCAGCTGCAGGCCCGGCACACGGTCGATGGCGTCGATCACCAGGTCGAAGCGGTCGATCTGGTTGCGGATGGCCAGGTCCATCGGGGTGTTGATGTTGCCCTGTTCCTTGTAGCCGCGGACGTGCACGTTGCGGCTGTTGCAGCGTCGGTACAGCAGCTTGTGGATCAGCCACGGGTAGCCGTGGAAATTGAAGATCACCGGCTTGTCGCGGGTGAACAGGCTGTCGAACGCGGCGTCGGACAGCCCGTGCACGTGCTCGCTTTCCGGCTGCAGCCGGAACAGGTCCACCACGTTGATGAAACGCACCTTCAACGTCGGGAAGTACTCGCGCAGCAGGGCGGTGGCGGCCAGCGCCTCCTTCGTCGGCACGTCGCCGGCACAGGCCATCACCAGGTCCGGCTCGGCGCCGTCGTCGCTGCTGGCCCAGTCCCAGATGCCGATGCCCTTGGCGCAATGGTCGGCAGCCTCCTCGATGCCCAGGTACTGCAGGTGGCTCTGCTTGTCGGCGACGATCACGTTGATCTTGTCGGTGCTGTCCAGGCAGTGGTCGACCACCGAGAGCAGGCAGTTCGCGTCCGGCGGCAGGTAGATGCGGGTCACCCGCGGGCTCTTGTTGGTGACCACGTCGAGGAAGCCGGGGTCTTGGTGCGAGAAGCCGTTGTGGTCCTGCCGCCACACGGTGGAGGTGACCAGGATGTTCAGCGAGGACACGCTGGCCCGCCACGGCACGTCCAGCGCCTTCTCCAGCCATTTCGCGTGCTGGTTGAACATCGAGTCGATGACGTGGATGAAGGCCTCGTACGAGGCCAGCAGGCCGTGCCGGCCGGACAGCAGGTAGCCCTCCAGCCAGCCCTCCAGCGTGTGTTCGGAGAGGATCTCCATCACCCGGCCGCCCCGCTCCAGGTGCGTGCCGTCGGCATCCTCCGGCAGTGTCGCGGCCATCCACGCCTTGCCGCTGGCCTGGTAGATGTCGTCCAGCCGGTTCGAGGCGGTTTCGTCGGGGCAGAAGAAGCGGAAGCGGTCGGGATTGGCACGCATCACGTCGCGTAGCAGGCGGCCAGTCGGCCGGGTGTTCTCCTCGGTAGCGTTGCCCGGTTCGGCAACCGCCACGGCGTACCCGTGGATGTCCGGACGCAGCAGCGTCCGCCGCAGCAGGCCGCCGTTGGCCACCGGGTTCGCGCTCATGCGGCGATG
>JAJZET010000064.1 GCA_021805685.1 Pseudomonadota bacterium
AAGTCCTCGTCGGCCACTTCGCCCATGTGCAGCTCGGTGCGCGCGGCCAGCCGATGGCTGGACGGCAGGGCGAGCATCAGGGGTTCGCGATCCAGCAAGCGCAGCCGCAATTTGCGGGCGTCCTGCAGGTGGCGCGGTTCGGTACGCACGAAGCCGACGTCGATTTCGTTGGCGAGCAGGGCCGCGAATTGCGGGGCGTTGTTCATTTCGCGCAGTTGCACATCCACGCCCGGCGCCACTTGGCGATGGCGGAGCAGGGTGCCGGGCAGGGCGGGGTGGAACGACACCGAAAGGGTGTAGGCCAGTCGCAGCTGGCCGCTGTGGCCGGCCGCGACGGCGGTGGTCCGGCTGCGTGCCAGCTCGGCCTGCGCGAGTATCTGGCGCGCCTGATCGAGGAAGACCTTGCCTGGTTCAGTCAATGCCACCTTGCGCTTGTTCCGTTCCAACAGGGTGACGCCAAGGTCGCGCTCGAGCGCCTGGATCTGCTGCGAAAGGGGAGGTTGCGAAATGTGCAGACGGATCGCGGCGCGCGTGAAGCTCAGTTCCTCCGCAACGGTGACGAAATAGCGCAGCTGGCGAAAGTCAAACATATAGGGATTTTATATAAATAACGATCTAAATATATATTGGATACTTGAACGTGTCGCTCATAAAATCACTCTCGTCCCACCACCCCCCTCCCTCCCCCGGTGGTGGCGGCCAACGCCTCGCGGCGACGCTGGATACGATATGCCACTCCCCCTCCCTGGCCTATCGATGCGTCGCGTCGCGAGGCGTTTTTTTTGCGCGGTATTCGTGCGTCCGTCCGTGAACGCGAACATCAGACGGGCGACCATCCCTGGCCGCACACTTTAGATGGGCGAGCGATAGTCAAAGTTGGCAGGCCAGCCGCGTGCCCTGGTCGATAGCGCGTTTCGCATCCAGCTCGGCAGCCACGTCGGCGCCGCCGATCAGGTGCACGGCGATGCCCGTGCCCGCCAGGGCGTCGGCAAGCCGGCGATCCGGTTCCTGGCCGGCACAGATCACTACGTTGTCCACCGACAGCACCTGTGGCTGACCCTCGATCGTAACGTGCAGGCCGTTCTCGTCGAAGCGCTCGTAGTTGACCGCCCCCAGCATGGTGACCCGTTTGGCCTTGAGCGTGGCCCGGTGCACCCAGCCCGTGGTTTTGTTGAGCCGCGCACCGGGGCGGCCCTCGCTGCGCTGGAGCAGCCATACTTGGCGTTGCGGCGCTTCCGGCTGTGCTTTCAGCAGGCCGCCACGGTGCGATTGCTGCATGTCCACGCCCCATTCGCGCGACCAGCGCGCCACGTCGGAGCTGGCCGAAGGCTGGGATTCGACCAGGAACCCCGCGATGTCGAAGCCGATGCCGCCCGCGCCGATGATTGCCACGCGCGGCCCGACCGGCTGGTTGCGCGCGAGCACATCAAGATAGCCAAGCACGCGCGGATCGTCGCTGCCGGGGAACCGCACCTTGCGGGGCAGCACGCCGGTAGCGACTACCACCTCGTCGTAACCGGCGGCTTTCAGCGAGGCAGCATCGGCTTGCTGGCCCAGCTTGAGCTCGACGCCGGCGTCGGCGAGGCGATGCCGGAAATAGCGCAGGGTTTCGTGGAATTCCTCCTTGCCCGGAATCCGCTTGGCGTAGTTGAACTGGCCGCCGATTTCCGTGGCCTTGTCGATCAGGGTGACCGCATGGCCGCGCTCGGCCAGGGTGGCGGCGCAGGCCATGCCGGCCGGCCCCGCGCCGACCACGGCGATGCGCTTGCGCCGTGCCGTCGGTTCGATCTTCAGTTCCGTCTCGTGGCAGGCGCGCGGGTTGACCAGGCAGCTGGCGCGCTTGTTCTGGAACACGTGGTCGAGGCAGGCCTGGTTGCAGGCAATGCAGGTGTTGATGCGCTCGTCATGGCCGTTCTTCGCCTTGTCCGCCCACGTGGAGTCGGCCAGCAGCGGGCGCGCCATCGAGACCATGTCCGCATCGCCATCGGCCAGCACGCGCTCGGCCACCGCGGGCATGTTGATGCGGTTGGTGGCGACCAGCGGGATGGAAACCTCGCCCTTGAGCTTCCTCGTCACCCAGGCGAAGCCGGCACGCGGCACGCTGGTGACGATGGTGGGCACGCGCGCCTCGTGCCAGCCGATGCCGGTGTTGATGATGCTGGCGCCGGCGGCCTCGACGGCCTTGGCCAGCGCCACGATCTCCTGCCAGCTCTGGCCGTCCTCGACCAGATCCAGCATCGATAGCCGATAGATGATGATGAAGTCTCGGCCCACCGCTGCGCGTATGCGGCGCACGATCTCGACAGGGAAGCGCATGCGCCGTCCGGCATCGCCACCCCAGGCATCGTTGCGCTGGTTGGTGCGTGCGGCGATGAACTGGTTGATCAGGTAGCCCTCCGAGCCCATGACCTCGACGCCGTCGTAGCCGGCCTGGCGGGCGAGTTCGGCGCAGCGCACGAAGTCGCGGATGGTGCGCTCCACGCCACGCGCGGAGAGTGCCCTTGGCGTGAACGGGGTGATGGGCGACTTGATCCTGGACGGCGCCACCGACAACGGGTGATAGCCATAGCGTCCCGCATGCAGGATTTGCATGCAGATGCGACCGCCCTCGGCGTGCACGGCATCGGTGAGCTTGCGGTGACGCGCCACGTGCCAGGGCATCGAGAGCCTGCCGCCAAAGGGTTTCAGCCAGCCGCGGATGCTGGGCGCGATGCCGCCGGTGACCATCAAACCCACGCCGCCGCGCGCTCGTTCGGCGAAATAGGCGGCCAGCTTGTCGAAATCGGCCGCCCTGTCCTCCAGGCCGGTATGCATCGAGCCCATCAGGATGCGGTTGGGCAGGACGACGTGGCCCAGGTCCAGCGGGGCGAACAGATGGGGATGGTTCATGGCGCGACCGTGTTCAAACGATCGTATGAATGTGCCCGTTGCCGTCCGCGGACGCAAGCGGCGCGGGCGTCTCAGGCCTGCAACTGCTCGACCAGGGTGATGTAGCGGCGCATCGCTTCGTCTTGCGGCAGGCCGCGCAATTGCACCCAGGCCTCATGCTTGGCGGTGCCGACGAAGTCGAAGAAACCGGGCTGTTCGCCACGCGCGTCGCCTTCGGAGCCCTGCTTGTACAGCGCGTAAAGCTTGAGCAGGGTGTCGTTGTCGGGGCGGTAATCCAGCCGTTTCACGGCTTCGGCGGCCTGCTCGAATGCGTGGCGGAGGTCGGTCATGGCGGATCGGCAGGAGTCTGGCCCGGAGTTTCCGCATGGTACGCGATGCGACCGGGGCCGGCGCGATAACATGCGGGCTTAACGTTCGATAAGGAGCCGCCATGAGCCGAACCGCCGCCGTCCCCGTGTTGACCATCGATGGCCCCTCGGGTTCGGGCAAGGGCACGATCAGCCGGCGTGTGGCGGAGCATCTGGGCTGGCGGCTGCTGGATTCCGGTGCGTTGTATCGGGCCGTGGGGTACGCCGCCGGGGCGGCCGGGCTCGATCTGTCCGACGTCGAGGCGGTGACCCGCTGCGCGCAGGCCACGAAGATCCGCTTCCAGCCCAGTGCCGACGGCAGCGACACCCGGATCCTGGTCAACGGCCATGACGCCACCGACGAGCTGCGGACCGAGACCGCCGGCGCGGCGGCCTCGGCGATCGCCTCGCTCGCCCCGGTGCGGCAGGCGCTGGTGGACCTGCAGCTGGCCTTCCGCAAGGCGCCCGGGCTGGTGGCCGACGGGCGCGACATGGGCACGGTGATCTTTCCGGATGCGCCGTTCAAGGTGTTCCTCACCGCCAGCGCCGCCGAGCGGGCGAAAAGGCGCTATAAGCAGTTGAAGGAAAAGGGTCTCAGCGTTACACTTGCGAGTCTGCAGCGCGAGATCGAGGCGCGCGACCACCGCGATGCGTCGCGTGCGGTCGCCCCGCTCAAGCCCGCGCCGGAAGCCGTGCTGGTGGATACCACCGGCATGGATATCGACGCGGTGGTCGCAAGAGTTCTTGCCGTCGTGCAGCCCTAACGGGTTGCGCGGCGGTTTTCGTTCCCCGTCCATGGTGGGCGGGGCTCAACCATGGTGGCGAGGCGCGTTCCGCAAGGGCGTTCCGAAGGCACCCCAACCGGTGGGCCGTTGCATTGCGTTTCCAGCCAGGAGCGCGGCAACCGTCCTTTCCCATTCTGGAATCAACATGACCGAAAGTTTTGCCGAACTGTTTGAACAGAGCCAGCAGGCCATCGCCAAGCTGAAGCCCGGCGCCATCGTCACCGGCATCGTGGTGGAAATCCGCAACGACGTCGTCGTGATCAACGCGGGCCTGAAGAGCGAAGGCATCGTCCCGATCGAGCAGTTCAGGGGCGAGGACGGCACCCTCGAAGTGAACGTCGGCGACGCCGTGAAGGTGGCGCTCGAGGCGCTCGAGGACGGCTTCGGCGAAACCAAGCTGTCGCGCGAGAAGGCCAAGCGCTCGATGGTGTGGGACGACCTCGAGGAGGCGTTCGACAAGGAAGAGACCATCAAGGGCATGATCTCCGGCAAGGTCAAGGGCGGCTTCACCGTCGACATCAAGGACGTGCGCGCCTTCCTGCCGGGTTCGCTGGTCGACGTGCGCCCGGTGCGCGAGCCGACCTACCTCGAGGGCAAGGAACTCGAGTTCAAGATCATCAAGCTCGACCGCAAGCGCAACAACGTGGTGGTCAGCCGCCGCGCCGTCGTCGAGACCGAGTTCTCCGCCGAGCGCGAGCAGTTGCTGGAGCGCCTGGTCGAGGGTGCCGTGATCAAGGGTGTGGTGAAGAACCTCACCGACTACGGCGCGTTCGTGGACCTGGGCGGCATCGACGGCCTGCTGCACATCACCGACATGGCGTGGAAGCGCGTGCGTCACCCGAGCGAAGTCGTCAACGTCGGCGACGAGCTGGAAGTGCGCGTGCTGAAGTTCGACAAGGAGCGCAATCGCGTTTCGCTGGGCCTGAAGCAGCTGGGCGACGATCCGTGGGTCAACATCTCGCGTCGCTACCCGGTCGGTTCGCGCCTGTTCGGCAAGGTCTCCAATGTCACCGACTACGGCTGCTTCGTCGAGATCGAGCCGGGCGTCGAAGGCCTGGTCCACGTGTCCGAGATGGACTGGACCAACAAGAACGTCAACCCGGCCAAGGTGGTGCAGGTCGGCGACGAGACCGAGGTGATGGTGCTGGACGTGGATGAAGAGCGTCGCCGCATCTCGCTGGGCATCAAGCAGACCCGCTCCAATCCGTGGGAAGCCTTCGCCGCCATGCACAAGAAGGGCGACAAGGTCTCCGGCCAGATCAAGTCGATCACCGATTTCGGCGTGTTCATCGGCCTGGATGGCGGCATCGACGGCCTGGTGCACCTGTCCGACATCTCTTGGCAGATGTCCGGCGAGGATCTCGTGCGCAACTTCAAGAAGGGCGACGAGATCGAGGCCGTGGTGCTTGCCGTGGATCCGGAGCGCGAGCGCATCTCGCTCGGCATCAAGCAGATGGAGCAGGATCCGTTTGGCCAGTTCATGGGCAACAATCCGCGCGGCAGCATCGTCACCGGCACGGTGAAGGAAGTGGATGCCAAGGGTGCGGTGATCGACCTCGGCGAGGGCGTGGAGGGTTACCTGCGCGCCAACGACATCGCCAAGGAGCGCATCGACGACGCTACCCAGCACCTGAAGGTGGGCGACAAGGTCGAAGCCAAGTTCACCGGCATGGACCGCAAGGGCCGCCAGCTCTCGCTGTCGATCCGTGCCAAGGACGAGGAAGACGTGCAGGAAGCGCTGGCCGAGTACTCCTCGGCTGCCGGTGGCACCACCAAGCTCGGCGCGCTGCTCAAAGAGCAGATGAACAAGGCCGACTGAGCGTTGCAAGAATGGATCCGGGGCGGCATTGGCCGCCCCGGATCGGCAACGCAGCAACATACGTCGCGGATCAGGGGAACATGACCAAATCCGAATTGATCGAGGCGCTGGCCAGGCGCCAGACCCATCTCGCGTTCGCCGATGTCGAACTGGCGGTCAAGAGCGTGGTCGAGCAGATGAGCCAGGCGCTGTCGCAGGGCGAGCGTATCGAGATACGCGGGTTCGGCAGCTTCGCGCTGCACTACCGGCCGCCGCGCATCGGGCGCAACCCCAAGACCGGTGACTCCGTGGCCCTGCCGGGAAAGCACGTGCCGCACTTCAAGCCCGGCAAGGAGCTGCGTGAGCGCGTCAACATGCGGCTGGAAGAAGCCCCTAACAGCTGACGACTGGCATCGAACGAATGCAGCGAGGCAGGCGGCGCGAGCCGATCCTGCCTTTTCTTTGTGCGGCCACCGCTGATCGTCTGGATCCAACGGGCGGCCGTCCATGGCAGCACCTTCCAAATTGCCCCTGGGCCTGGGCGCAGAATCAAACGGACCGTTGCCACATGGCCGCACGGCTGAATCGCGGCAGCATGATCCGACCCGCTCGCTGTGCCGTGTGCGGGTGATCGGGTAAAGTCGGCCGATGCGACTGATCGTGATCTTAATCCTCGTGTTCTTCGCCGCTGCCGGCGTGGTGGTCGGCGCGCTCAATGCCGGCCTGGTCGGCTACGACTTCGCGTTCACGCGCGTGCAATTGCCGAAAGGCGCGGCACTGCTGGCCGCGTTGATGCTCGGTTGGCTGCTGGGCGGGCTCACCGCTTGGCTCGGCGTGAGCCTGCGGCATCGTCGTCGCATGAAGGCCGGCAAGAAGCCGGCTCGAGCATGATGCACTGGTATGCGCTACCGCCGCTGGCGGTTCTCGCCTTCGCGCTGGGCTGGTGGGCGTCCCGCCGCGCCAGTGCACGGCGTTCCGGCGCGGCCGTCAACGAACTTTCATCGGACTACTTCCGTGGCCTGAACTACCTCCTCAACGAGGAGCAGGACAAGGCGATCGAGGTGTTCCTCAAGCTTGCCGAGTACAACCGCGACACGGTGGAAACGCATCTTGCGCTGGGCAACCTGTTCCGCCGCCGTGGCGAGGTGGACCGCGCCATCCGCTTGCACCAGCACCTGGTGTCTCGGCCGAACCTGTCCGAACCGGCCAAGACCGTGGCCCTGCTGGAACTGGGCGAGGACTACATGCGCGCAGGCCTGCTCGACCGCGCCGAAGCCTTGTTCGACGATCTGGTGGCAATGGATGCGCACGCGCCTTCGGCACTGCGCCACCTGATCGCGATCTACCAGCACGAGCGCGACTGGAACAAGGCCATCGAACATGCGCGCAGGCTGGAGGCGATGACCGGCGAGAACGAGTCGCCG
>JAJZET010000124.1 GCA_021805685.1 Pseudomonadota bacterium
GGCGATCAGCCAGCCCGGCGTGCAGTAGCCGCAGCCGATCGCATCCTCGTCGATGAAGGCCTGCTGCAGCGGATGCAGCGTTCCGTCCTTGGCGGCCAGGCCCTCGACCGTGGTGATGCGCTTGTCGGCGAGCCGGTTCATCGGCTGGCCGATCGCCGAGACAGGTTTGCCGTCCACCAGCACCAGGTCGGCGCCGTTCTCGCCGTGTTTGCCGCCGTATTTGGTGCCGGTGAGCCACAGCACGTCGCGCAGGTACCACAGCAGCGGCATCTGCGGATCGCCGGTGTGCACGAAGCGCTCGCCATTGATCTCGACCGCGATGCCGCTGCGCACCGCCACGGGCGTGATGCCGCTCTCCGGGACGGCCGGTATGCCGTGGGCTTGGGCTGGCGCCATGCGGGATCTCCTCCAAATGTATCGCGCGCATTGTGGCATTGCGGCGGGCGGCTTAGGAACGCATGGCGCTGAACAAGGCGACGGCCGCTCGCGCGGCCGTCGAAGTAACGTTGGGGCCGGTGGACTCAGCGTCCGCCGAGGAAGGTGTTGAGGTTGTCTACGTCGAGCGTGCCGATGCCAGCGCCCGGGGTGTAGTGGGGTGCGCCGTGGTAGAACCAGTTGTCGCCCGCGTCCACGCTGTTGAAGGCCGACCACTTGCCGTAGCCGAAGATGTCCTGCAGCAGGTATATCTGCGGGTTCCAGAAGCCCACGCGATGGCCGGTGCTCTGCGTCAGCAGCGCGCTGACGCCGTTGAGCTGGGGCGCCACGAAACTGGTGCCGCCCTCGGAGATCACGCCGCCGTCGGCGCTGGACACCACGATGTAGCCGGTTTCCGGATCCGCGTTGAGCGCGATGTCCGGCACGTTGCGGCCGCTGAAGTTGCCAGGCAGCTTGAGCAGGGTGGTGGGGCCGGCGCTGGGATCGTTGTAGACCAGCGACTGCTTCTTCTCGCTGCGGCGGATGCCCTGGGTGAACCACTGGTAGAACGGCTCGCGCCAGTAGGAGCTCACGCCGCCGCCGCTGCCCACCGAGAACACGTCGGCGCGGCTGCTCACGAAGGGCAGCAGGTAATCCCACCCCCACACGCTCTCCTGGTCGATCGAGAGCACCACCTTGCCGGAGGAGTCGACGAACTTCACCGGCACGGTGGTGCCGCCGGCGGCGGTGATGTACGGATCGGAGGCGGGCGAGTCCACGGTCAGCGGCGCGCTGAAATCGCCCGGGCCGGTACCGGTCCCGAGGCCGCGCACGGTGTCGTAGGCGCCGGAGTCGCCGGCGGCGGCGAATACCGACTGCCCCTGCGCAGCGGCCTCCATCAGGATCTGGTGGAACGCGCGCAGATCGCCCGCGTCGCGGGTGTCGGTGACCTTGGCGCCGTTCACCTTGAGTGCGGCGAAGTTGTAGATCTCCGGCGCGCCCCAACTGGTGGAGATGCTGTCCGCCTTGTTGTCGGACACCGCCTGGGCGAAGGCGTCGATGAAGCCGTTGCCAGCATTCGGCGCGTCGTAGACGAGGATGTCGGCATCGGGTGCCAGGCCGCCGGCCTGCTCCACGTCCAGCGAGGTCTCGCCGCTGCCGCCGTCGATGGCGCCACCGCCGTCCACGTGTACCTGGGTGATGCGGTTCGGCTTGGTGGCGAGGCCGATGGCGTTCCAGTAGGCCTGCGCGTCGGCGGGGTAGAAATTGGACAGCGTGACGATGGCCAGTGTCGCGCCCTTGCCGGTGATGCCGCGCTGGTACAGCGGGTTGATGTCGTAGAAGTCGGCCACGTCGCCGACGGTGTATTCACCCGGTATGCCGGTGGCGGAGGGATTGCCGCTGCCGGCCTGGGCGAGCGTCTTCAAGGTGGGTGCGAGTGCCGAGGTCGTCGGCAGTTGCGGCGCGCGGATGCGGTGCGACAGGAATTGCTGCTCGTTGCTGAGGCCGCTGGCGTAGATCACGCTGCCCTCCAGCGCGGCGGGCATCGTCGGGGCTTTCGCGGGCCGGTGGAAGCGCCGTCCCCTGGCGCTGACGTAGTCGTGGATTGGCGCCTGGAACAGCGCACCGAACTGCGCCAGCGTGCCGCTGGTTTCGATCGCCAGGTGGCTGTCCAGCACCTTGCCGGTCAGGCCATGCCGCTGCAGGTAGGCCTGCACGCGCGCGATGTCCGCGTCGCTGGCACCGTACCTGGCGGCGAATTCGCCGGTGCTGAGGAACTGGTGGTAATGCGCGCTGCCGGGCGTGATGGTCTGTCGGATGTAATCCTGCAGTGCCGCTTTGTTGTGCAGCCTGAGTATCAGCGTGACATGCACAGGCTGATTGGACGTCGCCAGGCCCATGTCGACATGCGGTCGCATGTCGGCGGCCAGCGCCGTACCGCTTGTGCCTGCGAGCAGCAGGGCAAGGCAGCCGGCGAGTGGTTTGCGGTGCAGTTTCGGGAACATTGCGCTTCCTCCTGGTGGCAAGGGGCCAGGCGCGCACGGCGACGCAGGTCGCCGCGGCGCCCGCGGTCGATCCGCATGACGCTACGTCGAGCAAGGACTTGAGGGGTTTCCCCTGCGACGCCGTCGGTCCTCTCCCCCAAGACGACTGGCGCTGCGCCGCCCCCGAAGCCTAGGCGCCCGAATGGCGCAGGCGCAAGCGGCGGTGCGGCGGATCGCAAAAAAGTGCCGCCGCAGCGCGGTTCGCGGTGCGGCGGCCAGAGGGGGGAGTGGGGCAGCTTGTTATGGCTTGGCCGACCGGCTCGCTCGCGTGGCGGGTCCCGTGCCTACCAGCCCGGGACCGTCCCCGCGAGCCGGTGTCCCGGTCAGCCCGTAGCGCGTTGGCTCGGGTGCTGCTCAACGCAGCCCCGTCCCTGCCCGGGGTTAACGGCGGGCCAGCCAGGAGCTTGAGCAGCCAGGGCCGCCGGGTTGGCGCACCGGCCAGGGGCGGGAGGCCGTGCCTGGACGCTTGCGGCACAATAGGCGTTTGCCGCGCCGCGGCCGGTGATCCGGCGGCGCCCTTCCCCGTCCCCCAGCCAAGCCATCGCCATGACCGCCATCAAGCAAGAAGACCTGATCCAGTCCGTCGCCGACGCGCTGCAGTACATCAGCTACTACCACCCCGTCGACTACATCAAGAACCTCGCCGCCGCCTACGAGCGCGAGGAGTCGCCGGCCGCCAAGGATGCGATGGCGCAGATCCTGATCAACTCGCGCATGGCCGCCGAAGGCCATCGTCCGCTGTGCCAGGACACCGGCATCGTCACGGTCTTCCTCAAGGTCGGCATGGACGTGCGCTGGGAAGGCTTCACCGGTTCGCTGGAGGACGCCGTCAACGAAGGTGTGCGCCGCGCCTACAACCATCCGGACAACAAGCTGCGCGCCAGCGTGCTGGCCGACCCGGCCGGCAAGCGCAGTAACACGAAGGACAACACCCCGGCGGTGATCAACGTCTCGATCGTGCCGGGCGACAAGCTCGACGTGATCGTCGCGGCCAAGGGCGGCGGTTCGGAAGCGAAGAGCAAGTTCGTGATGCTCAACCCGTCCGACTCCATCGTCGACTGGGTGCTCAAGACCGTGCCGACCATGGGCGCCGGCTGGTGCCCGCCGGGCATGCTCGGCATCGGCATCGGCGGCACCGCCGAGAAGGCGATGCTGCTGGCGAAGGAATCGCTGATGGAGCACATCGACATCCAGGAGCTGATCGCCCGCGGCCCGAGCAACCGCATCGAGGAACTGCGCATCGAGCTGTACGAGAAGGTCAACGCGCTGGGCATCGGCGCGCAGGGCCTGGGCGGCCTGACCACCGTGCTCGACATCAAGATCAAGGACTACCCGACCCATGCGGCCAACCTGCCGGTGGCGATGATCCCGAACTGCGCGGCCACCCGCCATGCGCACTTCACGCTGGACGGTTCCGGCCCGGTGGCGCTGGCGGCCCCCTCGCTGGAGGACTGGCCCAGGCTCACCTATAGCCCGCAGAACGCGCGCCGCGTGAACCTCGACACGGTGACCCGCGAGGACGTCGCCGCCTGGAAGCCGGGCGAAGTGCTGCTGCTCAACGGCAAGCTGCTCACCGGCCGCGACGCTGCGCACAAGCGCATGGTCGACATGCTCAACAGGGGCGAGCCGCTGCCGGTCGACTTCAAGGGGCGTTTCATCTACTACGTGGGCCCGGTCGACCCGGTGCGCGACGAGGTGGTCGGTCCCGCCGGTCCCACCACGGCCACCCGCATGGACAAGTTCACCGAGCAGGTGCTGGCACAGACCGGCCTGCTCGGCATGGTCGGCAAGGCCGAGCGTGGCCCGGCCGCCATCGACGCGATCAAGCAGCATCGCTCGGTGTACCTGATGGCCGTCGGTGGCGCGGCCTATCTCGTGTCCAAGGCGATCAAGGCCTCGCGCGTAGTCGGTTTCGCCGATCTCGGCATGGAGGCGATCTACGAGTTCGAAGTGCAGGACATGCCGGTGACCGTGGCGGTCGACTCAGCCGGCACCTCGGTGCACAAGACCGGGCCGCGCGAGTGGCAGGCGCGGATCGGGAAGATTCCGGTCGTCGTCGAGTAACGGGGTCATCGCGACATCGGCCCAAGGGCCCTGCCTGGCAGGGCCTTTTTGCTTGCTGTAGCCCGCTGGCGCAGTACAGACTGCGCAGTCGCAGGTGCCGCGTCCTGCAAGGTACGGCAGCAGCTGCCGGCGGGTGCCGGACACGGTGATTGAGGATCCGCTGGCTTTCGCGTTGGAAGAGCACTTGGAAGACTTTCTGGTGCGCAACGGGAGCCAGACCGAGCTGAGCTGCGACTTCGCGATCTACGAGGAGGATGGCGATCCGGTCGGTCAGCAGTACTAGGCCGACGCCGGTGACATCGACATCCTGGCGGTCAGCCACGACTGCAAGTGCCTGCAGGTGGTGGAGTTGAAGCGTGGTCGTGCCACCGATGTGTTGGTGGGGCAGACCCCTCGCTACATGGGCTACGTCACCGAGCAGGTCGCCGAAGCGGGCCAGACGGTGGAGCGTGCACGTCACGCGGGTGCTGGCTTGGTAGCTGCCTTTTCAGTTGATGCGGCGGGCCATTTCACTTGGCAACCGGCCGACGTAAAGATATCTTGGTGTTCATGTTTACGTAAATGACTGTTTTTGTGGGGCATAAGGCGATAGATTAAAGATCCCCGGTGGCGTCTTTACGGATAATCGCGCGCATGGCTCGCTTTGTTCACCACGATCTCCGGCTGCTGGACCCGGCGTTCAGCTCGCCGCTGCTGGATGTGCTCACCGAGCTGGAACACCTGCGCCGGCTGGAGCTGCGTGGGACCACGCCGGTGCCGGTGTTCATGCAGCTGAAGGCGGTATTCCACTTGCTGGAAAGCCTCGCCTCGGCGCGGATCGAGGGCAACCACACCACGCTGGCCGACTACGTGGAGCGCAAGGTGACCGGTGCCCGTGACGGTGACGACGAGGCGCACGAGATCGGCAATATCGAACAGGCCATGCGCGAGGTGGAGCAGGTCATCACACCGGGCGCTGCGATCAGCGAGCATCTGATCCGCCAGTGGCACGCCATGACCGTGGATGGCCTCAAGCGCGAAGGCGACCGCCATCCCGGTGCGTGGCGCACCGGGGGCGTGAAGATTGCCCAGGCCGAGCATCAGCCGCCCGACGCGATCGACGTGCCGGCTTACATGCAGGAGCTGGTGGCCTTCATCAACCGCGACGATCCGCCGAAGTACGGCCTGATGAAGGTGGCGCTGGTCCATCACCGCTTTACCTGGGTGCATCCCTTCAGCAACGGCAACGGCCGGGTGGTGCGACTGCTCACCTATGCGCTGCTGATCAAGTACGGCTTTCGGGTGCAGACCGGTGGCCGCGTGCTGAATCCCGCCGCGGTGTTCTGCACCGATCGCGAGCGCTACTACGCCATGCTGGCGCGCGCCGACAAAGGCACGGATCAAGGGCTGGAGGATTGGTGCACCTACGTGTTGTCCGGCGTGCTGGATGAGTTGCGCAAGGTGGACAGTCTGGCCGATTACACCTACCTGACCCGCGAGATCCTGTTGCCTGCGCTGAGTCTCGCGCGGGAACGGCAATGGGTGACGGCCCAGGAAGAAGCGGTGCTTGCGCTGACGGCCCGGAAAGGCGTGGTGAAGGCGGCCGATCTCTCCGACGCCATGCCCAAGCTCAATGCAGCCCAGCGCACCTACCAGATTCGCAAGATGGTTCAGGGTGGCATGCTGCAGCCGGTACAGCCGGGGGCACGGCAGTACGTGCTGGGTTTCATGAACAACTATCTGTTGCGTGGAGTGATCCAGGCGCTGACCGTGTCTGGCTTCATTCCGGCCAGCGTCAGTGCGCCACCAGGGCCTGCGAAAGACGTCTGAAGGGGAAGGGCATAGATGACATCAGCAAGCCGGAACGTGCGACGCAGCATTGGCGACGGCATCGGCCAGTTGCTGTCCAACCAGGAGCCGATGTTCAACGCATGGTTCTTCAGCACCGTGCAGTTGGTGTTTGCCGGCAGCGATTCGGAAGGCCTGCAGTACGGCACGATCAAGACGCCGGCCAAGTTCTTTCTGAAGTGGAAGGAGGACGCGGCCGCGACAGCCGCTACACGCCGGACAAGCACCTGCTGAAGATGTGCGGCAAACATCGGCTGATCGAGCTGATGCGCTATTCGTACCGTTCGACGGCGGCATCAAGAAGGTGCTGCAAGTGGATCAGCATTTCGGCATCAAGGCCGCGCAACAGCTCGTCCACGAGCCTAAGGGCGGCACCATCTGGCGCACCCGGGGCAGTGGCAAGAGCATCGTGATGGTGCTGCTGGCCCGCTGGCTGTTGCAGGACAACCGCATGCGCGGGTGGTGGTGATCACCGGCCGCGACGAGCGGGGCAAGCAGTATAGAGCGGGTCTTCGGCGATGCCGGCGAAAGGATCTACCGCACCCACAGCGGTCGCGACCTGATGCGCCGGCTGGGTCAGGCCTCGCCGCGGCTGCTGTGTTCACTGGTGCACAAGTTCGGGCAGGAGGCGCGTGGTAAGAAGGATCAGGAGTTCGAGGCTTACCTTGAAGAACTGTAGATGCAGCCCAGCCCGACCCACAACGTGCTTTTCGTAGGTCTGATGGACCGCTGGATGCCGCACTGGCGCGACTGTCGCGACATGCTGAACCGGTTGCCGGTGCGCAACGAGCATTGGGACTACTGAACGCGGTGGTGCATGGCCCCGTCCCGAAAGCAATATGGGTGTTC
>JAJZET010000086.1 GCA_021805685.1 Pseudomonadota bacterium
TGGGCCGCAGCGCGATGAAATGGCTGCCACAGGATGCGCAGGAGTTCGTACGGGCGCTGGCCCCCTATGCCGAGGTCGCGGCGCAGAAGCTGGGGCTGTCGGTGCGCACCGTGCTGGCCCAGGCGGCGCTGGAGACCCAGTGGGGCAAGCACATGCCGCGTGGGCCGGACGGCTCGACCAGCTTCAACCTGTTCGGCATCAAGGCCGGCAGCAGCTGGGACGGGCACAAGGTCAGCGTGCCGACGCTGGAGTACGTGAATGGCGTGGCGGTGCGCCGGCATGCGCAGTTCCGTGCCTACGACTCGCCGGCGCAGTCGTTCAAGGACTATGCCAACCTCATCGCCACCGATCCGCGCTATGCCGCCGTGCGCGGCCATGGCGACGACGTGCGGGGCTTCGCCAACGCGCTGGTGCGCGGCGGCTATGCCACCGACCCGGGCTATGCCGCCAAGATCGCCGCCGTCGCCGCCAGCCCGCAGATGCGCGAGGCGCTGGCGGCCCTCAAGAATCCGGCCGACCTGCCGAATCCCTAGGCGTCACCCAGAGGTTTAGGCCATGTCCAGCCTGCTCAACATCGGCGTTTCCGGGCTCAACGCTGCCCAGATCGGCCTCCAAGTCACCGGCAACAACATTTCCAATGCCGGTACGGACGGCTACAGCCAGCAAAGCGTGGTGCAGGTGGACCAGGTGGGCCAGAACAACGGCCGCTACACCATGGGCACCGGCGTGGACGTGGTCTCGGTGCAGCGCGCCTACAGCCAGTACCTCACCCAGTCGGTGTGGAGCAGCTACAGCGGGATGCAGGGCGCCAGCACCACCAACGACCTGAACACCGCGCTCAACGGGCTGCTGAAGAACAGCGGCAACCTGCAATCCTCGCTGGACACTTTCTACGGCGCCTTCAATGCAGTGGCCAATGCACCGCAGGACCCGTCCGCGCGGCAGGCCGCGTTGGGCGACGCAGCCGCCCTGGTGCAGACCTTCAATACCTTCGGCCAGCAGCTCGACCAGCAGCGCCAGCAGATCAACACGCAGATCTCCGACACGGTCGGCAACATCAACTCGCTGGCCAAGCAGATCGCCGCGCTCAACACCAGCATCAGCCAGGCCGGCAATACCCAACCCAACGCCCTGCTCGACCAGCGCGACAGCCTGGTCAAGCAACTGGCCGGCGCTACCGGCATCTCGGTTGCCGCGCAGCCCGACAACACGCTGAGCATCTACAGCACCTCCGGCCAGACCCTGGTGAGCGGCGGCTACTCCTACGGCCTGCAGGCTGGCGGCAGCCCCTACGACAGCGGCACCACCGACGTGCTCAACGCCAGCGGCACCGATATCACCTCCAGCCTGTCCGGCGGTTCGCTGGGCGCGTTGCTGTCGTATCGCACGAATACGCTCGATCCGGCGCAGAACCAGCTGGGTCGCGCCGCGCTGGCACTGGCACAGGGCGTCAACGGCCAGCAGGCCAAGGGCCTCAACCTGGTCGGCGCGCAGGGCCAGCCGATCTTCGTGGTGCCGTATCCGAGCGTGGCCGCCTTGAAGGCCTACGCCGGCACTGCGTCGGTGAGCGCGAGCGTGAGCAATCTCTCCGCACTCACCAATGACAACTACATCCTTACCTACACCGGCAGCAGCACCTCGCCGTCGGTGAACGGCTGGCAGCTCAACACCACCAGCGGCAACCCGGTGGCGTTGACCGCCAATTCCAACGGCACGCTGTCGGCCAATGGCCTCACCTTCGCCGTGTCCGGCACCGCGCAGGTCGGCGACAGTTTCCAGATCCGGCCGACCCAGGACGTCGCCACCGGCCTGGCGCTGGCCACCACCGATCCGTCCGCCATTGCCGCGGCCTCCGCGCTGCAGGGCACGGCGGCGACGGCCAATACCGGAAGCGCCGCGATCAGTTCGGTGGGCGTGGTCGACAGCACCAATGCCAATCTGTTTTCCGGCGCCACGGTCACCTTCGGGGCCGGCGGCAGCTATACCGTGGCCGACGGCGCGGGCAATACCACCAGCGGGACCTATGCCAGCGGTACCCCGATCCAGTTCGATGGCTGGAGCCTGAGCCTCAGCGGCACGCCGGCCAGCGGCGACAGCTTCAGCGTGGCGAAGAACAGCGGCGGCCTCAACAGCAACGGCAACGCGCTGGATCTCGCCGGGCTGGCCAATGCCGGGGTGCTCGACGGCGGCACCACCAGCGTGGTCGGGGCCTACGCGAACCTGACCAACCAGATCGGCGTGGCCGGCAGCATGGCCAGCAATGCCCTGACCACCCAGACCGGCCTCTACAACCAGGCGGCCAGCGCCCAGCAGAGCCTGGCCGGCGTCAACCTGGACCAGGAGGCGGCCAATCTCGTCAAGTACCAGCAGGCCTACCAGGCGTCCGCGCAGGTGATCTCCATCTCGCAGACCATATTCGCCAGCCTGATCACTGCCGTCCAGGCCTGACCGAGGGTTCGTCCGTGATCCGCATTTCCACCAGTTGGATGTACCAGCAGTCGCTTTCGAGCATCCTCAACCAGCAGAGCGCGACCGCTGTCACGCAGAACCAGGTGAGCAGCGGCCAGCGCATCAACCTGGCCTCCGACGACCCGGGCGGCGCCACCCAGGTGGTGTCGCTCAACCACGTGCTGGCGGACGCGGCGCAATACACCTCCAACATCAACGACGCGAACGCGCGCCTCTCCACCGAGAGCAGCACGCTGGCCTCCTTCAATTCGCTGCTGAACCAGGCGCGTTCGATGGCGATCCAGGGCATCAACGGCACGCTGTCGAACGCCGACCGGCAGGACATGGCCACCCAGCTCGGCCAGATCCGCGCACAGCTGGTGCAACTGGCCAACACTACCGATGCCAACAACAATGCGCTGTTCGCCGGTACCAGCACGACCACCACGCCGTTTGTCCTCAACAGCGATGGCTCGGTGACCTACAACGGCAACAGCGACAACCAGATGACGGCCATCGGCAGCGGCTTGCGCATCCCAAACAGCGACGCGGGATCCGGCCTGTTCATGAACATCCCGGCCGGCAACGGTTCGTTCGTCGCCAGCGCGGCAGCCGGCAACACCGGCAGCTTGCTGGTGGGTGCCAACAGCGTCACCAACACCACGGCCTGGAACGCAGCCACCGCCGCCGGGCCGGTGAACTATGCGATCACCTTCGATGCCGCCGGTAACTGGACGGCCAGCGACGTGAATCACGGCAACGCCACGGTGGCCACCGGCACCTACAAGGACGGCGGCAGCATCAGTTTCAACGGCATGAGCATCGCGCTGAGCGGCACGCCCGCCGCCGGCGACTCGGTGAGCGTGCAGTCCGGCCAGACCCAGAACGTCTTTGCCACGCTGACCAACATGGTCAACGCGCTCAACGACACCGGCAGCAACAACGCGCAGCTCAGCAACACGCTGAGCCGCCAGATCGAGTCGCTGGACCAGGCGCAGAACCAGGTTTCCGCCACCCAGACCGACGTGGGCGGCCGCCTGAATCGGCTCACCCAACAGCAAAGCAACTACAGCAACCTCACGCTGACCTACCAGACCGTGCTCTCCGGCGTGCAGGACACCAACCTGGCCAGCGCCATCAGCCAGTTGTCGCTGCAGTCCACCGCGCTACAGGCCTCGATGCAGACCTTCGCGAAAATGCAGGGCATGAGCCTGTTCAACTACATCCATTAGTCGCTCCGCTGCACTTTCGCTCCTGCACAAACCGCCCGTGGCCTTGCCCAGGCGGTTTGCTTTTGTGCGTGCCCGGTCAGCGGCAATCGTTGGCGCGGTATGTGCTTCACGGCTTGGGCGGGGCTGGAATGGCGCACGGTACCGACGTTGCAGTCGCAAGGCGCCGGCAATTTGACGCAATAAAACCGCGCCAGCCCGGACGCGCATCCACCACGCAAGTCGTCGCCGGAATCAACCATGCCGATCAAGCCCATCCGCAGCCAGGCCGACCTCGCCCTCCACGGCGCGCCGCCCGCGTATGCCGAGGCGCTGCACGTGGGGCGGCCAAACATCTGTGACCGCGAGGCGTTCCTGCAGCGCATGGGCCAGGTGCTGGACAACCAGTGGCTGACCAACAACGGCCCATTGGTGCAGGAGTTCGAGCAGCGCATCGCCGAACGCCTCGGCGTGAAGCATTGCGTGGCGATGTGCAACGGCACCATCGCACTGGAAATCGCCATCCGCGCGCTGGGCTTTTCCGGCGAGGTGATCGTCCCCTCGTGGACCTTCATCGCCACCGCGCACGCGCTGTACTGGCAGGACATCACGCCGGTGTTCGCCGACATCGACCCCGTCACGCACAACCTCGACCCGGCCGCGGTGCGGCGCATGATCACGCCGCGTACCAGCGGCATCATCGGCGTGCACCTGTGGGGCCGCGCCGCACCCGCCGACGAACTGCAGGCGATTGCCGACGAACACGGCCTCTGCCTGATGTTCGATGCGGCACACGCCTTCGACAGCACGTACCGCGGGCAGCCCATCGGCCGCTTCGGCCGCTGCGCGGTGTTCAGTTTCCACGCCACCAAGGCGTTCAACACGATGGAAGGCGGGGCGGTCACCACCGACGACGACGAACTGGCTGAGGCCATGCGCCTGATGCGCAACTTCGGCTTCGCCGGCTACGACAACGTGATCCACCCTGGCACCAACGGCAAGATGATCGAAGCCTGTGCCGCGATGGGACTGGCCAACCTCGATGGCTTTGACGGCGTGGTCGCGACCAACCGTCGCAACCATGCCGCGTACCGCGAGGCGTTCGCCGGCGTCCCCGGCATCACCCTGCTCGAGTACGACCCAGCCGAACGCAACAGCCATCACTACGCGGTGATCGAGGTCGACGCGTCCTGCCCGGTCTCGCGTGACCACATCATCGACGCGTTGCACGCCGAGAACATCCTGGTGCGCAAGTACTTCTGGCCGGGCTGCCACAGGATGAAACCCTACCGCGACCTGTTTCCCCACGCCGGCCTGCTGCTGCCCCACAGCGAAGCCGTGGCCAGCCGCGTTATCGTGCTTCCCAACGGCGCTGCCGTGGACGGCGCCGTGGTGTCCACCATCCGCGACGTCATCGTCGCACTCATCAGCAAAGGGCCAACGCCGTGACCATCGACGACTTCATCGAGAAATTTGCCTTCGCCATCGAGGTCGAAGCCGACACGCTCACGCTGGATATTCGTTTCAAGGAGCTGCCAAGCTGGGATTCCCTCAACACGCTGGCGGTCATCGCCATGGCGGATGCCGATTACGGCGTGACCGTGACCGGGCGTGACATCGAGGCATCCACGACGGTGGCGGACATCTGGGCCATCGTTTCTTCGAAGTGCGCGGCGGCGAAATGAACGCGGTCAGGGGAGTCGCGCTTCGCGCGGTGACGGCAGCGACGCCGACCTGCGTGGCGCGCACGGCGGACTATGCCTATCTCGAACCCGAGGAACGCCAGCGCTTCCAGAAGGCTACCGGCATCGCCGAGCGCCGCATTGTGGCCGCAGGGCAGTGCGCGTCCGACCTCTGCCTGGCGGCAGCCAGGGCGGCACTGGCCCACCTCGACTGGGATCCGGCCAGCGTTGGCGCGCTGATCCTGATCACCCAGACCGGCGACCAGCCGGTACCGGCAACCAGCATCGTGCTGCAGGACAAGCTCGGCCTGCCATCGACCTGCATGGCGTTCGACATCAACCTGGGATGCTCGAGCTACCCCTATGGGCTGGCCGTGGCGGGCTCGGTGATGCGTACGCTGGGCATCGCCCGCGGACTGCTGCTGATCGGCGACGTCTCCAGCCGTGTTTGCGCCGAGCATGACAAGAGCGCCTGGCCTCTGTTCGGCGATGCCGGCTCCGCCACCGCACTGGAGCTGGACGAAAGCGCGCCTCCCATCCATCTCGACCTGTGCTCCGACGGTGCCGGCAAGGAGGCCATCATCATTCCCGGCGGCGGCTTGGCTTCCCGGTTGCCACCGGTCGACGGACGCATTGCCCATGCCACCGGCGGCGACGGCGTGCAGCGCCGCGCAGACAACCTGGTGCTGCGCGGCGCGGACATCTTCAGCTTCGCTATCTCGCGCGTGCCCGGCAGCATCCAGCGTGCCATCGCCAGCAGCGGCCGCGAAGCGCAAGACTTCGATTTCCTGCTGCTGCACCAAGCGAACCGGATGATCAACGACACCATCGCCCGCAAGCTCGGCTTCGCGCCGGACCGGGTACCCACGTCGATCGAGCACTATGGCAACACCAGCTCGGCGTCCATCCCGGTGACGTTGTGCGCCAACGCCGCCTTGTTCGATGTGCCCCGCTGGGTGGTTGCCTCGGGCTTCGGCGTGGGCCTGTCCTGGGGAAGTGCCACCTTCCAGCTGCCGGCGGCTGCCGTGCTCCCTTGCATCGACACCGACGATGTCTATTGATCGGCGCTGCTACGGTGATCCCGGCGTCTTCGCGCGCGAGCTGGAGACGATTTTCGCCGAGCGGTTGTTCGCCGGTACGCAGGCCGACTTTGCCCGGCCCGACGACTATCGCAGCCTGCGGATCGGCCGCAAGGCAGTGACCATTCGCCGTACGCGCAGTGGCGTGCGCGCGTTCGACAACGTCTGCTTGCACCGCAACGCGCTGATCGACCTGCCGGGTTGCGGCAACCGGCCGTTCCGTTGCGGCTACCACGGCTGGAGCTACGCCGACGATGGCGCACTCGCCGCGGCCCCGCTGGTCGACAAGGCCAGTATCGCCAGGTGCCGGCTGGGCAGTTACCCGGTCAGCGAATCGGGCGGCCTGCATTTCCTGGGGCTGGGTGGTGCGGCCCCGGTTGTCGACGAGGTGGCGCAGGTACTGGCCGACACCGGCGTCGTGCCGGATACACCGTTCCATGCTGCTGTCATGGAGCATGCCTGCAACTGGAAGCTGCTGGTGGAGAACGTGCTCGAGGGCTACCACCTCAGTTTCGTCCACGGCGACAGCTTCAGGCCCGCGGGCTTCACGTCCACCGGTCGCTACGCCTGGCATGGCGGCCGATACACCTCGTGGAACGAGATGCTTCCCGCCGACGCAGCGGACAAGACCGCGGCGCTTCGTCGCCTTGCGTCGCAGGCCGGGCACTTTTATCGCCATGCCTACGTCTTCCCGGACCTGTTCCTGTCCAATACCAATGGCCTGGTCGGTTTCCTCAGCCACGTCATCCCGGTGGACGCGACGCGTACGCGGCTGGCCTGGCGCCTGTTCGAGCTGCCCGCCCTCAAGGCGCTGCCGCCTGCGCTGCGACAGCACATGCAGGAGGAGGCGATCGCCTTCACGCAGCAAGCGCTGGCTGAGGACAAGGTCCTGGTCGAGGCCTGCCAGCAGGGGCTGGAGGCGGACGGCTTCGAGGTGCAGTTGCAGCCCCAGGAGGCGCGCATCGCGCACTTCCATGCGCTTTACTTGGCGAGGACGAACGATGTTTGAAGGCAAGACCCTGCTCGTCACGGGCGCTACTTCGGGGATCGGTTTCGCCACGACGCAGCGCTTGCTGGCCGAGGGCGCCAAGGTAGTGGCCGTCGGCCGCAATTCGCAGCGCCTGGCGGAACTTTCGCAGCATGGCGGTGACGCGGTGCTGCCGCTGGCTTTCGACCTCACCGATTTCGCGCGCTATCGCGAAGTGCTGGCTCCGGTACCGGCACTGGATGGCCTGGTTCATTCCGCCGGCATCGTGGAAAACAACCCGTTGCGCTTCTTCTCGCTGGAAGCGCACCAGCGCATCGTGGCGATCAACCAGACGGCGCCACTGGCCCTGGTGGCCGAGCTCGCGCGCGGCAACAAGCTCAATGCCGGCAGCGCGATCGTCTTGCTTTCCTCCATCCTCGGTCCGGAAGTAGGCATCAAGGGCACGGCCAGCTATGCGGGCACCAAGGCGGCATTGACTGCTTTTGCGCGGGTGATGGCACTGGAACTGGCGCACAAGGGCATACGCGTGAACTGCGTGGCTCCCGGCATGGTGCAGACCGAGCTCGTGGACGATCTCCATCAACTGTCGGAGGAGGCGTTGCAGGCCGATCGCGCCCGCTACCCGTTGGGCAAGCGCTACGCGACGGCTCACGAGGTCGCCGCTGCCATCCGCTTCCTGCTCTCGTCCGATGCGGCCTTCATGACTGGCCAGACGCTTGTCGTCGATGGCGGATTCACGGCCCAATGAGCGCGAAATCCCTCCTGCTGCTGGGTCGTGGCGGCTTTGGCCGCGAGGTGGCTGCGTGGATCGCGGCGCGGGCCATGCCGTTTGCCGTCATGGGCTTTCTCGACGATGAAAACCCCGGCGAGCCCGACGTGCTGGGGCCCATCAAGGGCCATGAGCCGCGGCAGGACGCAAGCTACCTCACCTGTTTCGGTCACGGACGTGCACGGCACCAGGTCCGCACGCACTTGCAGGCACGCGGTGCGCGTTTCGCCAGCCTGGTTTCGCCCGACGCGATGACTGCGACACCGCTGGAGGGTGCCATCAACAGCATTTTCCTTGGCGCCTGCAGCATTTCCTCCGGCGTGACGCTGGGTGACGACCTGCTGGTGCAGGGATTCGCCGTGGTGGGCCATGACGTCACCATCGGCACCGGCGTCACCATCAGTTCGCATGCCTTCATCGGCGGCCACGCCAGGCTGGAACCATTCTGCACGGTGCACCCGCATGCCGTGGTGTTGCCGCACGTGGTGGTCGGCGAAGGCGCGGTAGTCGGCGCCGGTAGCGTGGCCATCAAGGACGTGCCACCCGGCGCCACCGTGTTCGGCGTGCCGGCGAAAATCATTGTTCCGGGGACGCGCGATGCCTGAGGTCTACATCCACAGCGTTGGCGCCGCACTGGGCGACCGCATCGAGCAGAACGATGCGGCTACGCTGGGCCAGCCGGAGGCCGAGTGCCAGCGCATCGTCGCCAAGGTCGGCGTGCATAGCCGGCCGATCGCCGCGGCCGGCCAGTACACCAGCGACCTGGCCCGCGCGGCCATCGCGGCGCTGCTGGAGAGAACTGCGACCCGGGCCTGCGACGTCGGTGCGCTGCTGGTCTGTACGCAGACGCCCGACCACCTGATTCCGGGCGTGTCCTCGCGCCTGCACGGGCAGTTCGACTTTCCTGCCGAGTGCTTCGTACTGGACATCAACCAGGGTTGTTCGGGCTTCGTGCTCGGTACGCAGGTGATGGCGAACTGGCTGCGTGTTTCCGGCGGACAGGGCGTGCTCGCGAATGCGGACACCTATTCCCGACTGATCCGTCGGGATGATCTCGCCACGCGCATGCTGTTCGGCGATGCGGCGGCGGCCACGCTGTACTCCACGAAGCCGGGCGGACTGCGCGTGGTCGACTGCCGCAGCTACGCTGACGGCTCGGGCTACGACGCCTTCGTGGCGCGTCGATCTGCCTTGCGCATCGATGCGGAGGGTCCAGTCGGCATCTGCATGGACGGCCCCGGCATCCTCAACTTTGCCCTGCGCAAGGTGCCCGAGGCGATGGCGTTGGCGCTTGAGGCGCAAGGCCTCGGCATGGAAAAGCTGCGCATGGTGCTGTTCCACCAGGCCAACAGCTTCGTGGTGGGGCAGCTCATGCGCAAACTGAGGCTGGCCGAGGAACAGGTACCGCAGAACTGCGCGCACCTGGGCAACACCGTTTCGGCCTCGATCCCGCTGCTGCTGATGGAGCAGATGGACACGCTGCGCCCGGGTGACCTCGTGCTGGCCGTCGGCTTCGGCGTAGGCCTGTCGTGGGGCACGTTGCTGCTGGAACGGATAGCCGACACGGATAAGGGGTGATCGGCCGCGGACGGAGCATTTGCCGCGCTCCGGCCCGGGTCGGCATGGCTCAGTCCGGCAGCCAGGCATCGCGCCAAGCGGCCAGGTTGCTGCCGGTGAGCATCCAGTCGCGATGGACGACCTCGCGCAGTGCATCGCCCATCTTCGCGGTGGCCTCGAGGTCGCTGGTGTGCATGCGGATCGCGTCCACCCATTCCTTGTATCGGTTGTTGCGGACGCGGGTCACCGGCAGGTCGCCGCGGTAGCAGACGATGTCGCTGCAGATCACCGGAAAGCCGCAGGCGCCGTATTCGAGCAGGCGCAGGTTGCTCTTGCAGGCATTGAACAGGTTGTCCTCCAGCGGTGCCAGCGCCAGGTCGAGGTTCAGCGCGGCCAGCGCCGCCGGGTACTGGCCGATCGGCACGCCGTTGTGGAACTCGTGCACGTAGGGCCGGAGCTTCTCCGGGCACATGCCGAAGAACACCCATTCCACCTCGTCGGCCAGGTCGCGCACCACGTCAGCGATCAGTTCCAGGTCGCCGCGGTGGCTGCTGCCGCCGCCCCAGCCCACGCGCGGCTTGGCGCCCTTGCGGCGCTCGCCGCGCAAGCCCTCCCACCAGTTCACCGGTAGGCGATTGGGTACCACACGGATATCGTCGTGCAGGTCGGCAAACGCTTCCGCCAGCGGCTCGGTGGACACCACGAAGCGGTCGGCCAGCGCCACCGCCTTGCGCAGCGATTTCATGATGTCCTTGGGCATATGGGCGCGGTGCACGCTCTTCAGTGGCACGTTGGGCATGTAGTCGTCCAGTTCGTACACCTTGAAGGCGCGGCTGAACTCGCGGTAGCCGCGCATCGTTTCGAGCTGGCCGTCGGTGTACTGGCGCTGCAGGACCAAGCTGGTGGGCGCGAAGCGTTCCAGCATGACCGGCGGCAGGTGCGCCGAAGCGATCATGCCCTCGGCCAATCCCTCGCGCTCCATGGAAAGGTAGGGCTGCATCACCCGATAGTGGCCGCAGCCGGTTTCGTCGGCGGCGATGCAGAACATCCGCGGCAGCCCCGGTTGCGCGAGCGGCTGCCAGGCGGCGGCGCGGATCGGGTCGAGGTCGAAGCCCGGCGGTGCCAGGCTCAGGTTGCGGTTGTAGGCGGGATCGCGCGCCAGCAGCGGCAGCCACTTGCGGTACATCGTCGCCTGTTCGCCCTTGAAGCGGGCCACATTGGCTGCCCGCGCAGTCTTTTCCGAGACCTTCTGGCTGACGTTGCTCTCGTGCATCAGCTTGGCGTGGGGTGTCCACACGGTGAGATAACCAGCCTGCTGCGTCCTCAGGCAGAGGTCGACGTCGTTGTAGGAGACCTTGAAATCCCGCTCGTCCAGCCCGCCCACTTCTTCGTAGACCGACTTGCGGATCATCATGCAGGCGGCGGTGACCGCGGTGTAGTTCTGGTCCACCTGCAGTCGGTGCATGTAGCCCGGCGCGTCCATCGCCTCGCCCACGTACGGATGGTCGGCGGGTCCGTTCATGCCGAGCAGCACGCCGCCGTGCTGGATGCGTCCGTCGGGGAAATGCAGCTTGGCGCCAACGATGCCCACCTCGGGGCGCTGCGCATGGTTGAGCAGCCCCTCGATCCAGTCCGCGTGCAGCACCGCCGTATCGTTGTTGAGCAGGATCAGGTACTCGCCGCGTGCCTGTGCGGCGGCGAAATTGTTGATCGCGGAGTAGTTGAACGGATGCGGCCAGCGCAGCACGCGCAGCTGCGGGTTGTTCAGGCGTTCGATGCCGTCCAGGTAGGCGCAGGCCGCCGGGTCGCGGCTGTCGTTGTCCACGATCAGCAGTTCGTAGTTCCGGTAACTGGTCTTGGCGAGCAGGCTGTCGATCAGGCCGTTGAGCATCGGCAACTGGTCGCGGGTGGGGATGATGATGGACACCGGCGGCTGGCGCTGGTGCAGGTAGACGACGCGGTGCGAGCCGGCCAGCACGCCAGGATGGATCTCGTGCGCGACACCCAGGCGCTCGAGGTGGCCGGCCAGCGCCTGTCGGACCAGCGGCGCGATATCGGGTGCGGCCAGCCAGGCCCCAAACGGCAGGGAAGCATGCAGGATCGGCTCGGCGACATGCCCGATGGTGTTCAGGCCGAACTGCTCGATGCACCGGAACACATGCGCATAGGCCGCCATCGCGCCGACTTGCGGCTGCAGCCCGCCGATGGCGAGCAGCGGCTGGCGGCGCATCGCCAGCATGCGCCCTATGTAGGGGTAGCTGCGCAGCAGGTCGAGGTTGACGTCCGGCTTGAAGATGGGGTCGACGGGGCCTTCGGGGAGCCAGCTGTCCTCGTCGGCGTAGCAACAGCTCAGATCCGGGTTGGCGGCGGACTGGTCGGCCAGCAGCAGCAGGGCGTCGTCCGCCAGCACATCGCCGGCTTCGAGCGGCAGTATCCATTCGGCCGTGCTGGCGGCGACGACGTCGTTGCAGGTTTCGGCCCAGCCGGCACCCAGCGGATGCATGCGGATGTGATCCGGCAGGGCGATGCCGGGTTCGCCAAGCACGGTAATCGCCTGCGCCGGCAGCGACTGGCTTGCCAGCGACTGCAGCGTGCGCTCCAACTGCTTGGCATCGCCGGTGCCGGCCACCAGTACGTGGAAGCTGCACAAATCGCCGATGCGCGCGCGCGCTGCTGCGACGCGGGCGGCGGGGAGTTGCTGCGATCCCAGCCAGCGGCGGTAGCGCTCCTCGGGCGTGGCCGCCATCGACGCGATGTCGCCGCCGGTTTCCTTGCGCCACGCCATCATGCGGTTGTCGGACAGCTTGTCGAGCAGGGTATCCAGCAACTCCACCCGTTGTGCCGCGATGTCCGGATCGATCTCGATGCGAGGCAACTTGGCGGCGCGCGCGTAGAGTGCGTCTACCTGCCCCTGGAACTGCGCTTCACCGTGCAGCAGGCGCACGATCTGGGTGAACAGTTCGCTGCGCTCGGCACGCAGCGACGGCGAGTCGAGCAGCTCGCGCAGGGCCTGGCGGAAGGCCTCGACGTCGTGCCAGACGTGCAGCGGCATTGGCAGGGTGCTGCTGTTGATCGTGAAACCGCTGTCGCTCCAGTCCCGCGGGCAGTACTTCAGGATGGGTTTGCCGGCTGCGACGGCCTCGCCGACCGCCGAACCCGAGGCGAAGGGGAACGCGTCCAGGTAGACGTCGCAGGCAAGGTAGGCCGCTTGCAACACGTCCCGCTGATCGATGACGCCGGCCAGGTGGACGCGGCCCGGGAAGTCGGTCGAAAGGTTGGTGCCCGGCGGGTCGACGCTGGGACCGACCAGCAACAGGTGGAGATCGGTGCGCTCTTCCAGCACCGGTGCCAGCAACGCAGCCAGCGACTGGCCATCGATCGGCGCGTACTTGTAGGCGGCGCCGCAGGACATCAGCAGCGGGGCGTCTGCCGGTATGCCGTACTTCGTGCGGATGTCGATGTCCGCGGCCAGGGCCGGGATGTCGAAATCGACCGGCGTGCGCAGCCAGCTGATCTGGGCCGGCGAGATGCCGCGACGTCCGGACGCGATGCGCATGCCGTCGCCGTGCAGGCCGGCCACCAGGTTGGCGACGCTGGCGCCGATCCAGAACACGTGGTTGGCGTGGTCCTCCAGCACGACGGGCGGCGGCTCGTCCATGCCGGCCAGTGCGACCACCGGCAGCGGGTCGTTGGGATGGATGTGCAGCACCGCCAGGTCGGCGCTGGCCAACTGCTGGCGCAGCGCGAGCACGCGCTCCACGTCGTTGTCCTGCTGAATCACCACCAGCGCGGTCTGCCGCTGCTCGACCATGGCGCCGACCGCTGGAGGTATGCGCACGTTGCCCTGGCTGGTGAGTACCAACGTGTGCGAAGAGTGCTTGTCCAGCGCGATCCATTGGCAGGCCAGCTTGGTGTGGCCTCCCATGCTGTAGGCCTGCGACATCACCGTCGCCACCCGGCGTTGGCCACCTTTTAGGCGCGGACTCGATGCTCCCGACGGGATGGCGTGACCGATGCGCGCCAGCAAGGCCTCGATCCGGGGCGACGCGAAGATGCCGCAACTACGGTTCCACGCCAGCGTGGCGGCCTGGCGGGTGATGCCGATGGCGCCGTTGATGTCGTCGGCAGCCAGCGCCTTTTCCGCAGCGTCGAGCAGGTGCTGGAATTCGGCGTGGTTCTGCGCGAGTCGGTCTTCGATCTGCATCGTTGCGGGTTCCTGGGCGCGCGAAAGGACGGGACAGCTCATCCCGGTGCCGTCGACTTTCCGTCAGGCAGGGCATGTCCCGGGGTTGGGCAGCAAGCATGGTGCCAACCCGCGAGGCTCGCCGACTCAAGCCAGCGAGGATGGTCGCCCGGCGCACGATCCGTGCCAACCAAAAAATGATCTCAAGAAGCCCGTGGCGGCGCCGAAACTCCACCTGAGGCGGTTGGCACTCCGGTCTGGAGCACCGCCGGAGAACGTATCCGACAGCTTCAAGACCGAAATCCCTAGGAGACAACCCATGTCACTGGTCATCAACACCAATATTTCCTCGCTGAACGCGCAGAACAACCTGACGAAGTCGCAGAGCGCGTTGGCCACGGCCACCGAGCGCCTGTCTTCGGGCCTGCAGATCAACAGTGCGGCGGACAACGCGGCGGGCTTTGCGATCGCGCAGCGCTACACCACCCAGATCGGTGGCCTGGGCCAGGCGAGCCAGAACGCCTCGGACGCCATCAACCTGGCGCAGACGGCAGGCAGCGCGCTGGACCAGGTGACCGCCAACCTGCAGGCGATCCGCGACCTGGCCGTGCAGTCGGCCAACGGTACCTACAGCGCGGGCGACCGCGCGTCGATCGACAATGAAGTACAGCAGCGCCTGCAGGAAATCACCCGCATCGCCAACCAGACCACGTTCAACGGCTCGAACGTGCTGGACGGCTCGCTGGGCACCAAGAGCTTCCAGGTGGGCGCGAACGTGGGCCAGACCATCAGCGTGAGCCTGACCACCAGCGTGAAGGCCTCGGCGCTGGGCTCGGTGTCGTCCTTCGATTCGGCCAACCTGAGCGGTGCCTTCGTGAGCAGCGGCACGTCGACAGCGGCGCAGACGCTGGACCTGAGCAAGATCACCATCGCCTACACCGGTTCGGACGGCGTGACCACCGGTTCGGTCACCCTGGCCGGCACGGCGAGCAACGCACAGGGCGTGTCCGATGCGATCAATGCGGCGCTGAGCGGCAACGTGAGCGCCGCGGTAGACGGCAACGGCGGCGTGAACATCTTCTCGTCGGGCAGTTTCAAGGTGACGGACGCCGGTTCGGTGGCCTCGGGCTCCGCGTTGGGCGCTGGCTCGGCGGGCAAGATCACCGGGACGGGTGCGACCAGTGGCACGGGCACGGCCACCGGCGCCTACACCGACGGCACCGCCATCGCGGCCACCGGTTCGCTGCAGGGCGGTGACGTGAAGACGGTGAGCGATGCGAACGCGCTGATCTCGCGCATCGACGTGGCGCTGACCACGGTGAGTGACTTCTCCGCGCAGCTGGGTGCAGTGCAGAACCGCTTCCAGTCGACCATCTCCACGCTGTCGGCGCAGACGACCAACCTGCAGGCGTCGCAGTCGACGATCCAGGACGCCAACTTCGCGGCGGAGACGGCGAACCTGAGCAAGGCGCAGGTGCTGGAGCAGGCGGGCATCTCGGTGCTGGCGCAGGCCAACACCCAGCCGCAGCTGGCGCTCAAGCTGCTGCCGTAACAGGCAAGGACGAGCCGGCCGCGAGGAAGCTCGCGGCCGGCTTCGCTGCTTGGGGCGGCGCTGCAGCAGCGCCGCCAGTTTCGGGTGTCAGGCAAAGCCCATGCCGCAAGCGTGGGTTTTACCGGGTGCTCCGGCCCACACGCATCGGAATCGACGGCACCGTTATACCCGCGAGGCAACACACGAGGCGCTTGAGGCTTTTCCCGATAGGGGATCTTCATGGCATTGGTCGTCAACACCAATATTTCTTCGCTGAACGCGCAGAACAACCTGACGAAGTCGCAGAGCGCGTTGGCCACGGCCACCGAGCGCCTGTCTTCGGGCCTGCAGATCAACAGTGCGGCGGACAACGCGGCGGGCTTTGCGATCGCGCAGCGCTACACCACCCAGATCGGTGGCCTGGGCCAGGCGAGCCAGAACGCCTCGGACGCCATCAACCTGGCGCAGACGGCAGGCAGCGCGCTGGACCAGGTGACCGCCAACCTGCAGGCGATCCGCGACCTGGCCGTGCAGTCGGCCAACGGTACCTACAGCGCGGGCGACCGCGCGTCGATCGACAATGAAGTACAGCAGCGCCTGCAGGAAATCACCCGCATCGCCAACCAGACCACGTTCAACGGCTCGAACGTGCTGGACGGCTCGCTGGGCACCAAGAGCTTCCAGGTGGGCGCGAACGTGGGCCAGACCATCAGCGTGAGCCTGACCACCAGCGTGAAGGCCTCGGCGCTGGGCTCGGTGTCGTCCTTCGATTCGGCCAACCTGAGCGGTGCCTTCGTGAGCAGCGGCACGTCGACAGCGGCGCAGACGCTGGACCTGAGCAAGATCACCATCGCCTACACCGGTTCGGACGGCGTGACCACCGGTTCGGTCACCCTGGCCGGCACGGCGAGCAACGCACAGGGCGTGTCCGATGCGATCAATGCGGCGCTGAGCGGCAACGTGAGCGCCGCGGTAGACGGCAACGGCGGCGTGAACATCTTCTCGTCGGGCAGTTTCAAGGTGACGGACGCCGGTTCGGTGGCCTCGGGCTCCGCGTTGGGCGCTGGCTCGGCGGGCAAGATCACCGGGACGGGTGCGACCAGTGGCACGGGCACGGCCACCGGCGCCTACACCGACGGCACCGCCATCGCGGCCACCGGTTCGCTGCAGGGCGGTGACGTGAAGACGGTGAGCGATGCGAACGCGCTGATCTCGCGCATCGACGTGGCGCTGACCACGGTGAGTGACTTCTCCGCGCAGCTGGGTGCAGTGCAGAACCGCTTCCAGTCGACCATCTCCACGCTGTCGGCGCAGACGACCAACCTGCAGGCGTCGCAGTCGACGATCCAGGACGCCAACTTCGCGGCGGAGACGGCGAACCTGAGCAAGGCGCAGGTGCTGGAGCAGGCGGGCATCTCGGTGCTGGCGCAGGCCAATGCCCAGCCGCAGGTGGTGCTCCACCTGCTGCCGTAAGGCCTCGCGACGCCTATTCGGCAGGCGGCGCACATTCCGTGCCAAGCCTTTGACGGCTCAAGAACGCGGCGCCCGCGCCGAAAAACGTTCAAGCGGGTCGTAGGCGCAGTTTGCCTCGTTGGCGCGAGTCTTGCCTGCGATCCTCGGATCCGCGATAGCGGGGCAGACACCTATGGGACGCCTTCCATGACTTCCATCTCCGGCATCGGCACGACCAACACCGGTACAACGGCTGGAACCACGACGACCGGCACCTCCGGCAGCACGGGGAGCAGCGGGAGCGGCGGAAGCCTGGGCACGTCGGCGCTGCTGAGCTCGGCTGGCATCGGTTCGGGCCTGAATGTCAACGCCATCATCACTGCCCTGGTGAATGCCCAGCAGGCAGGCCCAGCGCAGCAGATCAGCAACCAGACCACGCAGCTGCAGGCGCAGGAAGCCGGGCTCACCGCGCTTAGCGGCTCGCTCAGTTCCATCCAGTCGACGCTGAGTGCCCTGACCAGCAACATCACCTACAACACCTACAACGCGACGTTCAGCAACACGGCAATCGGCTCGGCGACCACGCTGCCGAATGCGCAGCCCGGCACCTACAGCGTGGTGGTGAGTCATCTGGCCACGGCGCAGTCGCGCACCAGTGGTGCCTACGCCACGGGCTCGGCGGTGGGCGCCGGAACTTTGACGGTGAGCGTTGGCAGCAATTCGATGAACATCACGGTGGGCGCCACCGACTCGATCAGCACCATTGCCTCGGCGATCAACCAGTCGAGCAGCAACCCGGGCGTCCAGGCCACCATCGTCAATGGTTCTAACGGCGCACAGTTGCTGTTGACCTCCACCAAGACGGGCGTGGCCAACGGTTTCACCGTGACCGCTGGCAGCGGCAGCAGCAGCGGCCTCTCCTCGTTGGCAACGACGCTCAACACGGCGGGCAGCAATGAAGCCAGCGATGCCAGCCTGAGCATCAACGGCATCGCTGCCACCAGCGCCAGCAATGCCGTCAGCGGGGTGCTGGACGGGGTCACGCTGAACCTCACCGCGACCGGCTCGACCACGATGACCGTGAGCCAGGACACCACCGCGGTCACCGGTGCGATCAACGACTTCGTCAGCGCCTACAACAGCTATGTCAGCACTGCCGCCACGCTGAACAGCTACGACCCGACCAGCAAGCAGGCGGGCGTGTTGCTGGGCGATTCGACGCTGATGTCCGTGCAGAGCCAGATAAACAGCATTCTGAGCAACGGCGTGGCGGGTAACAGCATCGGTTCGCTGGCGGCGCTGGGCATCGCGCGCAATGCCGACGGCACGCTGTCGGTGAACAGCAATACGCTGAACACCGCGCTGCAAAGCAACCCGAGCGCGGTACAGAACCTGTTCGCCGGTTCCAACGGCTATGCCACCGTGCTCAACAGCACGCTGGACGGCTTCACTTCCGGCAACGGCGTCATCACGTCGCGCACCAACAGCATCCAGCAGCAGCTCACCAACCTGAGTCAGGAATCCGCTGCGCTTACCGCACGCATGAACACCTACGCGGCGCAGCTGCGCCAGCAGTACACGGCACTGGACACCCTGATGTCATCGCTGAACAACACCAGCACCTACCTCACCACCCAGTTGAGTGCGTTGACCGGAAGCACCAGCAGCAGCTCCTCGAAGCCTTGATGGAGGCCGTCTCATGACGAATGCCTACAAGCGCCAGGCCAGCGCGATGTACCAGCAAACCAGCGTGGCGGGACAGGTCGAAGACGCCGACCCGCACAAGTTGATCGCCATGCTGCTGGAGTGCGCGATCAACCGCATTGCACAGGCACGCGCGCACCTGGGTCACGGCGACATTCCCGCCAAGGGTGCCAAGGTGACCAAGGCGGTGGCCATCGTGGCCGAGTTGCGCGCCAGCCTGAATCACGAGGCCGGCGGCACGCTGGCCGGGCGTCTCGATGCGTTGTACGACTACATCAACCGCCGTCTGCTGTTTGCGCAACTGAACAACGACGATCGTGCCTTGGCCGAGTGCATCGGCCTGCTCGAACCGGTGCGCGACGGCTGGAATGGCATCCGCGATGCCTACCTTGCCAGCCGTACCGGAGGGCAAGCGTGAGTGGGGAGTACGCCATGCTCGAACGTGCCCTTGAGGTAAGCAACGCGATGCTCGCCGCCGCGCGCGAAGGCGACTGGGACAAGCTTCCCAGGATGGAAGTGGAGCGCGCGCCACTGCTGCGCGCAGCCCATCCCCGCGACATGCGTACCCGCGAACTGCTGCAGCAGCTGCTGGCCTGCAACGAGGAAATGCTGAGTCTGGCCGCGCGAGCGCGCGCCGAAATCGCCAACGCGCTGGTCAAGCACGGCCACGCCCACCAGGCCCTGCGCACCTACGTCGACCTGGCCCGCTAGCGGCGGTCGTCCGTCCCGGGCCTGAGCGGGCCAGTCTGACCGGGTCGCGGATTGGCGCCCTGGTCGCGCCGATGGCTTCGATGCCCCACCGTCACACTTGTTCCACGTCCGCCTGGCGAGCATCTTGCTGCAATCGGACGAGCCTTGGGCCGATCCGGCCCGGAAAGCACCTGTGGAGCCGACATGGCAGCCAGTCGTTGGGATGAATTCGAGCAGCGCCTCAGCAGCGAGGAGCAACTGCATGCCGACTGCGAGCCGCTGGCGTGGCCGCCCGCCCAGGAGATACTGCAGTGGTTGGCCGATCGCAACGCCAACGTGCTGGCGACGCTGGCTTCGCTGGAGGAGCGCCGCACCGATCACGGCGACGAGGAGAGTCCACTGATGCAGGAGATCCTGCGCATGGACGCCAAGCTCACCGCGCTGGTCGAGATCGTCAACCAGATGCTGGCGCCGTCCGCGTCGCTGCCGCCGCGCCAGATGCTGCGCTTCAACGCCGTGGGTGCCGTGCTGCCGAATACGCTGGTGCCGAAGGGCGAAGGCATGCTGCTGCGTATCCGCTTCGACGCCTGCCGCAGCCTGCCGCTGGAATTGCCGGCACGTGTCTCGCGCAGCCTGGATCAGGGGCGCAGCTTCGTGGAGTTCACGTTGCACGGCGATGCCACAAGTGACGCGATTGAGAGGCTCGTGTTTCGCCATCACCGACGCAAAGTGGCAGGTGCGCGCCAGCAAACCGGCTGAGGCCGCCAGTCGCATATGTGACGGTCATCACGGATGCGAAAACCGCCAAAAAATCTTCGCGTTGCACGTCGCGGCGGCGGAATTGACAGCGGTTCGTCTGCCTATGGTGGCGAAAGGCCTTGCGTGGCATGCGCTTACATGGGGAGTTACATCTCGCGATGCCCTGCGACCTGCGTGAGCGCGCCGTGAATTCGTCGTCGTTGACGTTTTGTTGTCGCGCGATTCGTCAAAGTTGGCCTCGTTGTTGCTCGTTGTTCAGTGCGCCAGTGACGGAAAGCTGGCACTGATGAAGCGACGTACCCTGCAGGGAGCCCAGGGGTGCGTGATGTGGTTAAGGAACAGGGGCAATGCATAAATTCGATTTTCTCGTCATCGAGTCGAACGCGACTCGTGCGGAGGCCGTGATGTCGGCGCTGCACTTCCTGGGCTACCACCCGCAGCGCGCGGTGGATTGCCTGGGCGTTGAAGAAGCCACGCACGCCTGGCAAGGCGTATACGTGGGCAGCGACAGCGACGAGGCCATGGTGCAGCGCCAGCTCGACCTCCTCGGCAGCGTGGCGAAGCGCGCGGCGATGCTGGTGG
The DNA here is from genome assembly GCA_021805685.1 of Pseudomonadota bacterium. GTDB lineage: Bacteria > Pseudomonadota > Gammaproteobacteria > Xanthomonadales > Rhodanobacteraceae > Rhodanobacter_A. The sequence goes on from JAJZET010000086.1 coordinate 20,633, forward strand.
CCGCCGACGCGCCGTTGGCCGCCCACTTCATGAAGTCGGCCGCGCCGCGTGCCGCCCTGGTGGACGTTCCGCTGCTGTACGAGCAGATCTCCGAGGCGTTGCGCGGCATCCACGCGCGCATGCTCGGCGGTCAGGCTGGCGCGCTGCGCTTCGTCGGCCATTCGGCACCGATGCTGCACGTCAATGCGTTGATTCGCCAGGTGGCCCCGTTCGATTCCACCGTGCTGGTGCTGGGCGAATCCGGCACCGGCAAGGAGATGGTGGCGCGCGCCGTCCATGAGCAATCTGCGCGCCGCGACAAGCCGTTCGTGGCGATCAACTGCGGCGCGATCCCGGCCGAGCTGCTGGAAAGCGAGCTGTTTGGCCACGAGAAGGGCTCGTTCACCGGCGCCGTCAGTGCACGCAAGGGCCGCTTCGAACTGGCCGAAGGCGGCACGCTGTTCCTCGACGAGATCGGCGACATGAGCCTGCCGATGCAGGTGAAGCTGCTGCGCGTGCTGCAGGAGCGGGTGTACGAGCGCGTGGGCGGCACCAAGACCCAGCGCTGCGACGTGCGCATCATCGCCGCCACCCACCGCGACCTGGAAACCTCGATTGCCGAAGGCCGTTTCCGCGAAGACCTGTATTACCGCCTCTCGGTGTTCCCGCTGGAGCTGCCGTCCCTGCGTGAGCGGCTGGAAGACCTGCCGGTACTGATCGAGGAGTTCAACCAGCGCCTGTCCCGTCGTGGCCTCGACGTGGCGCGCTTCAGTGCCGGTGCGATGCAGGCGCTGAGCGAGCACACCTGGCCGGGCAACGTACGCGAGCTGGCCAACCTGGTCGAGCGCATGGCGATCCTCTGCCCGCATGGCGAGGTACGCGTCAGCGAATTGCCGCCGAAATACCGTCGCGTGCCCGCAGGGGAAGAGGTACGGGGTGCAGCCCTGCTGGCGTTGATGGAGTCGCCGCGCCCCGTGTTCGGCGCCATCGGGCAGCAGGCGGCCGACGAAGCGCAGCGCCTGCTGCCCGAGGAAGGTATCGACCTCAAGGACCACCTCGCCGACATCGAAGTGGGCCTGATCCGCCAGGCGCTCGACGCCGCCGACGGCGTAGTGGCCCATGCCGCCCGCCTGCTGCACATGCAGCGCACCACCCTGGTGGAGAAGCTGCGCAAGTACGGGTTGCACGCCAACGGCATGGCCGCCTGAGCGTCACCTGCCTGCAGGCGCTTTGTGCTGACGCGCATCGGGCCGCCCTGCAGGCATCGGAGCACAACCGCGGCAGTCATGGCACGGCTCGTGCATTTGCCTCGATGGAACCCGTCGCATGACGGGATTCCGTCTTCCGTCCATCACCGTGGGGCCGCACCATGAGCACCATCGACATCAACAACCTGCTCGCCCAGATGCGCCAGATGACGGTGCAGGCCCGCCCGCCGGAAACCGCGGCGCCGACCCGGGCGGGCGGTGGACAGACGGATTTCGCCACGCTGCTGCGGCAATCCATCGCCGCGGTGGGCGACACGCAGATGGAGGCCGGGCGCATGGCCGCGAGCTTCGAGCGCGGCGACCCCGGTGCGGACCTCGCCAAGACCATGATCGCCGTGCAGAAGGCCGACCTTGCGCTGCGCACGACGGTCGCGGTGCAGAACAAACTGGTAGGCGCCTACCAGGACATCATGAACATGTCGGTTTGATCGGCGCCTCGATCACCGCGCAACCCTGACCGACGAGCATCAGCATGGCCGAGAATGCCATTGCGACGACCGGTAGCGACAACGCCGGCGCGCGCCTGGACTCCTTCAAGCAGATCGCCCGCACTCCTGCGGTGCGCCAGCTCGTCCTGCTGGTCGCGGTGGCGGCGGCCGTGGCGCTGGGCGTGGCGGTGGTGCTGTGGTCGCGCGGTCCCAACTACGCGCTGCTGTACGCCGGGCTGGACCAGAAGGATGCTGCCGCGATCACGCAACAACTGCAGTCCACCGGGACCGCGTACAAGCTGAGCAGCGACGGCACGTCGATCATGGTACCGGCATCCGACCTCGGCGCGCTGCGTCTGCAGCTGGCGTCCAAGGGGCTGCCGGAGGGCAGCGCCGCGCTCGACACGCAGTCGGCCAACGACTCTCCGTTTGGCATGAGCGACCTCGCCGAGCGCACGCGCTACCAGCAAATGCTGGAGAACGACCTCGACTCCACCATCGCCTCGCTGCAATCCGTGCGCGCGGCGCGCGTGCATCTGGCGCTGCCCAAGCCGTCGGCCTTCATCCGCGATAACCACGAAGCCAGTGCCTCGGTACTGCTCACGCTGTACCAGGGGCGTTCGCTGGATGCGGGGCAGGTGGCCGCGATCGTGCACCTGGTGGCCTCCAGTGTGCCGGGGCTGGAGCCTGGCCAGGTGTCGGTGGTCGACCAGCAAGGCCAGTTGCTCACCGGCAATGCCAGCGCGCCCGGCGCCACCGCCGACAATCAGCTGCGCCTGGCCACGCGGATCGAGAACATCTACGCGCAGCGCATCGAAGACCTGCTGACGCCGCTGGTCGGGCCGGGTCGCGTGCATGCGCAGGTCAACGTGGACCTGAATTTCAGCCGGACCGAAAAGGCCACCGAGACCTACAACCCGGACAAGCCGGCCCTGCGCAGCGAGCAGGTCAGCAGTGAACAGCGCACCGGTGGCGGTACCGCCGGTGGCGTCCCCGGCGCGCTCAGCAACCAGCCGCCGAAGACCGTGACCCAGCCCACCGCCGCCAAGCCCAATGCCGGCACGGCCGCCACGCCTGGCAGCAGCACGGCCTCGTCGAGCAGCAGCAGCGAGAGCTCCAACAGCGCGACGCGCAACTACGAACTGGATCGCACCATCAGCCATGTCAGCGACCCGGCGGGTCGGCTCGATCGCCTCACCGTGGCCGTGCTGGTGGATGACAAGCTGGTAACCACCGCTGCCACTGCCGGCGCGAAGGCCGGGCAGAAGGAGGTGCCGTTCACTCCGCAGGAACTGCAGCACCTCACCGACCTGGTGAAGAACGCGGTGGGCTTCGACGCTACGCGCGGCGACAGCGTCAGCGTGATCAACCAGCCGTTCCACCACAGTGCCACGCCGGATACCGAGCTGTCGGTGCCGCTGTGGGAGCGTCCGGGCATGCTGGATCTCATCAAGCAGTCGGTGGGCATCCTGATCGCGTTGCTGGTGGCGTTCGGCCTGCTGCGCCCCTTGCTCAAGAACCTGATGCGTGGCACGCCGGAAGCGGCCGCTGCCTTGCCGACGCCGGTGCCGAGCGTGTCGGTGCGCGTGGGCGACGACGAGGCGCACTCGCGCCAGCCCGGCCAGCATGCGGCGCAACCGGCGCATGCGGCACGCATCGACACCACGCCTTCGCAGGTCTACGAACACCGCGTGGACCAGGCCCGCCGGATGGTGGGGGAAAACTCCAAGCAGGTGGCGCAGGTCGTGCGCAACTGGGTGAACGAAGATGGCAACTAACCGCCACGATGCGACCATCACGGGCGCGCAGCGCGCCGCCATCCTGCTGCTGACGCTGGGCGAGCAGGACGCCGCCGAAGTACTCAAGCACCTTAGCGCGCGCGACGTACAGTCGGTCGGTACGGCAATGGCCGGTCTTTCCAGCGTGTCGCGCGAGCAGGTCGAGAAGGTGCTCGACAAGCTCGACGAGGACATGGGCATGCAGACCTCGCTCGGCGTGGGCACCGAGGAGTACATCCGCAAGATCCTCACCAACGCGCTGGGCGAGACCAAGGCTGGCGGCTTGATCGACCGCATCCTGCTCGGCCGCAGCAGCAAGGGACTGGAATCGCTGAAGTGGATGGAAAGCCGCGCGATCGCCGAGATGATCAACCAGGAGCATCCGCAGATCATCGCGCTAGTGCTGGCGCACCTGGAGCCGGACCAGGCCGCCGAGGTGCTCGGCTACCTGCCGCCGCGTACGCGCAGCGACGCGGTGATGCGCATAGCCACGCTGGACGGCGTGCAGCCGCACGCGCTGAACGAGCTGGACGAGATCATGGAGCGCCAGTTCAACGGCAACACCAAGAAGCTCAAGTCCGCGAACGTCGGCGGGCTGAAGGCGGCCGCCAACATCCTCAATGCCATGGACAGCAGCCGCGAAGCCGAGTTGATGACGGCGATCCGCAGCCAGGACAACGCGCTGGGCGGCCGCATCGAGGACCTGATGTTCGTGTTCGAAGATCTCGCCGACCTCGACGACCGTGGCATGCAGACCCTGCTGCGCGAGGTGCCGTCGGGCATCCTGATCACCGCGCTGAAGGGCGCCGAGCCGGCGATCCGCGAAAAGATCTTCTCCAACATGTCCAAGCGCGCCGCGGACATGATGCGCGATGACCTGGAAGTGAAGGGCCCGGTACGCCTTTCCGAAGTCGACGCGGCGCAGAAGGAAGTGCTGGCTGCTGCCCGCAAGCTGGCCGACGCCGGCCAGATCAACCTGGGCGGCGGCGGCGGGGATGATTACGTGTGATGGCCGCTGCGATCCACGATGCCGGCATGGGCTACCAGCGCTGGGAGTTGCCCAACGTCGGCGATGAGCCTGCGCCTGCGTCGCAAGCCGCCAACGACCTGCCGCCGCAACCGACCGTGCGCGACCTCGAGGCGCTGGAACAGCAGGCGCGCGAAGAGGGTCGCGCCGCCGGGTTGGCCGAAGGGCGGGCGCTGGCACAGCAGGAGCTGCTGCAGCGCCTGGCGCAGTTCGATGCCCTGTGCGAAGCGGCGGCGCGGCCGTTGCAGGCGATGGATGAACAAGTGCTGCGGGAACTCGCACAGCTGGCGATGGTGGTGGCCGGTCGCGTGGTCGCGCACGAGCTGAAGCTGTCGCCCGAGCTGGTCGCCCATGCGGTGCGCGAAGCGGCCGGCGCGCTGCCGGCAGCCACGCGTGAACTGCGCGTACGGCTCCACCCGCAGGACCTCGCCTTGCTGCAAAGCCTTGGCGCAGCGGAAAAGCACTGGACCCTGCAGGCCGATTCTGCACTCGCGCGCGGGGACTGCGTGCTGGAAAGCGAACGCTCGCGGCTGGACGCGCGCGTGGAATCCCGTCTCGCTGCGTTGGCCGACGCCGTGCTCGGCGAGGTCGACCCGGCGCACGGGGGTGAAGCATGACGACCGCCACCGATCCGGCGATCCGCCGCGGGCACTGGCAACGCCAGATCGCGCGTCAGCTTGGGCGTGCGCAGGCCGCCCGCATGCTCACCGTGGAGGGCAGCCTGCGCCGCGTGGTTGGCCTGACCCTGGAGGCCGAAGGCTGCGAGGCCGCGCTGGGCGCACGCTGCCTGGTCGATACCGCTGCCGGCGGCGAACTGGAAACCGAGGTGGTCGGCTTCGCCGACGAGCGCCTGCTGCTGATGCCGGTGGGCGACATGCACGGCGTGCTGCCGAACGCGCGCGTGCGCCCCTGCGCGCGCAGCGGTGGCCTACCGGTGGGCGCCCACCTGCTCGGCCGTGTGGTCGGTGCCGACGGCCTGCCGCTGGATGGCTACGGTCCGCTCGACCTCGACGAGCATGCCGCGCTGAAGAACGAACCGATCAACCCGATGGCGCGCAAGCCCATCGACGCGCCGCTGGACGTGGGCGTGCGCGCGATCAACGCCTTGCTCACCGTGGGGCGCGGGCAGCGCATCGGCCTGTTCGCCGGCTCCGGCGTGGGCAAGTCCACCCTGCTCGGCATGATGACCCGCTACACCAACGCCGACGTGGTGGTGGTGGGCCTGATCGGCGAGCGCGGCCGCGAGGTGAAGGAATTCGTCGAGCACACCCTGGGCGAGGAAGGTCGCCGCCGCGCAGTGATCGTGGCTGCGCCCGCCGACGCGCCGCCGCTGAAGCGCCTGCGCGGCGCGCAGTACGCCACCGCGATCGCCGAATGGTTCCGCGATCGCGGCCAGCGCGTGCTGCTGCTGATGGATTCGCTCACCCGCTATGCCCAGGCCCAGCGCGAGATCGCGCTGGCGATCGGCGAGCCGCCCGCCACCAAGGGTTACCCGCCATCGGTATTCGCGATGA
>JAJZET010000261.1 GCA_021805685.1 Pseudomonadota bacterium
CAGCAGGTGCGCGCGGATCGCGCCGATCGCCGCGCGCAGGGCCTCAGCCAGCCGCGCCATGCGCCGCTTCCTCTGCCATGCGCCGCGTGTCGCTGATCACCTGGCCGTCGCGGATCGCCACCGTGCGCTCGGCGTGCGCGGCGACTTCGGCGTCGTGGGTCACCAGGATGATGGTGTTGCCGCTGCGGTGCAGCGCCGCGAACATGGCCATGATCTCGCGCGCGGTCGTCGAGTCGAGATTGCCGGTGGGCTCGTCGGCGAGCAGGATCGATGGCTTGCCGACCAGCGCGCGGGCGATGGCGACGCGCTGGCGCTGGCCGCCGGAGAGCTGGTTGGGGCGATGGTCGAGGCGATCGCCCAGGCCGACATCGGCCAGCGCCGCGGCCGCCAGCTGGCGCCGTTCGCGCAGCTTCACGCCGCGATACACCAGCGGCTGCATCACGTTGTGCAGGGCGTCGGCGCGGCCGAGCAGGTTGAAGTTCTGGAACACGAAGCCGATCTCGCGGTTGCGAATGCGCGCCAGCGCGTTGTCGTCGAGATCGGCCACCCGCTGGCCGTTGAGCAGGTAGCTGCCGCTGCTGGGACGGTCGAGGCAGCCGACGATGTTCATCAGCGTGGTCTTGCCGGAACCCGAGGGGCCGATGAAGGCGACGTACTCGTTGCGGGCGATGGCGAGATCGACGCCGCGCAGCGCGTCGACGTCGGTCTCGCCCATGCGGTAACGCTTGCCGATGCCGCGCAGCTCGAGCAGCGGCGCCGCGTCCGTGGCGGGCGCGGCGCTCATGAGGCCTCGATGGTGACGCTGCCGGAGTCTTTGGTTTTCTTCGCGCCCGGCTTGGCCTTCTCGATCTCGACCGCCTCCTTGTCGCCGAGCGCGTGCAGGGTCTGGTAAGGGCCGCTGACCACCGCGTCGCCGGCCTTGAGGCCCTTGTCGATCGCCTGCCAGGTGTCGCTGGAGATGCCGGTGACGACCTTGGTCTTGTGCGTCTTGCCGGCGCGCACGACATAGACGTAGGCGCCGCTGTCGGCCTCGATGCTCTTCGACGCGGGCTTGTTCTCGTACAGCACCGCCTGGATCGGCACCGCCAGCGTGTCGGGTGCGCTGCGGGTGTAGATCTCGGCGCGGCAGCTCATGCCGGGCAGGATGTGCGGCAGGTCCTTGCCGGCCAGCGCGATCTTGACCTCGAAGTTGCGTCCGCCCGCCGTGCCCCCCGTCGCGCTCAGCGACTGCGTCACCGAGGAGGCGATGAAGACCACCCGTCCGGTGAGCCTGGCGTGCGGAAACGACACCGCGTGGATGTCGGCCACGGCGCCCGGCTTGACGTGCGCGATGTCGGCCTCGTCCACCTGCACGTCGGCGATGATCTGCACGGGATTGGCGATGTTCATCAGCGTCGCGCCGGGGATGTTGGTGCCGGCGATCACCGTCTCGCCCACCTTCACCGGCAGCCGCGTCACCACGCCGTCGATCGGCGAGCGGATCACCGTCTTGGCCAGGTTCTGTTGCGCCTGGCTGAGCTGCGCCTGGGCGATGCGCAGCGCCTCGCGCTGGGCCTGCACCTGCACCCGGGCGATCGCCAGCTGGCTCCTGAGATTGTCGAAGCTGTTGGCGTCGACCAGTCCGCGCCGGAACAGCGCCTGCTGGCGCTGCACCTGCTGCGCAAGGTTGCCGGCGGTGAGCTGCTGGCTGGCGATGGCCGTCTGCGCCTGCATCACGCCGGCCTGCGCCTGCTCCACCGCCGCGGCATAGACCTGCGGATCGAGCCGCAGGACCACCTCGCCCTTGCTCACGCGCTGGCCGTCCTTGACCGGGATCGCGCTGATGCGGCCGATCACCTCGGGCTTGAGCTCGACCGGATCGAGATAACTCAGCTGGCCGCCGGCGAGGATGGAGCTGCGCACCGTGCGCGGCTCCACCTTGCTGACCTCGACCTTGGGTCCGCGCTGGCGGTCGGTCAGGCTGCCGACCACCACCACCAGCACCACCGCGGCAACGATGCCGAAAGCGATCAGTCCCTTGCGCTTGTTGGCCATGCTCAGATCACCTTGACCAGGATCCAGATGCCATAGATCACCACATACGGCAGCAGCACCACGAATGCCGAATGGCCCATGCCGCGCCGGGTCCAGCGGGCGAGGCCGAAGATCGACAGGCCGATCACCCAGAACGTGGTCAGGCGCAGGCTGCTGATCAGCGTGTACCAGCTGTTGCCGGGTGACAGGTGGAACAGCAGCGCATTGAGGGCGGTCAGATCGAGGTCCTGCAGCATGATCTGATGACTGCCGCGCAGCAGGTACATCAGCGCCGAAACCAGCGTGCTGACGAGCGCCGGGAAATTGCTCCAGCAGATGAAGCTGTACCAGCTGCCGTAGCCCTGCACGTCGTAGCCGGCCAGCTTGGCAGCGAGCAGGTAGTACAACGCGAACACTGCATAAGCGATCGGCAGTCCGAGGATGGTGCCGACCACGCCACCGATCAGCGGCGACGCACGCGTCGCGTGATCGGCCATCTGCTGCATCTGCTCGGCGCTGATCTTGCCGGCGAGCATGGCATTGGACTGCAGCGTCTGCAGCATGAACCAGTGGATGTCGATGGTGGCGAAATACCACGCGGTGAATGCCGCGGTGACCGCGATCATGATCAGCAGCGGCCACCACAGCCAGCCGTTGTGGCCGCGGATGTCGTCGAATGCCTGTGCGGGCGCGACGAAGATGTTGCCGAGTGTGGCGAGGGGCGACGACGTGCTCATGGAACCTCCCTGGGTCGAGTCGATGAAACAGCCGATTCATTCCTGCCGCGCCGCTGCCGGACACGCAGGCCCGGAGCGGTGATACCCGAGGTGCATTCCCCACCCCTTCCCCGCAGAGGCCGCGCCGGCTTCAAGTCAGCCGGCGTCCGCAGCATGGACCCTGCGTCGCGAAAAAGATTCCCGTGACAAGTGTCATCATCAACCGACCCTGCGCCCGGGCTCGGCAACCGTCTTGTCGTTGCAGCGCCTGTCACCCCCTGCGCAGCGAAGCCGCACCCCTCCCTGCTTGTCATCCTGAGGGCAAAGCCCGAAGGATCTGGCGGACGGCAAGCGCAGGATGAACGGGCCATCGACACCATGCATCCATGCGTCGAGCCCCGGCCACGCCATCCGTGGCGCGGCGTTCGTGGGCGCGCGAGCGCCCCCTCACCCATCGCTGCGCTCAGGATGACAAGGCGTCTGGGATGACACGACATTCGGCATGACAAGCCCCCCTTGGTTGTCATCCTGAGGCCATCGGCCGAAGGATCTGCGCAGCGAAGCATTTGGCCTGCCGAGCCACCCCAGTCGACTATCGGGCCATTCCGGCCGGTCATGCAGCGGGGTGCCCGTCGCCCGCTGGATCCTCCGACCTGCGACCCCAGCGACAACTTCGTTGTCATCGATCGCGATACCTCACGCTGCGGGCCGGGACGACACGGCCGGCTGGCGCGCCTTGCGCAGCAGCAGGCCGTAGTAAGTCAGGTAATAGGCGAAGAACAGCGCGCGCAGCAGAGTACCCAGCGGATCGACGTCGTAATGCGCCAGTGCCTGCTGTGCCGCCTGCGCACCCGCGACGCCGACGCTGTCGGTCACGATCCCCAGATGCTGGAACAGCCAGAACTTGTACGCCACGCGCAGCACATAGAGCGCCAGGATCGCCGGCCCGAACAGCGCATGCGCGCGCACCTTGAGCACTCCGCCGTCGACGCGGAACTGCGCCATGCGCGCCGCCACCACGCCCAGTCCGATGCCGCCGACGATGCCGAGCAGCAGAAACGGCAACGCCTGCAGCAGCGCGGTGCGCGGATCGGCCAGGCCCGCATCGACCTGTTGCGTATCCATCCAGAGCACGAATGCGAACACGCCCGCCAGAAACAGCAGCCGCGTCAGCGTGCGCCGGCGATCGAACGCGCGTTCGCCGATCATCCGCCTGCCCTTGCGATAGAGCGAAAGCGCGAGCAGCAGCGCGATGCCGGCATAGATCGTCAGGTGTTGCATGACTTCCCCCCGTCGGGTCTGTGGTGGATGACTTGAAGCGCCGCTGCGGCGCGGCTCGCGTTGCTGTTCGACCCCGTTCGCATGGCTGTCGACCGCCTCAGCGCTGCAGGAAGGGATGCGGCAGGCGCTGGAAGGCGCGCGTCGACCTGCCCAGCGCCAGCCCCGACAGACTGATGACCAGCAGCCAGGCGCAGACAAAGGCAACAACCAGCGGGGTTTCCAGTGGCGCGCCTGGATCGGTCACCAGAGCGCCGGTGCTGACGATCAGAACGCTTGCAACGACTAGCGTCACTGGTGCGGAGTGCAGCCATTCCCTGCGCCCTGTGCCCGAGGTGCGGCTGATGACCTGGAACTGCATGCTTGCAGCCAGCATCAGTGCCAGTGCGCACCAAGCCGCCAGCAACGCGAGTGAATCGATCGGTGCGTGCAGCATCGCGGCCAGCAGCACGCTGGCAACCGCAGCCAGCATGCCGCGCGGCAGCGTCACGCCGAGCGTGGTGCGCAAGAGCGCGCTGCGCGCCACTTTTGCCGAACCGATGCCGGGCCAGAGCGCAAGTTCCGACAGATCCGGGTTCACGCGCTGAAACAGCGCGACCAAGCGTGCGAAGCCGAGGAAGCCGAGAAACCAGATCACCCCCAAGGTGAGCAGGATGCCGAAGAAAGCCCGAGAGCCCTGCCAGTGCTGTCGAGCGGCGAGCAGCAGGCCGACCGAACCGACGCCGGCCGACAGCAGTACGCCATGCGCAAGGCCGAGCCAGGAGGCGGGTGCAAACGGTGCCCCCAGCGCAATGCGCAGCCTGGTTAGGTCGCTCGTTTGTGCAGCGTCGTTACGCAGAGCCGTCAGATCGGTACGGTATCCACCGCCATCACGAACGGCCGGTGCTCGCTTCCAGAAGGGAGACCGGCGGGCACGGCTGGCGGGACTAATCCGTTCGATTGCGGCTGCCGGTTCCATTCTGCACAGGCGTCGCCATCCCCACGCACCGAGTGCGAGCAGCGCCGCCGCAATGACCCAAGCCGTCGGTGCCATCCAAGGCGCATAGGCCGGGGGGTTTAGCCATAATTGCAAGCAGAGGAATTGAAGGATCAAGCCAGCCCAGCGCGGCAACACCCACCAGGCCAGGCCACCAACGATCAGATTGGCGATCATGATCCCGGCGATCAGTAGCCAGGAGCCCGGGACCCAGGCAAGGGCGACCCAGGGCACACCAAGGCAACTGGCCACGTAGATCAGTATGGCGATGCCCAAAGTCGTCGCGGTACGCGGTATGCGCTGCAGATGCAGGCTGTATGCGGCGGACAACAGTCGGGGTCCTGTGCCGAGGCCCAGTACCATCATCACGCTGCCGAGACCCCACCAAGGGCTCGGCACCTCCGGCACTCCCGGATGCAGCCAAGGACGCAGCAGCAATACCGCCGCGATCAAAGTGCCGAACACGGGTCCAAACAGCCAGAATCGTCGCCCGAGACTAGCGCCGATAAGGCGCAGGCTGTCGTGAAAGCCATATCGCAGACGTTGGAATGGCAGGGGTACGAAAGACGGCGATGCCATGAATGCCTCAGCGCTGCAGGAAGGGATGCGGCAGGCGCCGGAAGCGGCGCCAGTCCAGTGCAAGCCGCGTCAGCAACGCAGGGATCGCGATCGCCCAGCCAATGACCAGCACCAGGATGATCGTGCGGTTGAGGCCGCTGCCCGCGTCGGCGTTGCGGCCGATGACGAACAGGCCGGTGATCACGACCAACGCGATCAGCGCGAACCAGCCAAACGGCAGCAACGCGCGCCTCAGGGGCGATGGGTCAGGGCGCAGCGCCCAGGTATCGAGGATGGCGGCGAGGTTGCCGACGAATGCCAGCACGGTGAGGGCCAGCATCAGCACCAGCAAGGTTGGCGGCGCGCCCAGTGCAATGGCCAGCAGCAGCGCGGCGAGTGCCATCAGCGCGTAGCGACGCTGGTCGTTTTTCAGCATCGCGCGCAGCACGTGGCGGCGTGCCTCCGCGCCGGTGCCCAGGCCCGGCAGCAGCGCAAGCTCGGTCAGGAAATCGGGGTAGGCCTTCAGACGCAGACTCAGCGTGCCGATGGTGACCGGCAGCGGCAGCATCATCATCGCCATGCCGCCCGCGGCCAGCATCATGCCGGGCACGCTCCAGTGCAGCAGCCACCCACCGAGCACGCCGCCCAGCCCGACCAGCAGGTACACCGCAACGGTCGTGTGCAACTCGCGCCGGCTGACGAAACTATACGGTCGGCCCAGACAGGAGCGGATCATGATGGCGGGCTTGCGGCAATCCAGCGGCAGCCTGCGGCGTGCTTCCGCGCTGCGGCCATCGCGATTTTGCATCCTGCGCCGGATGGCGACGGCGGATGCCAGGCCGACGAATCCGGGCTGGTCGCCCTGGCGCATCACCCAGGGCACCGAAAGCGCACGGTAATCGGCCGGATCGCGGTCCAGCCATGCACGCCACAGCCACGGCACATAGACCGCGAGCGTCAGCGCCAGCGCCAGCAGAGCAGGCCCTTGCATGCTGCCTGGAAGGCGCAGCCACGCCAGCGCCGGCAGCGACGACACCAGCTGCATGGTGCCGGGCGTGAGCGGGACGGCGATTGCGACTGGCCAAGGCCCGAGTGCCCACAGCAGGCCGGCCACGTTGCACAGCAGCAACAGCGCCAGGGATGCGATCGTCAACCCGTGGGTGATGGCCAGCACCAGTACCGGCAGTGCCACCGTCGGCATGGCCAGCAGCGCCAGCGCGATGCTGACGCTGCGGCCGCTATCGGGAACCTGGGCGTGCCGCAGCGTGCGTTGCACCAGCAGCAGGCGCGAGCCGACCAGCGCCCAGCACACTGCAGCGATGAATCCAAAGGCATGTGGGCTATGCGGCGGCATGAGCAGCATGGCACTTGCGATCAGCGTCAGTAGCACCAGGCAGGGGTACAGCACCCACGGCCGCAGCGCATGCACCATGCGCGCACTGCGAACCAGACGGGCGTAGGCATTCATGTCGGCGTGCTCCGTGGGTTCGCCATCTCAGCGCTGCAGGAAG
>JAJZET010000171.1 GCA_021805685.1 Pseudomonadota bacterium
GACGCGTTCGACGCGTGGTGCGAGCGGCGCGACCGACGCTTCGCGCATTCCGACGCCACCCGCTACGTATCTTCCGAGGTGGTGGGCTACCAGGACCTCGACGAATACGGCAACTGGCAGGACTCGCCCGAATACGGCGCCGTCTGGTACCCCAGCCAGGTGCCGGTCGGCTGGGCGCCCTACCGCGACGGCCATTGGGCGTGGATCGCCCCCTGGGGCTGGACCTGGGTGGATGACACGCCGTGGGGGTTCGCGCCCTATCACTACGGCCGCTGGGCGTTCATCGGCAGCCGCTGGGGCTGGATTCCGGGGCCGCGCATCGCGCGCCCGGTGTACGCGCCGGCGCTGGTGGCCTTCGTGGGCGGTGGCGGCTGGAGCGTCTCCATCGGCATCGGCAGCGCCCCGGTGGGCTGGTTTCCGCTGGGCCCGGGCGAGATCTACAACCCGTGGTACCACTGCGATCGCGACTACTACCACCGCGTCAACGTCACCAACATCTACGTGCGCAACACGATGTACCGCAACACGGTGATCAACAACATCAACCACCAGTACAACTTCTACCGCGAGGGGCGCACGCCTCGCGACCTGCACTACTTGAACCGTGGCGCGCCGCACGGCTTCACCGCGATGTCCGGCGCGAACTTCGCCAGCGGCCGTCGCGTGCAGCACGACAGGGTGCATGTCGATCCGCGCAGGCTGGCTGCTGCGCCGGTGCTGGTGCGCGGCGTGTCCTCGCTGCGCCCCGCGCCGCGCGCGACCTCGGCCCTGCCCAATCCGCGCCTGCGCACGCTGCCCACCGCCGACTTCCGCCGCGGCGTGGTGGCACGCACGCCACCGCCGAAGGTACTGCCCGCGGTGCACCCGGACTTCGCTCCGGCAGCCGCACGCATGCCGCAGCGCATGGCCAGGCCGTTCGCCAACGTGCGCGTCCTCGACTCCCGCGGCGCGCCGCGCCCGATCGCGGCGGCGCAGCCGGTCCGCACCGGACCGATCCCGCCGCGCCTGACGCGCATGCCCGATACGCATGCCGCCAACCTGCCGAACGTGCCGCGGATGGAGCCTGCACCGGAGCGCGCGGCCGCCCTGCCTTCGGCCCGCTTCGCCCATCCGCGGGCGGAACGGCGCAGCCTGCCCATGGTCGAACCCATCCGTCGCGCGCCAGCGGCCGAACTGCGCCAGCCGCCACGTCCGGGGGTGAGCTACATCGCCGGTCCGCAGCAGTCGCGGCCGCAGGCCAATGAGCGTCCAGCCAACACGCTGCCGCAGCCGCCGCGCTTCGAATCCGCGCCCGCACGGCCGATGCCCGCGGAACGCGTGCCCGCGCCGCAATACGTGCAGCCCCGCCCGGAGCTGCCGCGTGGATACGTCCGGCCGAACTACCAGCCGCAGCCCCGCTACGAGCAACCGCAGCCGCGCTACGAACCGCCGCAACCACGCCAGCAACCGCCGCAGCTGCGCTACCAGGCGCCGCAGCCCCGCCTCGAACAGGCGCAACCACGCTACGAGCCGCCCCATCCGGCCGCACAGCCGCATGCCGAGCCTGCTCGCAGGCTGCCGCCGCGCAGAGACGAACCGCAACACTGAGCCCGGCGGGCGCCCCGCCGCGCGGCGGCGGGGCGCCGATTCGGCGCCGGCGGCACCTGCGGCTACAATGGGCGCATGCAGATCACGCTCAACGGCCAGCCGCGCGATTGCGCCTCCCCGACCACCATCGCCCAGCTGCTGGAAGCCGCCGGCTACGGCGGCAGGCGTGTCGCCGTGGAGCTGAATCGCGAGATCGTGCCGCGCAGCCAGCACGCCAGCCGCGTGCTCGCCGAAGGCGACCAGATCGAGATCGTCCACGCCATCGGCGGCGGATGAGTTCGCGCACCCGCTTCCCGCCTCCCCGCGGCGTCCGCGCCGGACGCCGCCTTTGCAAGGCCTCCCCATGAACCTCAAGACCCTCGACGCCACCGATCCGCTGGTCATCGCCGGCACCAGCTACGGCTCGCGCCTGCTTACCGGCACCGGCAAGTACAAGGATTTCGACGAGACCCGCGCCGCCTCGCAGGCCGCCGGCGCCGAGATCGTCACCGTGGCGATCCGCCGCGTGAACATCGGCCAGGACGCCAGCGCGCCCAGCCTGCTGGACGCGCTGCCGCCCGACGAATTCACCCTGCTGCCGAATACCGCCGGCTGCTATAACGCGGCGGATGCGGTGCGCACCTGCAAGCTCGCACGCGAACTGCTGGACGGTCACAAGCTAGTGAAGCTGGAAGTGCTGGGCGACCAGAAGACCCTGTTCCCCGACGTGGTCGAAACCTTGAAGGCCGCCGAGATCCTGGTCGCCGACGGCTTCGACGTGATGGTGTACACCAGCGACGACCCCATCCTCGCGAAGAAGCTGGAGGAGATCGGCTGCGTGGCGGTGATGCCGCTGGCCGCGCCGATCGGCTCGGGGCTGGGCATCCAGAACCGCTACAACCTGCTCGAGATCGTCGAGAACGCCAAGGTGCCGATCATCGTCGACGCCGGCGTGGGCACCGCCTCCGACGCCGCAGTGGCGATGGAACTAGGCTGCGACGGCGTGCTGATGAACACCGCGATCGCCGGCGCCAAGGACCCGGTGCTGATGGCGCACGCGATGAAGCTGGCGATCCAGGCCGGCCGCGCCGCGTTCAAGGCCGGTCGCATCCCGCGCAAGCGCTACGCCTCGGCGTCCAGTCCGATCGACGGCACCATCGGCTGATGCCATGAGCAACGCGCACGACCACGACGGCGGCGACGAGGGCGCCGAACATCCCCACGCGATGCGCCGTATCCGCAGTTTCGTGCTGCGCGAAGGCCGCATGACGCCGGCGCAGCAGCGTGCGTTCGACGACCACTGGACGCGCTTCGGCATCGACTACAGCGGCTGCATCCAGGACTACGCGGCGCGCTTCGGACGCAGCGCGCCGGTGGTGATGGAGATCGGCTTCGGCAACGGCGAGGCACTGGCCTGGGCCAGCGAGCACGACCCGGCGCGCGACTACCTCGGCATCGAAGTGCACGGCCCCGGCGTGGGCCGGCTGATGAACGCGCTGGCCGCGCGCGACGCACGCAACGTGCGCCTGTACAGGCACGACGCGGTGGAGGTGCTGGAGCACGAGATCGCCCCGGGCACGCTGGCCGAGGCGCGTATCTGGTTCCCGGACCCTTGGCACAAGAAACGCCACAACAAGCGCCGCATCATCCAGCCCGAATTCGTGGCCCTGCTCGCCTCGCGCATGGCGCCCGGCGGCCTGCTGCACCTCGCCACCGACTGGCAGCCCTACGCCGCGCACATGCTGGAGACGATGGAAGCCGCGCCCGGCTGGCGCAACGCCGTCGCGCCCGGCCAGTACGCCGAAAAGCCGGCCTGGCGCATCGAAACCCACTTCGAGCGACGCGGACTGCGGCTGGGGCATGGCGTGTGGGACCTGCTCTACCGCCGCCAGCTTGCATGAGGTGAAGGCGACGAAGCCCCTCCGGATGGCATCTCGTTTGACCCTCTCACCGCCAGGGAGGGTTGCGGTGAGGGAGGCCATCGCGGAGAGCCCTCTGCTGGAGCCAACGTCATCGCAAAGCCCGTCCCCTCGCCCTGCCCTCTTTCCGCAGCGGAAAGAGGAAAAGCCGCGGCGCGGCAAGCCCGCGGTTCACCAGCCCTTGCGCCTCGCTGTCTATAATCGGCGGACCCAGCCAGGGACGAGCCCCGCAGCGTGAATTCGCCACTGCCACCCCACGATCCGACGCCCTGCCGGGGAGCGCGTTGATGTCGCTCGCGCTTACCCCCGAAATGATCCTGGTACTCGGGCTGGTGGGCTTCACCATGCTGATGCTGGTGCTGGAGTGGATCCGCGCCGACATGGTGGCCTTGCTGGTGGTGGTGGTGATCGGCCTCACCGGCGTGATCCCCTCGGAGAAGGTGTTCAACGGCTTCGCCGGCAACGCGGTGATCGCGATCATCGCGATCATGATCATGGGCGAAGGGCTGGACCGCGCCGGCGTGCTCAACCTCACCGCGCACATGGTGATGAAGATGGCCAAGGGCATGGAGTCGCGCCTTGGCGTGGTCATCAACCTGATGGCCAGCCTGTTCAGCGCGGTGATCCCCAGCCAGGCGCTGGCCGCGCTGATGATCCCGGTATCCAGCCGCCTGTCCGCGCGCACCGGCGTGCCGATCTCGCGGCTGCTGCTGCCGATGGCGTTCTGCATCCTCACCGCCACCAACACCACGCTGATCGCCAACTCGCCGCTGATCGTGCTGAACGACCTGATCGCCAGCGCGAACGCGAACCTGCTGCCCGGCGCGCACACCATCCCGAAGTTCGGCCTGTTCAGCGTGACGCCGGCGGGCCTCGCGCTGGCCGCGGTCGGCATCGGCTACTTCTACTTCTTCGGCAGCAAGCTGCTGCCGGGCCACGAGGACGAACGCCTCAAGGTCACCCCCGGTCGCACCGAGAGCTACTTCGCCGACACCTACGGCATCGCCGGCGAGACTTCCGAGCTCACCGTCACCGCGGAGAGCCCTCTGGTCGGCATGAGCATCGGCGAGGCCGAGCAGCTGCACGACGCGCCATTGATCCTCGCGATCCGCAGCGGCAACGAGTCGCGCATGGCGCCGCCGGCCGACCACGTGATCTGGGTGGGCTCCGTGCTCGGCGTGCTGGGGCCGCGCGAGCAGCTCAACCAATTCGCCAACAACCAGTTGTGCAAGCTGTCCACGCGCATGCGCCAGCTGGGCGAACTGTTCAACCCCACGCGCGCGGGCATCTCCGAGGTGGTGATCCCGCCAGTGTCGCGCTTCATCAAGCACACCGTGGGCGACCTGCGGCTGCGCAAGCGCTTCGGCATCTCGGTGCTGGCGGTGAACCGCGGCGACCAGGTGCTGCGCGACGACGTGCGCTCGATCACGCTGCGCGCCGGCGACACCGTGGTGGTGCACAGCACCTGGCGCGACCTCTCGCTGGCAGCGGAGGACCGCGACCTCGTGGTGGTCACCGACATCCCGAAGGAGGAGCAGCGCCCCGGCAAGATCTGGCAGGCGGTGGGCTTCTTCGTGCTGGCCAAGTGCCTGGCACTGTTCACCAACCTCGACCTGTCGGTGGCAATGATGACCGGCGCCATCGGCATGCTGCTGTCGGGCGTGCTGAGCATGGACGAGGCGTACAAGGCGATCAACTGGAAGACCATCTTCGTCACCGCCTGCCTGATCCCGCTGGGCTGGTCGATGGACGCCACCGGCACGGCCGCGTGGGTGGCGCAATACGTGCTGCACTACCTCGGCCACGCCTCGCCCTGGGTGCTGCAGAGCACGCTGGCGGTGCTCACCCTGCTGTTCTCGCAGGTGATGTCCAACGTGGGCGCCACGGTGATGATGGTGCCGATCGCGATCTCGGTGGCGGTCGCCACCGGCGGCAATCCCTCCGCCTACGCGATGATCGTGGCGGTGTCCTCGTCCAACACCTTCCTGCTCAGCTCCGGGCATCCCGCGCTGATGATGGTCACCGGCCCCGGCGGCTACAAGGGCAAGGACTTCCTGCGCGTAGGCGCGCCACTGACCCTGGTGATGCTGGTGGTCACCCTGGTCTCGATCAACCTGCTGTTCCGCTGACTACAGACGGCCGTCCGCCACGCCGCGCGGCAGCACGCCCTTGATGTCGTAGACCACACCGCGCGCGTTCGCCAGCGCGCGCACCGCGCCGGCCTCCCGCTCGCGGAACTGGCGATGCGCCACCGCCAGCACCACGGCGTCGTAGAAGCCGGCGTCCGGCCACTGCGGCAGCAGGTCGAGGCCGTATTCCGCCCTGGTCTCCTCCGCGTCGGCCCACGGGTCGTGCACGTCCACCCGCGCGCCCAGCGAGGCGAACTCGCGGACCAGGTCCACCACGCGGGTATTGCGCAGGTCGGGGCAGTTTTCCTTGAAGGTGAGGCCCAGCACCAGCACGCGGCTGCCGCGTATCGTCTGGCCCTTCGAGATCATCAACCGCACCACCTCGGCGGCGACCTGCTGCCCCATCGCGTCGTTGATGCGCCGGCAGGCGAGCAGGATGTCCGGGTAGTAGCCGGTCGATTGCGCCTTCTGGATCAGGTAGTACGGATCCACGCCGATGCAATGGCCGCCGACCAGGCCGGGCTGGAACGGCAGGAAGTTCCACTTGGTGCCGGCCGCGGCCAGCACGTCCTGCGTGTCGATGCCGAGCCGGTGGAAGATCAGCGCGAACTCGTTGATCAGCGCGATGTTGGCGTCGCGCTGCGTGTTCTCGATCACCTTGGCCGCCTCGGCCACCTTCAGGCTGGGCGCCAGGTGCGTGCCGGCGCGGATGATGCGCCGGTACAGCGCATCGACGAATACCGCCGTCTCCGGCGTGGAGCCGGAGGTGATCTTGGGGATGTCGGGCAGCCGGCGCTGCGCATCGCCGGGATTGATGCGCTCGGGGCTGTAACCCACGGTGAAGTCCGCATTGAAGCGCAGGCCCGAGGCGCGCTCCAGCTCCGGCACGCAGATTTCCTCGGTGGCGCCGGGGTACACGGTGGATTCGTAGATCACCACGTCGCCGCGCTGGAGCACGCGGCCAATCGCCGCGCTGGCGCGCACCAGCGGCGTGAAGTCCGGGCGCTTGTGCGCGTCCACCGGCGTGGGCACGGTGACGATGTAGACGTTGCATCCGCGCAGCGCGTCGAGGTCGGTGGCGTAGCGCAGGCGCGAGGCGGCCGCGAGTTCGGCGGACGAGGCTTCGCCAGTGCGGTCCGTCCCGGCGCGTAGCTGCCCCACGCGCGCGGCATCGATGTCGAAGCCCACCGTGTCGAACTGCTTGCCGAACTCCAGCGCCAGCGGCAATCCGACGTAGCCGAGTCCGACGACGGCGAGCCTGGCCTGTTCGATGTCTGTCATGCGGATTTCCGTCGCAATGGAGGGTCAACAGCGTAGCGGATCAGCCGGCCGCGTCCCGTGCCCGCAGCCAAATCTCGTCGCCGCGCAGCTCCACCGGCAGCGCATGCAGGTGTTCGCCGCGGCAGGGGCCGGCCACGCACACGCCGTCGTTGCG
>JAJZET010000045.1 GCA_021805685.1 Pseudomonadota bacterium
GCCAGTCCCGACATCACGCTGCCCATGGCCTGGCCGGCCAGCGCCGCGCCGGCCTTGCCGGTGGCGATGCCCTCGCTGCGGATCTTGTAGACGTGCACGTAGTACTGCTTGAGCAGGTCGCGCTGGTCCGCCGTCAGCGGCACCGGCTTGCCGGCGATGCTGAGCGTGCCGTCGCCGGTGACACTTGCATCGGGCTGGCCCGCCACCTGGATGGCCGCCACGCCGTCGCGCAGCTGGATGCTGCCGTGGCCGCCGGCAATGGTGGTGCCGCTGTCGCGGGCGCAGGCGGTGAGCAGGATGCAAAGCAGGGTGGCGCATGTGAGGGAGCGAAGTTTCATCGTTTGGGTTCCGTCGACGATGGTGTAGGCCTGGATCAATCGGAGAAAACGGCGAAGCCCTTCTTGCCGTTGCTGTCGGCGGTGTCCTTGCCGCAGTCGTCGACATCCTTCTGGGTCATCGTGGCGTAGGGCTTGAACGCTGGCATGGCGGCGGCGAGCTTCTGCTGCGAGGCCAGCATGTCGGGCAGGCGCTTGCACAGCTTCATGGCAGCGGCCTGGATCTTGTCGGTTTGTGGCTTGATGCTGGCTTCGATCTCCTTGTCGCTCTTGCCGGTCAGCGCGCCGAAAATCGCCTGCTTGGCCGCGCTCATGCCCAGGTCGGCGCCGCTCGCGCCGATGTCCATGCCGGCTGCGGCGATGCCGATGATCTGCTGGCGGTAGTCCACCAGCATGGCGTGCTGCGCGGGCGTGGCTTCGACCGGCTTGCCGGCGATCACCAGGTTGCCCTGCGGGGTGATGACCGCCTTGGGCAGCTTGCTGTTGTCTCCGTGCCGGCCCTTGCCGTTGACGTGCACGTCGCTGACGTCGATGTTCTGGGTGAGCAGTTCCTGCTTGGCCTTGTCGATGCCTTTCTGCACTTCCGCGCCGATGACCGATGACGAGGTCTGCTTCTGTACTTCCTTCATGGCTTGCGCCACGTTGTCGCTGGAGCTGTTATCGGTCGCCTGGCTGCAGGCCGTGAGTGGCAACAGCACGACAAACGCAAGGATGCTGCCGGTGATCGCGATGCTCTTCATAGTGTGTCTCCCCGTGCGGTCTCGATGGGATATCAGGTGTCGTCGCGCCAGCGGCGCAGCCAGATGGCACCGGCCAGCAGGGCGAGGCCCGCTATCGCGCCGATCCAGAAGCCGGGTGTGGCCATCACGCTGTAGGCGTTGCCGAGGTTCAGCACGTCCAGCGAATGTTCCGCGCCGGTGCTGACGTTCTGGTAGTTGCCGGTGCCCAGCCAGCTCCCCGGGAACACGCCGGGCAGGATGCGGCCGACCACGTCTTTCCAGTACCAGCCGTTGCCGACGAGACGTGTGCCCAGCAGGTTGAACCAGCCCAGCATCATGCCTACCGCGAACGGGAGCACCGCGGCCCACAGGAACGGTTTGCTGCGCGCCCAGGCGGAGCAGAGCAACAGCCAGCCCGTGGTCGGCAATGCCCACAGCGCATACAGCGGGATGGTGCCGATGAGGTTGGCGATGACCTGGAACGGATGCGCGTAGGCCAGCAGCTGCCACACGTTCAAGCCGTGGAAGGACAAGGTGAGGGCGAACAGCAGCAACATCACGATGCCGGTGACCACGCCGCAGACTGCGGCGATGAACGGCGCCAGCACGGTGCCCGCCACCACCTTGGAGAGCACGGTGGCCGTATCCGACAGCGGCAGCGATTTCCAGAACAGCAGGCTGCGATCGCGGCGGTCGTCGTACAGCGCGCCCAGGCAGTAGAAGAACACCACGAAGCCCAGCACGATGCTGATGATGAACGAGGTCGAGTACATCACCAGGTCCATCATCATGCCGGCCTTGGACATGTCTTCGGCGCTCAAGGGATGGTTGAGCAGGCTGTTGTTGTTGAACATGAAATGGATGCCGTGCTGGGCACCGATGATTTCCCCGGTGACGATGCCCATCAGGTTCAGCAGCACGAACACGCCGCCGACGATCACCGGCGTCCACAGGAAGCCGCCGCGGTGTTCCCAGAATTCGCGCTTCACCAGCCAGTACATTTCGTTGAGAACCGGGGTTTTCATGCGTAGGTTCCTTTCATGGTGGCGACGAACAGGTCGCTGACGGAGGGCCGGCGGACTTCGCCCAGCGCTTCCAATTGCGCCCGTGCCACGCCGTCGAACAGGAAGATGCTCTTGCCGAACACCTGGCGCTCGTGCAGCGGCTTCAGCGCGCGCGCCTCGGCGGCGCGCTCGGCACCCACCATCACCTCGGCGAAGCGCTCGCCGACCGCGTCCATGTCGGCGTCCAGCACGATCCTGCCGTCGCGGATGAACATCAGGTCGGTGAGGATGTGCTCGACCTCCTCCACCTGGTGGGTGGTGACGATGATGGTCTTGTTCTCGTCGAAGTAGTCCTCCAGCAGGTTCTGGTAGAACTGCTTGCGGTAGAGGATGTCCAGGCCGAGCGTGGGCTCGTCCAGCACCAGCAGGCGGGCGTCGATCGCCATCACCAGGGCGAGGTGCAGCTGCACGATCATGCCCTTGGACATCTGTTTCACGCGCATGTCCGGCGTGAGCTTGGTACGGGCGAGGAAGCCTTCGCACTTCTTGCGGTCGAAGCGCGGATGCACGTGGGCGACGAAGTCGACCGCTTCGCGCACGCGGATCCAGCGCGGCAGTACGGCGACGTCGGCGATGAAGCAGACCTGTTCCATCAGCTTGCCGCGCTGCTTGCGCGGGTCCAGGCCGAGCACGCTCAGTTCGCCCTGGAAGTCGGTGAGGCCGAGGATGGCCTTCAGCGCGGTGGTCTTGCCGGCGCCGTTCGGGCCGATCAGGCCCACGATGCGGCCGGGCTGGATCTCGAAGCTCACATTGTCCAGTGCGGCGGTGTTCTTGTAGCGCTTGCCCAGGCCGCGGGCAGAGACGACGGCGTTCATGCGTGCTTCTCCGGCTCGGATGGCGCTTCGCGCAGCAGGGTCTTCAAATCCAGGCCCAGCCGTTGCAGGCGGGCATACAGTGCGGGCCACTCCTCGCGCAGGAAACGTTCGCGTTCGGACTTCAGGAGTTCCTCGCGTGCGCCTTCGATCACAAACATGCCCAGTCCCCTCCTTTTTTCCACCAAGCGTTCATCGACCAGCTCCTGGTACGCCTTCGACACGGTCAGCGGATTGATCTGGAAATCCGCGGCCACCTGGCGCACCGACGGCAGCGGGTCGCCCTCGTTCAAGGCGCCATCCAGGATCATCGCCACCACGCGTTGGTGCAGTTGGCGGTAGATCGGGATGCTGTCGTTCCAGGTGATGGTCATGGATCATTCCTTGCTGCTGGTGCTTGTGGTGCCGAAGGAATAGTAGGGCATGGCCAACTGCGCCCCGAATTGCGCGGCGGCGCCATTGGCGACGCCGACCGCGGCGTGCTCCAGCAGGGCTGCGGCCTTCATGTCGGCGGCCGAGGGGGTGACTTCGACCGGCGCCAGGTTGGTCACGTGGATACCGTTGATCCAGGCCACCTCGGTGGTGCGGGTCGCCGGCAGGCTGGCCAGCGCCAGCGTGAGGCTGGTCATCACCAGCGCCGCGGCGGAGGCGATCCAGCGACGGGCGGGAACGAGGGTCGTGGTGAAAATGTCGTCGGTGGCGACGGTCGTGTGAGCGGTGTTGAGCTTTGCGTTCATGGCAGTGCTCCTTTGGTGAGTTCGTTGAGTGGTGTTGTAGTGAACTATAACACCAAAAATCGGCCGGTCAAGTGGTAGTCGTCGGTTTGGCAACATGACTGATGGCAGGGGTGGGACGCGCGCGGCCGGCGGATCCGGTTCCAGCGGATGAACTGGAAACAATCAGGCAATAAGCTTTCGGCAATCGCAGCATTTGTCCGGAAAGGGAAACGACGATGACGCAGTTGAGCGGCACGCTGCAGGACCTCAATGACCTGTATTTCTTCGCGGCGGTGGTCGAGCACGGAGGCTTTTCCGCGGCCGGTCGTGCGCTGGGCATGCCCAAGTCACGCCTCAGCAAGCGGGTGGCGCAACTCGAGGACCGGCTGGGCGTACGCCTGTTGCAGCGGACCACGCGCCGCTTCGTGGTCACCGAGATCGGCGAGCGCTTTTACGCGCATTGCCGCGCGGTGCTGGAGGAGGCGCGTGCCGCGCAGGATGCGGTGGACGAGCTGCGCGCCGAGCCGCGTGGCGTCGTGCGGCTGAGCTGCCCGGTGTCGCTCACCCAGACCGTACTCGCCCACGTGCTGCCGGATTTCATGATGCAGTATCCGCGCCTGCAGGTGCGGGTGCTTTCCAGCAACCGTCGCGTGGACCTGCTCGGCGAAGGCTACGACCTAGCGATCCGCGTGCGCAGCAAGCTCGACACCGACGCCAACATGGTGGTGCGCAGCTTCGGCCAGTCGCGCGTGTTGCCGGTGGCCAGCCCCAAGCTGCTCGACACGACGGGCCGGCCAGGGCATCCCGGGGAACTGGCGAAGATTCCCGCGCTGTCGATGCAGGAGCACGAAGGCCCGCAGACCTGGGAGCTGATCGACGCGGCGGGCGAGCGCGTAAACGTGGAGGTGAACGCAAGGCTGATCTGCGGCGATTTCGCCGTGCTGCTGGAGGCCGCTCGCCGTGGCCTCGGCGTGGCCTTGCTGCCGGAGTTCGTCTGCGCCCCGGCCGTGACCAGCGGGGAGCTGGAGGTGCTGCTGCCGGACTGGAGTACGCCCGAAGGCACCATGCATTTCATCTATCCGAGCCGTCGCGGCATGTTGCCGGGCGTGCGCGCGCTGGTGGACTTCCTTGCCGAGCGCCTGCCTGCCGCCACCCTGCAGAAGCACGAACAGTGCAGGCGGCGCAGCTTGCCCGACTGACCGGTGGCATGCGCGTGCTACGCTTTCGTTTGGACTTCCATACGGCAATACGATGAAGATCGACACCAAGCTCCCCAAGGTCGGCACCACCATATTCAGCGTGATGAGCCAGCTCGCGCTGGAGCACAAGGCGGTGAACCTGGGGCAGGGCTTCCCGGATTTCGAGCCGCCGCAGGGCCTGCGCGATGCGCTGGCGCGCGCGATGGACGAGGGGCGCAACCAGTACGCGCCGATGTACGGCACCGCGCCGCTGCGCGAGCAGATCGCCTTGAAGACCGAGCGCATGTACGGCCACCGCCCCGACGTCGACGCCGAGATCACCGTGACCTCCGGTGCCACCGAAGCGCTGTTTGCGGCGATCGCCGCGATGGTGCGCACGGGCGAGGAAGTGATCGTGTTCGATCCGGCCTACGACAGCTACGAGCCGGCTATCGAGCTGCAGGGCGCCAGGGCGGTGCATATCCCGCTGCTTGCGCCGAGCTTTGCCGTGGACTGGCAGCGTGTGCGCGATGCGGTGACGCCGCGCACGCGCATGATCCTGATCAACAGCCCGCACAACCCGTCCGGCGCGGTGCTGTCGGCGGCCGACCTCGACGAGCTGGCGGCGATCGTGCGCGACACCGGCATCGTGGTGCTGTCCGACGAAGTGTACGAACACATCGTCTACGACGGCCGGCAGCACGAGAGCGTGCTGCGCCACCCGGAACTGGCCGCGCGCAGCATCGTGGTGTCCTCCTTCGGCAAGACCTACCACTGTACCGGCTGGAAGCTGGGCTATGCAGTGGCGCCGAGGGCGCTTACCGCGGAGTTCCGCAAGGTGCACCAGTACCTCACGTTCTGCAGCTTCCATCCCGCGCAAGCCGCGTTTGCCGAGTTCCTCGCCAGCGACCCGCGGCATTACCTGGAGCTGCCCGCGTTCTACCAGGCCAAGCGCGACCGCTTCCGCGCACTGCTCGCGCCTTCGC
This sequence comes from Pseudomonadota bacterium, assembly GCA_021805685.1. Classification (GTDB taxonomy): domain Bacteria; phylum Pseudomonadota; class Gammaproteobacteria; order Xanthomonadales; family Rhodanobacteraceae; genus Rhodanobacter_A. The sequence continues at coordinate 5,811 of JAJZET010000045.1, forward strand.
GCTTCACGCTGCTCGACGTGCCGGGCGGCTACTTCCAACTGGTGGACTACTCGGCGATCCGCGACGAGGACGACCTGGTCTTCAGTCGCTGGCTGGTGGAGCAGGGCGGCGTGGCGGCGATCCCGCTGACGCCGTTTTGCGAGACCGCGCCGGGCACGCGCCTGCTGCGTCTGTGCTTCGCCAAGAGCGACGCCACGATGGAGGCGGCCGCCGAGCGGCTGTGTCGGCTGTGAATGGGGATGGCAACGGCTTGCAGCCGCTGACCGTCTCGCTGGTGCAGGGTGCCACGCGCTGGCATGACGCACCGGCCAACCGCGACTACTACGCTGCGCTGGTACGTCGCGTGCGCGGCAGCGACCTGATCGTGCTGCCGGAGACTTTTCTGTCCGGCTTCAGCAACGACACAGGCGTCAGCGCCGACACGATGGATGGCGAGGGCGTGGCCTGGCTGCGCACGCTGGCTGCCGAGGTAGGTGCGGTGATCTGCGGCAGCCTCGCGATACGCGAGGGCGGCACCGTCTACAACCGCCTGCTGTGGATGCGCCCGGATGGGGTGTTCGAGCAGTACGACAAGCGCCACCTGTTCCGCATGGCCGGCGAGCACACCCGCTACGGCGGTGGCAACGCGCGGCTGATCGTGGAGTTGAAGGGTTGGCGCATCCTGCCGCAGGTCTGCTACGACCTGCGCTTCCCGGTGTGGTTGCGCAACCGCCGGTTGGCGGCGGCCGCGGGCGGCATGGATTACGACCTCGCGATCTTCGTGGCGAACTGGCCGGCGCCGCGCCGCCAGCCGTGGCGCACCCTGCTGCGCGCCCGTGCGATCGAAAACCTCGCCTGCGTGATCGGCGTGAACCGCGTGGGCGTGGACGGCAATGATCTTCCCTACGCCGGCGACAGCGCGGTGATCGATCCGGTGGGCGAGCCGCTGGTGGAGTGCGGCGCGCTGGAGCAGGTTGCCACCGTCACCCTCGATCCCGCGCCGCTACTCGCCCATCGCAAGCGCTTCCCGGCGTGGATGGATGCCGACGCGTTTACGTTGTCGCCGTAAGGCGCACTGCTAAAGAATTTCGAGCACCGCTTCCGGCGGCCGGCCGATCACGGCCTTGCCGTTGGCGACCACGATGGGACGCTCGATCAGGATCGGATGGGCAACCATCGCGGCGACCAGGGCCTCGTCGTCCAGCGCGGGGTCGGCGA
>JAJZET010000175.1 GCA_021805685.1 Pseudomonadota bacterium
CGGTACGGCGTGGTGCGCTCGAAATAATCCGGCACCAGCGTGCGACCGAAGCTCGATTCGATCAGTCCGCGCATGCGCTCCCGGTCGATGCCTTCCCAGGAATCGAACCGGAGCACGCGCTCGCCGCGCCGCACCAGCGTACCCGAGCCCTTGTGCGTGAACAGTTCCTTGGCCAGCTCGGCGGGGCGCGTGATCGACACCGACGAGGTAAGCGGCAAGCCGTTGAGCAGGTCGGCGATCTGCTCGATCTTCAGGCGCATGCCGCCGTTGAGCCACGGCTGCGCCATCAGGTGTTCGTACTCGGTGCTGAGGTTGATCGAGTCGATCAGCCGACCCTCGCCGTCAAGCAGCCCGCCGGTCCCGGTGAGGAACACGATCTTGTACGGCTGCAGCATGCGCACCAGTTCGTTGGCGGCCACGTCAGCGTTGATGTTGAGGATCTGCCCCTCGTCGGTCTCGCCCAGGCTGGCGATCACCGGAATCGAATTCGCGCGCAGGCTGGCTTCGATCGGCGCGAGGTTGATGCTCTCCACCTTCCCCACCATGCCGAGCGCCTCACGGTCGAGGTAGCCGGCCGTGAATACGCCGGAAGGCACCGCGGTGGCACGCGTGTCCATCGCCTGCAGCGCCTCGACCAGCTTGAGGTTCTGCTGCATGAACACCTTGCGCACGATGCCGAGCGCCTTCGGCGAGGTGACGCGCAGGCCATTCACGGTCTGCTTCACGATGCCGGCGGCCGACAGCTCTTCGTCCAGCTGCGGGCCGGCGCCGTGCAGCACGATGGGGGTGAGACCCACCTGCTGCAGGAAAGTCAGCGAGGAAGCGAGATCCTGCAGCTCGTCGCGCAGCACGGCGCCACCGACCTTCACCACGGCGAAGCGCTTGGCGTCGAGCTCGGAGAAGCGCTTGAGGTACTGCTGGATTTCCTTCGCGCTGCCCATCGCCGACAGCAGGCGGACGATGGTCTTGCGGGTGTGCTTATGGGCTTCCACGGTGGATCAGCTCTTGTCGATGATGTGGTGAATGGTTTCGGCGTAATGCTGCAGCTGATCGAGCGCCACCCATTCGTCGGCGGTGTGCGCCTGGGCGATGTCGCCGGGGCCGTAGACAAAGGCGGTGTAGCCGGCGGCGGAGAACAGCGAGGCCTCGGTCCAGAAATCCACCGCGTTGCCCACCGGAATCTCCAGCTCGTCGGCGAGATCGCGTGCCGCCAGCCGGCGCGACTCAGCGGCGGCCGTGTCGCCCGCCGGCAGCGAGGGGCCACGGAAGGTTTCCTCGAAATGCGCGGGCGCCGGTTCGACCAGCGTGCGGAAGCGCTCGAGCAGTCCGTCGGGATGCATCGTCGGCAACGGCCGCATGCCGAAGCGCACTTCGGCGCTGGGCGCGATCATGTTGGCCTTGATGCCGCCCTCGATGCGACCGATGTTGAAGCGCAGCCCGGTGAGCCCGCCGAAGCGCTCGTGCGATTGCGCAGCGACGAAGTCCAGCGCGGCATCGCCCCAGCGCACTGCCTGGTGCAGCGCGCTGTCGCTGGGCTTCTGCTCGCCCGAGGCGTGCCCGGCATGGCCGGCGAAGCGCATCAGTACCGACTGGATGCCACGGTGTGCCAGCACGGCTTCGCCCCGGGTAGGCTCGGCCACGATCACCGCATCGTAGGCCGGTTTGTCCGCGAGGAAGCCCGCAATGCAACGCGGATCGTTCGCCTCCTCGTCCGTCGTGAACAGCAGCGCCATGTCGCCGTCGCTGACGCTGGCCACCGCCAGCAAAGCCGCTGCCGCACCCTTGATGTCGCAAGCGCCCAGGCCGATCGCGCGATCGTCCGTCACGCGCAGCTGGTGCGGGTTGGCCGTCCACGCCGGCGAGTCCGGCACGGTGTCCAGGTGCACGTTGAACAGCAGCTTCGGCTGGCCGCGCACCGCATGCAGGCTCACTGCGCCGGCGCCGTGGTCGGTCACCGTGATAGCGAAGCCGGGCAACTGCGCGCGGACGTAGTCGAAGATGCCGCCCGTGGTGATCGCGCGCGGCGGATTTCGGGTATCGAATGACACCAGCGCCTTGAGGTGTTCCAGCGTGGAAAGGAGTAGCGGATTCATGGCTTGCCTGGCGCCCTCGTATAGATATCCGGATCGAGCTTTTCCATCAGCATCTCCGGCCGAGCAGGCGCAGCGAAACCGAAGCCTGCGTAGAGCCCGTGCGCGTCGCTGGTCGCCAGGTTGAACCTGCGCAGACCCTGCAGCTGCGGGTGCGTCATCACCGCTGCGACCAGCGTCTTGGAATGGCCTCGTCCACGCTGCTCCGGCACCACGAATACGTCCGCCAGGTAAGCGAAGGTGGCGCAGTCGGTGATCACGCGCGCGAACGCCACCTGGCGGCCGTCGATGTAGCCGCCGAAGCACAGCGAGCCGGCGATCGCCCGCTCCACCGTCGCGCGCGGGATGCCACGGCTCCAGTAAGCCTCGGTGGCAAGGAAGTGGTGGATCAGCCCGATATCGAGCCGCTCCTTGTCGGTACTGACCTGCAGGGCACCCATGCGATCAGCCCTTGCCCGCCGTGCGATTGACCTCGGCCCATAGCGTGCTGCTCATGCCGAACAGCTTGATGAAGCCCTCGGCCTCCGCCACGCCCCAGTCGGCTGACTGCGCGTAGGTCGCGCCCTTGGCATTGAGGATCTGCTTCGACGCGATCGCCACGGCGTTGACCACGCCGCCGTTCGTCTCCAGCGTGACCTCGCCGTTGACGGTGGCCTGGCTGGACGCGAGGAAGGCTTCCAGGTCGGTCTTCAGCGGATCGTGGAAGAAACCTTCGTACACCAGCTCCACCCACTTGCGTGCCACCTCGGGCTTGAAGCGGTTTTGCTGCTTGGTCAGCACCGCTTCTTCCAGCGCGCGATGCGCGGCCAGCAGCGCGACCAGGCCCGGCGCCTCGAACACGATGCGGCCCTTGAGGCCAATGGTGGTGTCGCCGGTGTAGAGGCCACGGCCCACGCCGTAGGGTGCGAACAGTGCGTTGAGCTTGGCCAGGATCGAATGGCCGGCCAGCTTCTCGCCGTCCAGCGACACAGCCTCACCGTTCTCGAAGCCGATCTTCACGCGCAGCGGCGCAGACGGCCATTCGGCGCGCGGCTTGCACCATCCGCGCGCGCCCTCGCCCGGGGCTTCCCACTTGTCGATCTCGCCGCCGGACATGGTGACGCCGAGCAAGTTCTCGTTGATGGTGTAGGCCTGCTGCTTGGCGCGCACGCCGAAGCCGCGCTCCTCGAGGAATTTCTGCTCGTAGGCGCGCGTCTGCGTGTGCTCCTTCTGGATCTCCCGGATCGGCGCCACGATCTCGTAGTCGCCGAGCGATTTGACCGCGAGGTCGAAGCGCACCTGGTCGTTGCCCATGCCGGTGCAGCCATGCGCGATCGCGCGCGTGCCAAGTTCGGCGGCACGCTTCAGCGCGGCTTCCACGATCAGGTAGCGGTCGGACACCAGCAGGGGGTACTGGCCCTGGTAGCCCTCGCCCGCCCACACGAAGGGCTTCACGAAGCCCGCCCAGATGGACGGACCGCCGTCCACCGTGACGTGGCTGGCCACGCCCAGCTCCTCCGCGCGGTGCTCGATGAAGGCACGCTCCTCGGCATCCACACCACCGGTGTCGGCGAACACGGTGTGCACGGCCCAGCCGCGCTCCTGGAGATAGGGCACGCAGAAACTGGTGTCGAGACCGCCGGAGAAGGCGAGGACGATGGCTTTGCTCATGGCTTGCGAATCCTGGTGGGAAAGAGGTCAGTCGGAGGAGACGACGATGCGCGGCTCGCAGCGCACCGGGAAGTTCACGGAGTTGGCGATGAAGCAGGCGTGGTGCGCGTCCTCGTGCGCGGCCAGCGCCTTGTCGGGATCGCTATCGGCCCGGATGGTGACCCGCGGGCGCAGCACGACCTCGGTGAAACGGCCGCCGTCGCCTTCGGTGACCATCGTGCCCTCGGCGCTGTCGTCGTAGGCGACCACCACCACGCCGGCCACGGTGGCCATGTGCAGGTAGGAGAGCATGTGGCAGGTGGAGAGTGCAGCCACCAGCATGTCCTCCGGGTTGTACCGGGTGGCGTCGCCGCGGAAGGTGGGATCGGACGAACCGGCCAGCTCCGGCTTGCCGGGCACGCGGATCACATGGTTGCGGCTGTAGTTGCGGTAGCCGTCGGTGCCGCTGCCGCGGTTGCCGGTCCAGACCACGTCGACGCGATAACGGTGCCGATGGTTCATGGATCCGACTCCTCGTGCAGAGCCATCAGCGCGGCCAGTTCCGCGTCGCCGTGACCGCCGCGGTGACGCAGGCCCGCGATCACCCCAAGGCGATTGCGCTCCGGGTGGTTCTGGCTCAGCTTGAACTTGCCTTCGATGCGCTCGATGCCGATCTCAATGCCCACGATGGCGTGCAGCATCTTCTCGATGTGGTCTTCCGGTGCGTCACTGACATGCCAGGGCTGCGGCTCGGCTGCCTCGTGATGGTTGGTGAGGCGCTCCAGCAGGGTGCGCAGCCAGGTTGCATCCTCGATCACCTTCAGTCGCCCGTGTACATGGGTCACCGCGTAATTCCAGGTGGGCACCTCGCGGTGCGTTTCCTGCTTGGTCGGGTACCAGTTCGGGCTGACGTAGCCGTCCGGGCCGCGGAAGATCGCCAGCACCTCGGCGCCATCTAGCCGGGCAAGCTCGTTGCCGCGCGCCACGTGGCCGTGCAATGCATCGCCCACCCGCTCGAACGGTAGGTGGTTGGCGACCAGGCCAGCCGCCGTGCTCGCCACCACCGTGGCGAACGGACAGTCGCGGATCAGCCCATGCAGGACATCGGTGCGCGTTTCGGCGAAATGCTTCGGCAGGTACACGGCGGCTCAGCCCTGGCCCACCAGCGTCGCCATCACCGCCTTTTGCACGTGCAGGCGGTTCTCGGCCTCGTCGATGGCGATGCAGTACGGCGCATCCATCACCGCGTCGGTGGCCTTGACGTTGCGGCGCAGCGGCAGGCAATGACTGAACAGGCCATGGTTGGTCAGCGCCATCTTGGCTTCGTCCACGATGAAGTGCTTGTGCGCGTCGCGGATGGGCTTTTCCCGTTCCCACTGGCCAAAGTACGGCAGCGCGCCCCAGCTCTTGGCATAGACCACGTCGGCGCCGGCATAGGCTTCTTCGATGTCGTGGCTGACGGTGAGCGTACCGCCATTCTGTTCGGCGTTCAGGCGGCCAAACGCCATGTAGCGCTCGTCCAGCACATAGTCCGGCGTGGGGCACAGCAGGGTCACGTCCATGCCCATCTTGGTGGCGATCAGCAACGCCGAGTTGGCCACCGCGGTATTCAGCGGCTTGGGGTGGTAGGTCCAGGTGAGCACGTACTTCTTTTTCGTGAGGTCGCCCAGGTGCTCTCGCAGCGCCAACGCGTGGGCGAGTTCCTGGCAGGGATGGGTAATCGTCTCCATGTTGATTACCGGCACCGTGGCGTATTGCGCGAACGCGTGTATGACCTTGTCCTGGCGATCCACCGACCAGTCCTGGAATTTCGGGAAGGCGCGCACCGCGATCAGGTCGACGTACCGCGACAGCACCCGCGCCACTTCGGCGATGTGCTCCTCGGTGTCGCCGTCCATCACGCTGCCGACCTCGAATTCGATCGGCCAGGCGTCCTTGCCCGGTGCCAGCACCACGGCATGACCGCCCAGTTGGAAGGTGCCCAGCTCGAAGCTGGTGCGGGTGCGCATCGACGGGTTGAAGAACAGCAGCGCCACCGACTTGCCCGCCAGCTGCGCGCCTGCGGGCGAGCGCTTGAAGGCAGCAGCCTGATCCAGCAGCGCGTCGATCTCGGCGCGGCTCCAGTCCTGGGTAGTGAGGAAGTGGCGGATGGTCATGGGTTGGGTTGCCTTCGATGAAATCGCTCTTAGTGGAGAGTCCGGCCGTGGATGGCCGGGATTTCGCTGTTCGCGGACGGATCCGCGTGAAACAAAGCCAAAACCAGAAACAAAAAAACCCGGCACGCTGGCCGGGTTTTTCGTCGATACGTAATGCAGCAGCGCGCGACAGCCTACCCGGCCGGATGTTCGTCCAGCGGTCGGCGCGCACGCGACGTCATGCCAGCAGCCATGCGGGCGCTGGTCAGGACATTGGCGGTATAGACGGCTGTGGACATGGGGCTTCCGGTCGGGCGAGTTGTCATCATGACGGGATTTTCGCTGCCATGCAACATGCCTCCGAAAGCGCAGCCAAGGATGGCCACCCATTGGACCACGCGCGACGGATGAGTCACGGACGACGAAGACCCCGCCGGCCCCCTGAGTCGAATCGGAGCGTGCCGTGTGCGGCCCGCGTGCAGCCACTTCGGTGATCACGCGGAGCGAGGCGGACGTCCGGCGGCGATTGGCCAGCTATCTCAACCCGTGAGCGGTTCGTCGTTTACAACGACCCGACCATGACCGATCCCATCCCCACCCTCGATCGCGCGTACCGCGTGCGGTTGTCGCCGAAGCCGGCGCAGGCGCGGATGCTGTCGCGGCTGTTTGGTGCGCGGCGGTGGGTGTGGAACTGGGCGCTGCGGGAGAAGGATGCGGCCTGGCGCGCGGACGGCACGAAGCTGTCGGGCACCGACCTGTCGCGCCGGTACACCGCGCTGCGGTAGGCCCCGGAAACGGCCGGGCTGGCCACGCTGCCGCGCGAACCGTTCAACCAGACGCTGCAGGACTTCGACCGCGCGTGGCGCAACTTCTTCGGCGGTCGGGCGAAGCGGCCACGCCGGCGTGATCACCATCACCAACTGACGGCGCGTCTGGTCGCGGGCGCGCAGGTGATCTGCATCGAGGACCTGGCCGTGAAGGCGATGGCGCGAAGCATGGGACGGCGGGGGTTCCGGTGCTCGGTAGCCGATGCCGGCCTGGGTGAGATCCGGCGACAACTGGCCT
>JAJZET010000106.1 GCA_021805685.1 Pseudomonadota bacterium
CTGACGCAGCCGCTGACCATTCGTTTCGATTTCCGCGGAACGCGGCGCCGGTACACGCCGGACCTTTTGGTGCTGCTGGATCCCGTGCCCATCGATCTCGCGCGCGCGGGGTTCGACCCCCTCACCCTAGTCGAGGTGAAGCCGCCGCGCGCCCGGATGGACTTGGAGCTTTGGACGGCCCGCGCCTGCGCGCTTCGCGAGGCGCTCGGCTTGCCGCTGGTGCGCTTTCCCTTCACCTGCGTGGGGGGTCGGATATGAGCGCGATCACGCAAGGTGATTCCGTCCTTTATCGAGGTCAGCGGCTGAAGGTCGTGGATGAGCCGCTCGGCGGCCAGGTCGTCCTTCAGGATGCGGGTGATGAGCATCTGCTGATCCAGGCGCCGCTCACCGAGGTCACGCCGATGCCGGCTTTGATCGAGACGGCTCGCTTTATCGACGCTGAGGAGTGGGCCTTCCTGCAGCAGCGCGCGGAGGCGGCGCGCGCCGTGATCAGTGCGCCAGATGCGACCACGCGGCAAAAGCTGCTCGTCGAGTACGCGACTGCTCTTGGCGTCTGCGCGCGGACCCTGCGCCGTGCGATCAAACGCTATCAGGCGGTCCCGTCGATCGTTGGTCTGCGCAGTGGCGTGCCCGGACGCCGCGTCGGCACCCGCGTGCTCGCCGAGCGGGTGGAGGCAATCATCCGCGAGCGCTTGGAGGAGGAATGGCTCGTTGGCAATCGCCCGTTCTTGACCGACGTGCACCACAACATCGAGAGACTGTGTCGCGAGAAAGGTCTGAGGCCGCCAGAGATTTCCACCGTGCGCAAGCGGGCGGCCTGCCTTGATGCTTACGAGGTGACCAAGCGTCGCGAGGGTGCCAAGGCCGCCCGCTACAAGCACAAGCCGCTGGTCGGCCACATCCAGGTGGCTCGGGTGCTCGAGCAGATCCAGATCGATCACACCTTGGCCGATGTGATCCTGGTCTCCGAACTGGATCGCCGTGTGCCCATCGGTCGCCCGTGGCTGACCCTTGCGGTCGATGTGGCCTCGCGCATGGTGGTAGGGGTCCACATCTCCTTCGACCCGCCCTCTGCCATCGCCGTAGCGATGTGCCTCGAGAATGTGCTGCTGCCCAAGGACGCTTACCTCGCCGATCTCAAGCTCCATGGGCCTTGGCCATGTGCAGGCATTCCCGAATGCGTGCACGTCGACAACGGCCGCGATTTCCACAGCGTGGCGCTTGAGCGCGGTTGCGCCGAATACGGCATCACGCTGCAGTATCGGCCTGTGGGCTCTCCCCATTACGGGGGCATCATCGAGCGCCTTATCGGCACGATGATGGGGCGCTGCCGCCTCCTACCCGGCGCCACCCAAAGCAACGTCGTCGCTCGCGGGGATTACGACGCCGAGGCCAAGGCGACGATGACCTTGAGCGAGTTTCGCGCCTTCCTCGTCAACGAGATCGTGGGGATCTACCATGCCTCCACGCACCGGACCTTGATGGTGCCGCCGATCAAAAAGTGGGAGGAGCTGACGGCGGTCGGCCCGGCCATTCGCACGATCCAGGAGGGCTGGCAGGCCGCACAGATTCGACTGGCGTTCTACCCACATGAGCAGCGCCTGGTGCGCCGTACCGGTATCCAGTTGTGGGAGCGGCATTACTGGGTCGGCGGCCTGGCGGAATGGGTGGGGACGGAGCAGCGCCGCGACGTGTTCTACGACCCCGGCGATATCCGGTACGTCTACCTGCGCGGACCAAACGGCGAGATTCTGCGCGCCACCTGCACAGAGAACGACGTTGCCCAGCTCACCCTTGAGGACTGGCTGCGGCACCGCAAGGCGTGCCGCGAGGTCGGTCGCGATCCGGCACTTCTCGCGCAGCAGGACGAGAGCGTGCGGACCCGGTCCGCTCTGATCGAGGGGAGCAAGCAGGCGCGCAAGCAAGCGCACCGCACCGTCGCTGTCCGGACCGGCCAGCAGCAGCGCGCCCAGGCGATCGCCCAATCGACCTCGCCCCCGGAGCCGAACGCACCGCCTTCGACGCTTGACCTTCAACTCGAGCCCAAGCGTCTGCCTGTCCACATCACCACGCGGCGGTGACCCATGACCACACCCACTACCCAGCAAGTTGTCGCGCCGAAAAAGCGCGGCTCCGAGGCGCCCGCATCTCCATCCAACGCCCTGGATCACCTGGACGAGGCAGCGCGCACATGCGCGCTGCTCCCCAACTTGGCCAGGATCGAGCTCATCCGCAAGGGCACGGTCATCGAACACTCGGCACTGACGCGTGCGCTTGACCATACTGATTGGTTGCTCACCACCCCCGAGGAGCATGGCAGCCACGGCATGCTGCTGATGGGCGACTCCGGCAGCGGCAAGACGACCTTCGGCGAGCTGGTGCAGGCGATCTACGCCAAGGACGACGATCGTCGCATCGTGATCATTGATGCCTCGGGCGCGCGCACCATGCGCGAGGTGTATGGGCGCGTCCTGCAGAGTCTGGACGGGCCGGTGAGTCGCACCATGCACACCCCGGATCGCGAGATGGCGGTGATCCGCATCCTGCGCCTGCTCAAGGTGCGCGCACTGGTCGTCGACGAGATCCAGAGCGTGGCCGAGGGCACGCCCAGAGATCAGCGGCGCGTCCTGGACGGCTTGAAGTATCTGATGAACGTGGCCAAGGTTCCGCTGATCTGTCTTGGCGCACCGGAATCCGAGCGGTCGTTGGTCACCGACCGCCATCTGGCCCAACGCCTCAAGGTGTTCAGGCTCGAGCCTTGGAAGGTGGACAACGACTTCCTCGATTTCCTGCTCGCCGTGCTGGCCCAACTGCCCCTGCGCAAGCCTTCACTCCTGCGCGACGAACGGGTGCTGGAGTTTCTGATCAAGGCGTCGTCCGGCGGCTTGCGCCGCATCATGAGCATCGTGACCAGTGCAGCCGTCCAGGCGGTATTGAGCGGCGAAGAACGGGTGACGCTGCGCGGGTTGATGGACGCCGTGGATGTGCCTTCTCGGCAAGTCCGCGAAGGGGGCGTGCATGGGGGCTAGGACTCGCACGGGCTGGCATCCCTGCCGCCTGCTGCCGCTTCTGCCGGGCGATGGGGAGTCGCTGTCGTCGCTGCTCGACCGGCAGGCCCAATGCTGGGGAACGACGCGCCGGCAGATGATGCTGCAGGTCTCTCCCATGCAGTGCCTGTCAGCCGGGGATCTGGACCCGATGGAAGCCGATGGCTTCCTCGGCGACTATGCCGCCGCGTGCGGCCTGCCGGTCGAGGCGCTCGCCTCGCACCGTGCCGCGCGGAAGGACCATCTGCTGCCCAAGCATCTGCGCAATGCGTATTGCCCGATCTGCTTTGCCGAGCGACTGGAACAGGGCCAGGCGCCTTACTTCCGTCTCGACTGGGCGCGGCGACTCCTGACCCATTGTTTGATCCACGGCTGTCCGCTGTTTTCCTGGGGCGGCAACAACCCTGAAGGGCGACGGCGCATGCCCGCCGGTTGGCTCGATGGCAATCCCGCATGTCTGGTCCATGTCCACAACTTTCGCAAGCATCTCGCGAAGGCACGGGACTTCGCGCAGGGCGCCCTCCCGAAGTGGAGGGGCGATCGAGCGACGTGGAAAGCTTTGATCGAGTTCGAGGCGTTCCTCTACAGGGAAGGTGTGGGCAACCTCCACACGCCTCCCACCACCTTCCAGGCGGGACTCCTCGAGCGGAATGTGCTGCGCATCGCCGCGATGCTGGTACGGCCGCCCGATGGAAAGGTCCCCGACGCCCTCGTGAACCAATTGAATCCGCGTTACAGCGACCGTCACGTCCTTCGCTTTACACCGATCGACTACACGATGGGCAAGAAGGATCCGACCTGGAGCGTGCTCTCCGGGCCTTGTCGGTCGCTCCCCTCCAGACGCTCGGTGATCCTTTTGGTGGCCCGTGTTCTCGGCCATGCGAACGATGAAGCGGTTCGCGTTCTAGGCGACGTCCCGAACTGGCACGACAATATTCGGCGGGCGATGCATCTCTGAGCCGGCAGGAATCGAAAATGAGCCCCGCCTTTGCTTGAGGTTTCCGCGCTCCGTCCGTCAAACCCCTATGGGTAAGCGGCAGCGGTAGAGCACGGGCACCCAGGCCTGCGACCGGTACTGCTGGCCGCCCCCTTCGCTGTCGCCTACGGCCCACCTCCCCACCTTCGCAACGCACCCAGTGACAGGTTTAAGCACTCGTGACAGGTTCAAACCCACTTGTGACAAGGTTAAGCCCCGCCGACAACTGGCGCTGGAAGTTGCGGCATGAATAATGTTTGAAATATCATCCCTGTGGTATTGAACATTAGAGTTGATGCGTGATAACCGCACCGCAACTGCGCGCCGCGCGTGCGCTACTGGGCCTCGACCAGCGCCAACTGGCTGAGCTGTGCGGCTTGTCGGTGCCCACCATCCAGCGCATGGAAGCCAGCGACGGCACCGTGCGTGGCACCGTGGATTCGCTGATGAAGCTGATCGAAGCGCTGGAGCGCAGCGGGATCGAGCTGATCAGCGAGGGCCAGACCAGCAGCGGCGGCGGACGTGGCGTGCGCTTGAAATCGTCGCCGGCGACGCCGGAGCCCGCTCTGCCATGATGCTCGCCGCGCTCGCGCTGCCACTGGCCGGCGTCGCGGTGGTCGCGGCGCTGGCTTCGGCGGCCGTCAGTCCCGCCGCGGCGCGTTGGCCGCGGGTGCTGTCGTGGCTGAGCTTTCCGCTGCTCGGCGTGTGCGCGCTGGCGGCGCTGGGCGCCGGCATCGATGCGCTGTGGTTTGGCGGTGTGCACCATGCGCTACTGCCGCTGGGCCTGCCGTGGCTGCCGTGGCAAGTTCAAGTTGATCCGCTGGCCGGGGTGTTTCTGCTGATCCTCGGCGCCGTGCTGCTGGCGGTGGCCGTGTACGGCCCCGGCTACGCGCGCGAGTTTCGCAACGGGCGTGACTCGCTGGCCGCGCTGGGCGTGTTCACCGCCCTGTTCGTGGTCGGCATGCTCGGCGTGCTGCTGGCGGCGGATGCATTCCTGTTCATGGTGGCGTGGGAGCTGATGTCGCTGGCCTCGTATTTTCTGGTGGCGTTCCAGCACGAGCAGGCCGAGCATCGTCACGCCGCGTTTTTGTATCTGCTGCTGGCGCACGTGGCCGGGCTGGCGATCCTGCTGGCCTTTGGCGTGCTGGCCGCGGCCAGCGGCAGTTTTTCCTTCGCGGTGATGCGCGCCGCGCATCCCGATGCGCTGTGGGCGGCGGTGGCCTTCGCGCTGGCACTGATCGGTTTCGGCACCAAGGCCGGTCTGGCGCCGCTGCACGTGTGGCTGCCCGAGGCGCATCCGGCCGCGCCTTCGCACATCTCGGCGCTGATGTCGGCGGTGATGCTGAAGGTGGCGTTGTACGGCTTCCTGCGCGTGGTGTTCGATCTGCTGGGTCCGCCGCAGTGGGGTTTCGGCGTGACCCTGGTACTGGTCGGCGGCGGCAGCGCGGTGCTGGGCGTGCTGTTCGCATTGCAGCAGACCGATCTGAAACGGCTGCTGGCGTATTCGTCCATCGAGAATCTCGGCATCATCTTTCTGGCGCTGGGGCTGGCGCAGATCTTCCAGGCCGCGGGACATCCGGCCTTGGCGGCGCTGGCGCTGGTGGCGGCCTTGTACCAGGCGCTCAATCACGCGCTGCTCAAGGGCCTGCTGTTTCTCGGCGCCGGCGCGGTGCTGCATGGCGCGCACGAGCGCAGCCTTGATCACCTCGGCGGCCTGTTGCGGCGCATGCCGCGCACCGGCTGGTTTTTCCTGATCGGTTGCCTGGGCATGGCGGCGGTGCCGCCGCTGAACGGCTTCGTCTCCGAGTGGCTGACGTTTCAGGCGGCATTGCAGGCGTGGCAGTTGCACGACAGCCTGCTGCGCATCCTGGTACCGCTGGCGGCGGCGGCACTGGCGCTGACCGCGGCGCTGGGTGCGGCCGTCTTCGTGCGCGCCTTCGGCACGGCCTTCCTCGGCCGCGCGCGTTCGCGCCAGGCGCGGCGCGCGCACGAGGTCGGCCGCGGCATGCTGGCCGGGCAGGCGCTGCTGATCCTGGGTATCGCCATCACCGCGCTGCTGCCGGGTCCGGTGCTGGGCCTGCTGGCGCGCGCCGCGACGCAGTTGACCGGCGCCACGGTCGCTGGCGACGGCTGGCTGTGGCTGACGCCGATCAGCCCGAGCGCGGCCAGTTACTCGCCGCTGCCGATCCTCGCGGTACTGCTGATCGTCGGCGCGCTGGGCGTGGCCCTGCTGCGCCCGCGGCGGCGCGCGGCGGTGCGCCGCACCGTGCCATGGGATTGCGGCTTTGCGCCGCCGACACCGCGCATGCAATACAGCGCGGCCGGTTTCGCGCAGCCACAGCGGCGCGTGTTCGCGCCGCTGTATGCGTTGCACGAACAAGTCACACCGGGGCGTTACGAACTTACCGTCGGTGATCGCGCCTGGCGCCGGCTGTACCTGCCGCTGGGCGCGCTGACCGAGCGCGCCGCCGACCTCGCGCGGCGCATGCAGGCCGGGCACGTGCGGCGTTATCTGGCCTGGTCACTCATTACCCTGCTGGTGTTGTTGTGGATCGTGTCCTGACCCTGACTGCCGCGCTGTTGCAACCGCTGCTGCTGCTGGCGGCGGCACCGCTGCTGGTGGCGTGGATACGCCGCGTCAAGGCACGCTTGCAGAATCGTCGCGGCGCGCCCCTGCTGACCCCTTATCGCGAATTGCGCAAGCTGCTGGGCAAGGAAGCCGTGGTGGCGCGCACCGCCTCGCCACTGTTTCGCATCGCGCCCTACGTGGTGTTCGCCGCCACCCTGCTGGCGGCGGCGGCGCTGCCGGTGTTGAGCACGCTGTTGCCCGGCGCGCGCGTCGCCGATGCGATCGCGCTGATCGGCCTGCTGGGTCTGGCGCGCA